>JBKPPO010000129.1:0-7015 GCA_046733635.1 Pseudomonadota bacterium | reverse complement strand
GCCGTATCCCAGTCCCGCGACCACCCCGGCGACGACGTAGGCGACGCCGCCTGCGAAATGAACGAGGCCGAACAACACCGCGCCGACCACGAGCGCGAATGCGCCCCAGAGCGCGCGGTTCTCTCCGATGCGCGCGAGTTCGTGTTGAACGTAGCCGCGGAAGAACGCCTCCTCTGAAAGGCAGGTGAAGAACAGATTGATGGGCGCCCAGAGCAGGAACAGCGGCGCCCAGTGCGGGTCGAGACGCGTGTAACCCAGCGCGAGCGCGCAGGCGATCACGGCGATGAGCGTGATCACGAATACCGGCAGTGCGCTCCGGAGGGTTTGGGCAAGCCCGGAGACCGAAAGAACGGGGTTGATGAGGCCGAGGATCAGGATACCGATCACGACCTTCGGAAAGCCGACGGCCAGTGCATAGGGCAGCGCACCCTCCGAGAGCACACGTGCGGGCGTCAGCTCCACGCGGATGAACCCGGGCAGCAGCGCCAGCGCCATCGCGAGCGCGTAAATGAAGAAGACGAAGCCTGCGACGAACTGAAGAAGCCGGGCGCCGCGGGTCGTCGCGCGGGCGCGTGCTCGCGCGTAGCTCCAGGCGAGCGCCGCGGCGATCAGGATCCAGAGCGCGGCGAGGCCCTGCAAGGCGCCACTGTGATAACCGAGGGCTACGGCCGCGACGAGCGCCGCGATCCATACGGCGCGGTGCAGCCAAAGGCCGAGCACCGCGGCGAGCAGCAGAACGAACGGAGCGAGGACCGGGAAGTTAGGGAGTGCATCCATCCCGCCAAGGATGCCATATCGACGGGGAAGATCAGTTGCGGCGGGACTTCGGCGGATCGGCGTCCTCGGCCGGATCCGCATCATCGTCGGCGGGCTTGAGGTCGGGGTGCTCGCGCGCCACGCGATCGATGACTTCGTTCTCGAAAGCCGCGATGACCTTGGCGATGCCGCGCTTGTAGCCGGCGAATTCCTCGGGGCTGATCGCGGCTTCCAACGGCTCCAGGGTCGAGATGAGCTGATCGATCTGGCTGTTCACCAGCGCGACGATCTGTTCGGCAATCTTGCGTTCCATGCAGCTCTGGCCCCTTTTCCCGGTAATGGGGTCTGACCCCACTTATTCGACGGTGACGGACTTCGCGAGGTTGCGCGGCTGGTCGACGTCGGTGCCCTTGAGGATGGCCACGTGATAGGCCAGCAGCTGCAGCGGCACGGTGTAGACGATGGGCGCCTGGAAGTAGCTCACGTGCTTCGGCATGTTGATCACGGTGACGCCGTCCGAGGGCTCGATGCCCGACTCCGGATCGGCGAACACGATGAGCTCGCCGCCACGCGCGCGCACTTCCATGAGGTTGCTCTTGAGCTTCTCGAGCAGGTCGTTGTTGGGCGCAACCGTGATGACGGGCATGTCCGCGTCCACGAGCGCCAACGGGCCGTGCTTGAGCTCACCGGCCGCATACGCCTCGGCGTGGATGTACGAGATTTCCTTGAGCTTGAGCGCACCTTCCATCGCGATGGCGCTGAGCGCGCCGCGACCCAGGAACAGCGAGTGGTGCTTGTCCGCGAAGCGCTTGGCCAGGTCGTAGATGATCGGATCGAGGGACAGCGTCTTCTCGATGACCGACGGAATCTCGATGAGGCGCTGCACGAGGCTGCGCTCGCGTTCGGCGTCGGCCGTGCGGCCCTTGGCGAGCGCGATCACCAGCATGCTGAGCGCGGTGAGCTGCGTGGTGAACGCTTTCGTCGACGCCACGCCGATCTCCGGGCCGGCGCGCGTGAGCATCACGAGCTCGGACTCACGCACCAGCGAGCTCTCGGGCACGTTGCAGATGGCCAGCGACGAGAGATAACCCGCCTGCTTGGCGAGGCGCAGCGCAGCCAGCGTGTCCGCGGTTTCGCCGGATTGCGAGATCGTCACGAACAGCGAGTTCTTCGGCACCACGGGATTGCGGTAGCGATATTCGCTCGCGATCTCGACCGTGCAGGGAATCTTGCAGATCTGCTCGATGAAGTACCGCGCGACGACGCCCGAGTGGTAACTCGTGCCGCAGGCGATGATGTGGACGTGCTCCACCTTCTTGAAGATGTCGGTGGCGGCCGGGCCGAACGCGGCTTCCAGCAAACGGCCATTGGCCACACGCTCGGCCAGCGTGTCGGCGACCGCGCGCGGCTGCTCGTGGATCTCCTTGAGCATGAAATGCCGGTACTGGCCCTTCTCGGCGGCGTCGGCGGAGAGCTCGCTCTCGCGAACGGGCCTGTCTACCGAGGCGCCCGATTTGTCCAACACCTTGATGGAAGTGCGACGGATGTCGGCGACATCGCCCTCTTCCAGGAACATGAAACGGCGCGTCACGGGCAGCAGCGCGGCGACGTCCGAAGCGACGAAGTTCTCGTCCACGCCGAGGCCCACGACCACGGGGCAACCTTCGCGCGCGAGGATGATGCGCTCCGGCTCGGCCTCGCTGACCACGGCCAGCGCATACGCACCTTCGAGTTCGGCCACCGTGGCGCGCACGGCCTTGAAGATGTCCTTCTGCGACTTGAGATGATGGTGTACACGATGGGCGATCACTTCCGTGTCCGTCTCCGACGTGAACACGTAACCCAGCTTCTTGAGGTCTTCGCGAAGCTCTTCGTGATTCTCGATGATGCCGTTGTGGACGATGGCGAGACCGTCCTTGGAGATGTGCGGGTGCGCGTTGCGCTCGGAAGGCACGCCGTGCGTGGCCCAGCGCGTGTGCGCGATGCCGACGGGACCGTGCGTGGGGTCCGCATCGATCGCCTCCTGGAGCATCTTCACCTTGCCGACGGTACGCAGCCGCTTGAGCCTGGCCGTGCCGTTCAGCACCGCGATGCCGGCGGAGTCGTAGCCGCGGTATTCGAGTCGACGCAGACCCTCCATGAGGATGGGAACTACGTTGCGCTCAGCGATGGCTCCGACGATGCCGCACATTTAACAGTGTCCGGAAATTTGGGGGCGGCTAGTTTGCCCTAGTGGGGAGGAAGATCGGAGGGGGAAAACCACCCCAAAACGCCCTTCCGGTACCCCGTTCACATCCGGCCGTCGTGAGCTCCAGAAAGTATTAACGATCAATACTTTACGGCGCCCCTGCCGGCGGCTTCCGACCGAAGCCGACTGCGGCCACCAGGCTGAAAACGACCCCGGCGACGACGCCCATGCCTGCACCCAGCGACAGTCCTTCGAGTCCCATGCGTGTACCGAAGAACCCTCGCGCGGCGCCCAGGAGGCCTGCCGCTCCCGCCAGGGCCGTCACCGCCAGCACCGCCGGCACGATGAGCCAGCCCAGTCGCCTGAGCACCAGGATCAGCGGCAGCGCGATCACGCACATGCTGAAGGCGCTGATCGGAATGCCACCCGCGAGCATGACCACGAACTCCTCCAGCACGTCGCCATCCGGGTTCAGCAGTTCTTCGTCGACGAAAGGGTCGAGGGCGTAGAGGAGCAGCGTCACCACGACGGGTGTCGCGAACACCGTGACCAGCGAGGCGACCCAGAGCGGGCGGCGGTGCTGCGGATGAGCGGGATCAGGGGACATTCATGTCCACGTGAGCGCGAAACGCGGGGCGCACGGACAACCGCTGGTAATACCCGTGCACCGCGTCGAGCGGCGGGCGCTCGATGGGACTCAGCAGCCACCGATGCACGGACAAGCCGAGCACCACGTCGGCCAACGTGAAGAATTCGCCGGTGACGAACTGCCCGGCGTGCTGGAAGTGATCGTCGAGGATGCGCATGTGGTCGTGCCAGCTCTGGATGCTGGCGGCGATATCCCGGGCCTGCGTGTATTCGGGGTTCACACGCACGAGCGCCAGGAAAGCGTAACGCCAGCTACTGTTGAGCTCCGTGGCCTGCCAGTCCATCCACTGCTCGACCAGCGCCCGCTGCCGGGGATCCTGGGGCAGCAGCGTGGAACGTGGATGTTTGCCGGCGAGATAACGGCAGATGGCGTTCGACTCCCAGAGCACGAAGTCGCCATCCTCGATCACGGGGAACATGCGGTTCGGATTGCGCGCCAGTAGTTTGGCGTCCGACTCCACGTGCTCGAAGGGCAGATCCAGCTCGGCGCATGTCCAGAGCACCTTGCGCACATTGATGGAGGTGGCGCGCCCCAGCACCTTGAGCGTCATCGCTACTTCCTTCGCTCGATGGACTTGATGCGGCCATCGACGATGGTGACGAGCACCGGCGGCGCCTGGGTGCCGCGCAGATAGGTCCAGGTTTCCACCACGATCTCGCCCGTCTTGTACATGCCGCCGCCCGTGTGGCTGCGGGCCAGCACGTTCTCCGTGCGAGTCTCCCGGGACGCCGGTTCTCCGCATCGGGCCACGAGTTCGGCCACCGACAGATCCGTGGACGCTATCCACTTTCCACAGCGGAAGTTCTCCGCGTGAGCCGCGGACGACAACGCCAGCACGGTGAGCGCGAGTGCGTATTTCATGGCTCGATGGTAGCACCGCGCGCCGCGAGCAGCGCGCGCAGCAACGACCGATGGCATCGAGACTCGTTCTCGCAATAACAACCGACGGAGAAGTTAGCGTGGTGCGAGAGCGCCGCCAGCGCATCCAGGGCCTGCGCGGCCGCCGGCGCACGCATTTCGGCGTGATATTTGCGCGAGAAGGCCGCCCACTGCTTTTCGGTTTCGGCGGCGAGACCGAGCTTCAAGGTCGCCGCGCTCGGAGCGAGCAGCGGGAACCAGGCGTCATAGAAGTCGCGACGCGCGAAGTCCTTGCGAGGCACGCCACGGGGCGGCCGGCGCACGGTGCCCAGCCGCGTGCCCTCGTTCCTGGCGCGAGGACTGCCGAGGCGGACGATGCGAATGCCCATGGTGGCTAGCTAGTCACCGGAAGACACAGTTCGCAGTTGAACAGACCCGTGCGTGTGTCGTAGGTGGCGCCGCGGGGATAGTGCTCGTACGGATGCCGCCGCGAGTCGATCTGCCGGCCCGTGAGCTCGAGCACCTTGTCCGAGAATTCGTTCCAGCCGGCATTGATCGTCGAGCCCGTGCCCTTGAATCCGGCGATTGCATACGCTCCGCCCGGGATGATGGTTTCGGCCGCATCCGGAAGGGTGAGGCCTACAGGCAGCTCCACGCAGGCGTCGTAGCGGAATCTTTCCGGTGGCGTCACGCGAGGATTGTCCAGCGACACGCCGTATCGCGGGCAATCGAGCAGGCCATGATCCGCGAGCCACGGCGCGACGGCGGCACGCCAGAATTTTCCGAGCGGCTCGCCGAAGGGCCCGGTGTAACGGAGATAGGCCACCTTCACGGGCTGGCGTTCGAGGACTTCGATCTTCACGCGCGAAATTCTACACGCGCAAAATCGCGCAAAGAGTAACGGTTCGTCGCGTGACGGCCCGTCTAACCAACGACCGCGGTTCAGCCCAGCGGGAATACCTGCATGGGCTCCCAGCGTCCGGATCCGTTCTCGATAAGTATCATTTCGTCGCAACGCGCCGACACACCCGACGGCGGCAGCGCGATCCGCAACTCCACTTCGATCTCACAGAGCTGCGGCTCGTCGCCGTGCGCCACGGTGATGTGCGGAACCACGGTCTCGAACTTGCCCTCGAACGGTGGATAGTCGGGAAACGCGCGGTAGATCGCATCCATGAGCGCCGAGAAGGACCGGTCCGGATCCGGCGCGAGATACAGCGCCAGCGGGAAACGGCGGGTTTCCCGCAGACGGTAGTCGAAGCGCGGAATCGATGCGGCGATGCCGCGCAAAGTTTCCAGCACCTCGGCATCCACCTGTTCGGGCGGCATGAACGGATAGAGCACGGTCACGTGCGCGGGCACGTTGCGCCGCGCCGAGGGATCGAAGCGTTGCCGGTAGTGCGCGATATATTTTTCCGCCTCGGGCACGCGGCAGATGAGCGCGGTGTCAGGCAACGCGTTTACCGCAGCCTTCGGGTTTGTGCACGCGCTCCCGTGACGCCGGGTACTTGAGCAGCTTTTCCGGCGTCCGGGGCGGCCGCTGCGCCAATTCCCCACCGCAGTTCGGGCAGCGTCCCTTCAGGGTATCGCGCGCGCAGCCGGTGCAGAACGTGCACTCGAAGGAGCAGATCCACGCCTCGGCGCTATCGCCGGGCAGGTCGCGGTCACAGCATTCGCAGTTGGGTCGTAGCTGGAGCATGGCTCACCGGATGGCTTGTTTGTTGGAGTTGTGACTGGCGCGGATCTTCCACACACCGTTCTGCTTCACGGTGAGCCAGGTGAAGATGCCTTCCCGGGGCTCGCGCGCGGTACCGTCGTTGTTGCGATCGCCGCGCATTCCCCATTTCACGTGGACCACGGCGACATCGGGCTTCACGAGCGCGACATCCACCTGGTTGACGGTGAGCACGCTGTCCTTGAACTTGGCCTTGTGCACGTTCGCATGACCCGTGACTATCTGCTCGATACCGGCGCCCCAGCCGCCATCGACATTCACCCAGTCCACATCGGTCGTGACGATCCTGCGCAAGCCGGGGTCCATGTCATGCGTGTTCCACGCGGTCTCGAAGGCCTTGGCCAGCGCCTGGTTGCCGGCGATACCGTCGGCGTCGTTCGCGTGCGCGGCGGGGATGCCCGCCAGAAGCCACGCGGCCAGCAATGCGACTAGTTTGTTCATCAGCCACACCTCTCTACATAGTGCAGATGTTCCCAGGGCCCGGACTGTATGGCCTTGACCTTGCCGGAAGAAGTCTCGAAGCGCAGGCCGAAGTCGCCCTGAGGCGTGCGGACCGTGAGCGTATGGCCGTTCTCATCGTACTTGTGAGGCTGGATTTCCAGCCGGTCTCCGTACCAGGCCTTGAGCTCGTCTTCCGTGCTGCCGATACGCGCTCCCGAGAAGGTCTGCAGCTTCGATGACGCGGGGATTTCGATGCGCACCACCCGGTTGTCGACGATCATGAGCTCGAAACCGGAGTTCCCGGGGTGGCGCAAATACCAGCATCGATCCACCGGCTTCTGGCGCTCCATGCCGGCGAAGTCCGCGAGCCGCAGCGCCTGTTCGGGTG
>JBKPPO010000128.1:0-9351 GCA_046733635.1 Pseudomonadota bacterium | reverse complement strand
CGGTCCAGCCAGGTGAGCACGGTCCAGTCGTCGGCGTTGCAGAGCTTGGAGAAGATGCTGTGCACTTCGGAGGCGAAGTCGAAGCACAGGCACAACACGCCCACGGCGCGGTGGCCGCTCGTCACCCGATAGGAGTAGATGAGCCCGGCGCGTCCGTCCGTGAGCAGATCGGAGTGCCTGTACGTCTCCACGTACGCGGCCGAGGTCGACAGGGTCTGCGCGATCAGTGGGTCGCTGCTGTTCGTGAGGCCGCGCTGCTGGAGCTCCACGAGCACCTGGCCATCCGGCGCCACGAGCGCGACGTTGGCGTACACGGAATACTTCTGCGCGTACTCCTGGAGGCGCAGGCGCATGGCCTGATCGTCCGCGGGCGTCCGGGTGTCCGACTCGAAATACGCGCGGATGTCGTCATCGGCGCAGATGAAGCCGATGTCGGCCGTGCGTTCGAACAGGTTTCGTACCAGCACGTCGATCGACACCTGCGCCTTGGCGCTGAGCTGGCGCAGGGTCTTGCGGCAGGTCTCCGCGCTCAACTGGTCGACGAGCTCGGTGGCCAGCGTTTCGAATGCGGCGCGGGTGCGCGTGAGGTCGGTGCCGTCGCCACCCATGTGCGACAACAGCGAAAGCGTGTCCCAGACGCCCTGCAGCCCTTCCAGGCGCCGGCGATAGACATCCACCATCGACATGTGTCGGAGCGCGCGGGCCGGGAGCATTCAGGGACATTCCAGTCGTGATTTGACAGTTCACTGTATCGGCGGTGCATGGGGCGCCTTAAGGGTGGGGGTGGGAAACTGTCGAGCCCTTCAAGGAATGGCAGGAGTTCGGGCAAGCTGGCGCCTGGTTTCGGGAGCGGAAATGGCAGCGAAGACCAAAACAGAAGCGCCGTCACCGGAGGCGCAGCTCGAATCCTTGAACGGCAGGCTGGAACCCAGGCAGCAGAAATTCGTGCGCGCCGTGCGGGCTGCGTTACGCAAGCGCCTCCCGACCGCCAACGAGCTGGCCTATGACTACACGCGTTTCGTCTCGCTCGCGTATTCGCCAACGGAAAACGGCATCGATGCCATCCTGTCCATCGCCGCGCGCCCGGATCGCGTGGATCTGTACTTCAACCACGGGCCGCGGTTGCCCGACCCGAAGAAGCTGCTGCGTGGATCGGGAAGGATGGCGCGCTTCATCCAGCTCGAGAGCGTGAGGCAGTTGTCGCATCCGGATGTGAAGGCGCTCCTCGCCGCGGCGATCGAATCGTCGCCGGTGCGTTTGCCGTCCAAAGGGAAGGGCAGGCTCATCATCAAGACCAACAAGATGCTGCCGGCCTCCAAGCGGCCGCGCCGGAGTTCCGCCAGACGATGAGCGATCTGCGCGCCGCGATACGCCACGAGCTCGAATCCATCAGGCCGCTCGATGAGCTGGAAGCGCAACATCGCAGCGAAGCGGTGGCCTGGATCGACTCCGGTGCGCCTCTGTGCCGAACGGCGAAACCGGCGACGCCGCCCCGACATCTCGTCTCCTATTTCGCAGTGGTGGATACCGAGAGCATCCTGCTCGTCGATCACAAGAAGGCGCAGTTATGGCTGCCGACGGGTGGGCATGTCGAGACGGGCGAACACCCTCGCGATACGGTCGTAAGGGAGCTGCGCGAGGAGCTGGGGTTCGCGCCGGCGCACGAGATCGCAGCGCCGTTGATGGTCACTTGCACGACCACCGTCGGCCTGACTTCCGGGCACACCGACGTGTCTCTGTGGTACGTGATCCATTCATCCGCCACCCAAACCATCGCCTACGATGCAGATGAATTCGAAGATGCAAGGTGGTTCGGATTTGCAGAGGCTCCGCTTCATCGCACCGATCCGCATCTGCATCGCTTCCTCAGGAAATTGAGTTTGCGATGAGAGCAGCCACGCGCTGGACAGCGGCCATCAGTCTCTACGCAGCCATCCTGTTCGTCACTGCGGTGCTCGCGTTCGGCCTCGCGTGGGGCTGCCATCACGTGCCGCCAGGATCCGACGAATTCCTGTGCTCGGAGTTTTTCAGCCGCTACGGATTCTGGATGATGGTCGGGGTGCTCTGCCTGGGACACACGCTGGCTGTGTCGATCGGGGTGGCGCTGGCGCCGACACACAAACGCACCGTAGCCTGGATCGGCGTTCTCGCACCCGTCGTGGCCGTGATCGGGTCGTTGCGCAACGGAATCACCGGGAAGATAGATCTGTTCGAGGATGTTCTACCCGTGCTGATGATTGCCATGCCGGGAGCTCTTTGCGCCGCGCTGATGGTCCGCAGCGCCGAACGTCGCCGCGTGCTCGCTTCGGCTGCGTGATCGCCGGCCAGCAGGTCGAATCCGTAGTACCGCGCGATCGCGTGCTGCGCTCAGCCCGCCTTCGACTTGCGCCCCTCGTAAGTGATGGCCTCGCCCTTGAACAGCAGCGCGAACAACACCATCACCACCGCGGCGAACGCGGCGGGATAAATCCAGATCTGGAACCAGTCGTGGCCAC
Organism: Pseudomonadota bacterium; assembly: GCA_046733635.1. Lineage (GTDB taxonomy): Bacteria > Pseudomonadota > Gammaproteobacteria > Steroidobacterales > Steroidobacteraceae > CADEED01. The sequence continues at coordinate 6,856 of JBKPPO010000128.1, read as the reverse complement.
CTTCCACCACGAAACGGTCCGACACCGCGCCCGCCACCGAGAATCCGATCAGCATGCCGACGCCATAGGTGGCGAGCGTGATCATGCCCTGCGCAGCGCTGCGGTAATGCTCGCCGGCCTTGGAGTCCGTGTAGATCTGGCCCGACACGAAGAAGAAGTCGTAGCAGATGCCATGCAGCGCGATACCGATGATGAGCAGCGCGGTCGCGTTGTCCGCGCCGAAGGCGAACATCACGTAACGCACGGCCCAGGCCCCCATGCCGAGCAGCAACGTGGTCTTGATGCCGAAGCGCAGCAGGAACACGGGCAGCAACAACATGAACGCCACTTCCGACATCTGGCCGATGGTCAGCTTGCCGGTGGCGTTGGTAGTGCCGATCTCGGTGAGGAAGGGGCTGGCGTTCTGGTAGTAGAACGCGAGCGGGATGCAGATCAGGATCGACGCGACGAAGAACTTGCGAAAGTTCGAGTCGCGCAGCAGCTTGAGCGCATCGAGGCCGAGCGCGCCGCGCAGCGAGAATCCGCTCGCGCGATCGACCGTGGGCGGCGTGGCGGGCAGCGTGAAGCTGTAGATGCCCAGCACCGCGGACATCGCCGCGCACAGCGCGAAGGTATTGCGAAGCGCTCCTTGCGCTACGGACTCCTGCGAGTCCCAGGAGAACACGAAGCTGATCACGAGCCCCGCGACTATCCACCCGATCGTGCCCCACACGCGCACGAACGAGAATTGCCGCGAAGGATCCGTGAGCTGGCGGAACGAGATGGAGTTCACGAGCGCCAGCGTCGGCATGTACGCGATCATGTATGCGAGCACGTACGGGTAGAACTGCGTGAAGTCCGTCGAGCGGAACATCTGGTACATCAATACGGCGCCCACGAGGTGCAGCGCCGCGAGGATGCGTTCGGCATTGAAGTAGCGATCCGCGATCAACCCGATGATGAAGGGCGCGATGATCGCGCCCCAGGATTGCGTCGAGAACGCGAGCGCGGTCTGCGCTCCGCTCGCCTGAAAGTTTGCCCCGAGGAACGTCCCCAGGGTGACGAACCAGCAGCCCCAGATGAAGAACTGCAGGAACATCATCACGCTCAGGCGGGCGGAGATCATGGGTATCGGACTCCTTACGAACGGTAGGATTCGCGGCCCACGCCCTGCACCGGGATGTTCAGCGACTTCAGGACTTCGTTCTGCAACGCGTACATCGCGGCGGCGGCTTCGTCGATGGCCTTCACGAAGGCCAGCGAACCCTTGAGGACCGGAGCCAGCTTGCTCTTGTCCTGAATGCGCGCCGGCGGGTACTCGTGTTCGACCACGAGGTACGTCTCCGCCGGATCGATCGACAGCAACTCACGCGCCGCGAGCTGGTGGTCCAGCCAGTCGACGCTGCGATTCTGTAGATAGGCGAGCGGATCGTGCTTTGCGGTGCCGGGCAGCTCGTGCTCCGCCAGGGCCACCTGCTTCTTCCAGGCGTTGACGTGATCGGCTGCGTTCGGCGAAGGCTTGCCGTTGATCCAGTCGCCGCGTTGCATGGTCTGGCCGCCGTAGCCCCAGGTCGAGATGCCCTTGACGTTCGCCACCTGGCCCTTCACGTGGAAGCCGCCGATGAGGAAGCTATAACCTTCGTCCTTCAGCACCTGGAACAGCGAGCGTGTGTCCTGGCCCATGAGGATGGCGTGCGAGGGATCATAGTGGATGCGGAACTGGTCGCCGACGCCATGTTTCTCGCAGATGCGGTGCAGGGCGATCCACGGTCCCGGCGCGTAGGCGATGTTGTTGTGCCAGCGGTCCATGACGTTCCAGCCTGGCATCGGGCACTGCTCGACGCGGTAGGAGAGGCCGCGCGCCTTGGCTTCCTTGAGCAGCGGGATGAAGACTTCCTCGAACATCACGAGGTTCTCGTCCATCTCGAGCTTGATGTTGCGGCCGACGAAGCCGCAGACGGCGCTCGCGCCCAGCGCGGCGGCGGCGTCGAACACGCGCAGCATGAAGTCGTGCTTCTGCTTGCGGGCCGTGGGGTCGTCCACGAGCATGTTGTCGAAGTAGCCGAGGTCCGAGAGGCCGACGCCCGTGGCCTTCATGGCCTTGAGCACGCGCGCGGCGCGGTTCTTGTCGAAGGGCTGGCGCAGGTCGAGGGTGTTGGCCACCGGGTCGAGCATGGCTTCCGGGGGCACGTCGCTCAGGGTGGGGTGCAGGGCGGCCGAGAGCTGGATGTTCGGCGAGCCGATTTCCTTCGCGAAATCCAGCCATTCCTCGATCGCCAGATCCGGGTCGGGGTCGCGCTTGTCGCGCGGGGTCAGTTCCTGGAACGCGGCGGTCAGGATGCTGAGTTTCATCGGACGGGGAGCGAAGGCTTTGGCGGTCATGATTCTCGACTCTCTTTGAAGGGTGTTCGGGCTGACCGGCCTTCGGCCAGCTTCAAGTACTCGATGCGCAACGTGCGGGAGCAGCGGCGCCCGCCGGGTGCCGAGCATATTACACGCGCCCCCGAGCGGGCTGCCTGCGACCAAAGAGGGGCGGGATATGATCGGGGACGAATGACGAACGGCTTCCTCGATACCTTGTTCCAGCCCCAGCTTTTCCTGCCACTCTTCGTCGGGCTGTGGCTGGCCGTGGCAGCGCTGCTTTCGCGCATGGGCGGATGGTCGGGACTCGCGAAGGTATTCGGCGCGCCGGGCCCGGTGGAGGGAGAACGCTTCCGGTTCGCCTCCGGATCGATGGGCAAGGATTTCGCTCCGGTCAATTACAACAATTGCCTCTTCGTCACGGTGAACGGCGAAGGTCTGCGACTGTCGGTCCTGTTCCTGATGCGGTTCCGCAGTCCGCCGTTGTTCATCCCCTGGTCCAGCGTGGAGTCGGTGAACGAGAGCAAGGTATTCCTCTCGACGGTCCACGAAATCACGATCCGCGGCCATTGGCCGAAAATCACGCTGCGCGGGGCGGCGGGGCAGGCCGCGCACGCTGCATACTCCACATATCGATAGATCGGGGGTGACAATGGCTGCCAAGCCTCGGAAGAATTCGGGTCATCGCGTCTTCGGGACGCCGTTCGCCAAGGTGTATCCGTTGTACGTGCAGAAGGCCGAGAAGAAGGGGCGTTCCAAGAAGGAAGTGGATGAAACCATCCGCTGGCTCACCGGGTACACCCAGGCGCAACTGAAGAAGCAGATAGACGGTGAGGTCGACTTCGAAACCTTCTTCGGCCAGGCGCCGATGATGAATCCCCGCGTTTCGCTGATCACGGGAGTGGTCTGTGGAGTTCGAGTGGAAGACGTGAAGGATCCGCTCATGCGGAAGATCCGGTACCTGGACAAGCTCGTCGATGAGCTCGCCAAGGGCAAGGCGATGGACAAGATCCTGCGGGAATGAGCGCCGGTATGGGGAGCGACTGGTGACCAAGAACTTCAAACTACCCGCCGACGCCATCAAGCCGTTGGCCACAGGGCGCGGCTCCTGCATCGCTTCCGATCACATCACCGTGCAGGGCATGCCGGTGTCGTTCATGTACCGCGATGAACCCGAGACCGAAACCGACAGCGGCTGGCGATTCTTCTCGGGCCTCGAGAACCAGGCCTACGCGGAGAACTCCGAGAACTTCGCGATGTACGACGTCAATACCATCGCGAACTACGATCCGTCCATCATCCCGCTACTCGATGAGGAAGAAGGCACGGCCTGGGGCAAGGACTCTTCGGGACGTTTCGTCGAGGAGGACTTCCCGGACATCGCCGACGAATAGTCATGCCGGCGCCCACGCAGGAGTTCTCGGTGGCCATCGTCATGAGCGTCACGAAGAACGTGGCGGTTCTGAGCTTCCCGGCGTTTCCCAAGGGTGGGACCTTGATCGTGCTGCAACCCGCGTGGAATGGTGCCGAACCCTCGCTGAGTGGAAATGCGGCAGAGATCTCTCCCCCGTCGGGCCCGCCGCTGCTCTTGAACTACGAGTACTGGCATCTCAACGACGAGGGTTCGTTGGGGCTGCTCTCGTCGCGCGTGCGGCCGGAGCAGGTGCCCTTGGGATCGAAAGTGAAATTCGTGACACGCAAGCGTGGCGGTTGAGTGGGCAGCTCGGCATACCTGTACTGGCTGATCATCGCCTGCGAAATCGCATTCTGGGTGGTGCTCGGGATCGCGCTCGCCGTGCGCTATCTGCTTTCGCGCGAGCGACTGAGCAGGGTGCTGCTGTTCTCGCTGCCGGGCATCGACCTGCTGCTGCTCCTGTTCACTGCGATGGATCTCGACTCGGGCACTCCCGCGACTTTCGCTCATGGGCTGGCCACTGCGTATGTGGGATTCACCGTGGCGTTCGGCGGTGTGCTCATCCGATGGGCCGATGCACGATTCGCGCATCGGTTTGCGGGAGGCCCGGCGCCGAAGCCGGCGCCCAGCGTCGGCTGGGAGGCCGTCCGATACGAAATGGCGCTGTGGATCCGCTGCATCGTCGCGTGGATCATCGCGCTCGCGTGTCTCAGCGGCCTGATCGCTTTCGTGGACGACGCCGCGAAGACGTCCGAGCTCAACGAGTGGTTCCGAACCGCCGCGGGAACCACCGTGCTGTGGTTCGTCTTCGGGCCTGCGTGGCGGCTGGTGTTCTTCAAGAAGGCGCAAGGCGCATGAAACACGTCGTCACCGCCATCTTCGTCCTGGTCGGCCTCGTCAATTTCCTGCCGGTACTCGGCGTGTTGGGCGCGGCGAAGCTCGAGTCCTTGTACGGTCTGCCCTTCGGCAACGACGACCTGCTCCTGCTGATGCGTCACCGCGCAGCACTGTTCGGCTTGCTGGGCGGATTCATCATCGTGTCCGCATTCCGGGACGAGTGGCGCAACCTCGCCGCCGCTGCAGGATTCGTGAGCATGTCGTCGTTCATGCTGCTCGCCCTGCCGCTTTCGTCGCACGGTGAAGCGCTGCAACGCGTATTCTGGATCGACGCCGCAGCCTGCCTGCTGCTGGCATTCGCATGGTGGAGGCACAACCGTGAATAAATTGCTCATCGGGATCGCCGCGTTCTGGTTCTCGCTAACTACCCCGGCGATGGCTGACGCGGATGCACAGAAGGCCATGGCGGCCACGCAGGCCGCCTGCGATGCGTTCCGGCTGCAGGATGTCGCCGCCGCCGAGCGTTTGCTCGCGCCGGAGTTCGTGCTCGTGACCTCGCGCGCGGAGGTGCAGACGCGCGATCAGGTGATCGCGGAGGTCCGTGCGGGCGATCCGAAGTATTCCCGGTTCGAGAACCACAGCATGTCGGCGCGTGTGTATGGCGAAACCGCGGTGGTTCAGGGCATCACCTCGCTCGAAGGCACATCGGGCGGCGCGGCCTTCAAAGTGGATGTGCGATTCACGGACACCCTGATCAAGGTGAACGGGCAGTGGGTGCTCGTGGTGAGCCACGTGACGCGGATCCCCTGACACGAGGGACTTTCGCCCGCCCGCCGATCGGGCCTTCGAGGCTGGAAGAGCGCCGACCGTCGCCCTTATGATCGGGGCCATGCAGCCGATCCGACTCGCCCGACGCGCGGATGCCGCCGACATCGCGGCGATGTCGCGCGACCAGATCGAAACTGGCCTCGGCTGGAGCTGGACGGAGTCGCGCGTGCGTCTCGCGGTCGAGTCGCGCGACACCAATGTCGCCGTCATCGGCGAGACCGGCAGGCTCTCGGCCTTCGGCATCATGGCGTATCGCGACGACACGGCGCATTTGCTGTTGTTCAGTGTCCGGCCCGAACATCGCCGGCGAGGAATCGGCCGCGAGCTGCTGCATTGGCTCGAGGCCGTCGCGCAGACCGCCGGCATCGAGCGCATCGCCCTGGAGTGCCGCCGCGAGAATGCGCCGGCCCGCAATTTCTACGCCGATCAGGGCTATCACGAGATGGCCATCCACAAAGGTTATTACCGCGGCGTCGAAGACGCCGTGCGTCTGGAAAAATGGTTGTCATCCCCGGAACGAAATCAGGAAGAACGATGAAGAAGCTCACCGCCGCCTTGTTGGGACTGTCGATGACTTGCGCCGCCCACGCCAATCCGCCGGGTGGGCCCGAGTTCCTGGATTCGGGCAAGGTCTATCCACCCGGCGTGCCGCTTGCGGAGGCGGTGCGCGTCGATGGCACGTTGTATTTGTCGGGTCAGATCGGCATCCAGCCCGGCACTCTCAAGCTCGTGCCCGGCGGACTCGCAGCAGAAAGCAAACAGACGATGGAAAACATCAAGGCGACGCTGGAAGCGCACGGCTACTCGATGACGGACCTCGTGAAATGCACGGTGATGCTCGCGGAGATTTCGCGCTGGGGCGAGTTCAACGAGATCTACAAGACGTACTTCAAGCCGGGACGGTTTCCGGCGCGCAGCGCTCTCGGCGCCACCGGACTTGCCATCGGTGCGCAGGTGGAAGTCGACTGCATCGCGCATCGCGCCCGGTGAACGTCACCAATCGCTCGATTTCGCCCGACGGCCGCTACCAGGTGACCACGGCCGCCTGGGAGGCGCGCATGTCGCTCTGGATCGAGATGCCGTGGATCACCGACCTGCGGGAAAACAAGCGCGTGTTGTCCTTCAACAGTTCGCACTGGTCGCTGGATGAGGCGCGGTGGCTCGGCGATACGACGGTGGAACTCGTCATGCGGAAGTATCCGGGGAATCACAAGCCGCCGGACCTCAAGGTCACCGTGGACTTCGCGACATCGACTGCGCGCGTGGGCGAGCGAGAGGTGCCTTCGCTCCAGGACCTGGAGCGCGTGATGGATGCCGCGCTCGATTACTACTGACGGCGAAAGTCCGGCGTTGTCGTCTTTCTGCAATATCGTTCGAATAGTTTCCCGCTCCTGCCAGCAAAGGCCAGCACGGAGCGAACATGTCCCACGATCACGT
>JBKPPO010000127.1:0-6173 GCA_046733635.1 Pseudomonadota bacterium | reverse complement strand
AAACGCTCAGTCGTTGCTGGAGCTCTCGGGGGTGCTACCGGTTCAGGCGATCGATCCAGAGATCCACAAGCTGGTGGATCAGGGCCCCGAGCGACGTCGTCGGTGGCTGGATTGGTTGGTGTTCCACGTGGAACCAAGTTTCGGTCTGCACTGGGCTCGCTACAACCGTGCTCTCAAGCAGCGAAACGCAGCGCTGAAGGCGAACGCGGACCTGTCAGCGTGGGATGCGGAGTTGATTCGGAATGGCGAGGCCATCACCGACGCACGGCAGCGGGCGCTGCGCCAACTTACGCCGTTGCTTGAGCAGAACTTCGAGCGCTTCGGTGGCTTGGCGGTGAGCGTCGGGTTCACCACGGGCTGGCTCTCGGATACGTCATTGCGGTCCGCCTTGGCCAACCATCTCGAGCGCGATCGGCGCCAAGGGACTACCACAGCAGGGCCTCACCGCGCAGACGTACTCCTGCGGAGAAGCCAGCGCGTGGCCCGTGAAACTCTCTCGCGAGGGCAGCAGAAGCTCACGGCCATCGCGATGATCGTGTCGCAGCTACGGCTGCTCCAGGACCTCAAGCAACTACGAGCCACGCTGCTCCTCGATGATCCCGCCGCCGAACTCGATGCGAGAAATCTGCAGCGCCTGTTCGATGAACTCACGTCGCTCCGCTGCCAGATGATCGCGACGTCACTGACCCCAGAAGCTGCGCTTTTTCAGGCACCTAGAGCGACGTTTCACGTGGAACAAGGACGGGTAGTCCGGCTATAATTCGGGCCCGTTTTTCCGAGTCAGTCATGACCCAAAACGACGTCTACGACTCCAGCAAAATCAAAGTATTGAAGGGTCTCGATGCCGTGCGGAAAAGGCCCGGCATGTACATCGGCGACACCGATGACGGCACCGGCCTTCACCACATGGTTTTCGAGGTCGTGGACAACGCCATCGACGAGGCGTTGGCGGGTCACTGCGACCGCATCATCGTCACGATTCACGCCGATGAGTCCGTGACGGTATCGGACAACGGCCGCGGCATCCCCACCGATATCCACCCGGAGGAAGGGCGCTCTGCGGCCGAGGTCATCATGACCGTGCTGCACGCCGGCGGTAAATTCGACGACAGCTCGTACAAGGTCTCTGGCGGCCTTCACGGCGTGGGTGTGTCGGTTGTGAATGCCTTGTCGGATAACCTGTGGTTGACCATCAATCGGGATGGCAAGCGCCACCAGATGGAATTCCGCCTGGGTGACGCCGTTGCCCCCTTGGCGATCACGGGTGACACCGCTGAGAAGGGCACATCCGTTCGCTTCAAGGCGAGCCCGACGATATTCACGAACATCACCTACGACTACGAAGTCCTGGCCAAGCGGCTTCGTGAACTTTCCTTCCTGAACTCAGGCGTGCGCATCGAGCTCAACGACGAGCGCGAAGCCAAGAGCGATGTGTTCCAGCACGAGGGCGGCCTTCAGGAGTTCGTGAAACACCTGAACCGCACGAAGGTCGGCATCCACCCCAATGTGTTCCACTTCCGTTCCCAGGATGGATCAATAGGGGTCGAAGTAGCCATGCAATGGAACGATTCCTATACGGAATCGATGTTCTGCTACACGAACAACATTCCGCAGAAGGACGGCGGCACCCACCTGGCCGGCTTCCGCGCGGCGCTGACGCGGACCCTGAACGATTACATCGAAAAGGAGATGGCGACCAAGAAGGAGAAGATCCCGACCACGGGTGACGACTCCCGTGAAGGTCTCACTGCGATCCTTTCGGTCAAGCTGCCGGACCCGAAGTTCTCCTCACAGACCAAGGACAAGCTGGTCTCGTCCGAGGTGAAGGGCATCGTCGAAACCGCCGTGGGCGAGAAGCTCTCCGAGTTCCTGCTCGAGCATCCGCAGGAAGCAAAGGCGATCGTCAGCAAGATCATCGATGCCGCCCGTGCGCGCGAAGCGGCGCGCAAGGCGCGCGAGATGACGCGCCGAAAGGGCGCGCTCGACATTGCCGGCCTGCCCGGAAAACTTGCGGACTGCCAGGAGAAAGATCCGGCGCTCTGCGAAATCTTCATCGTCGAGGGTGACTCGGCAGGCGGCTCGGCGAAGCAGGGCCGCGATCGCCGGACCCAGGCCATCCTGCCGCTCAAGGGCAAGATCCTGAACGTCGAGCGCGCGCGCTTCGACAAGATGCTCTCGTCCGCGGAAGTCGGCACGCTGATCACCGCGCTCGGCTGCGGCATCGGCAAGGACGACTTCGACATCGGCAAGCTTCGCTACCACCGCGTCATCATCATGACCGACGCCGACGTGGACGGATCACACATCCGCACGCTGCTGCTCACGTTCTTCTATCGCCAGATCCCCGACCTCATCAAGGCCGGGCACATCTACATCGCGCAGCCGCCGCTCTACAAGGTGAAGCGCGGCAAGAGCGAGATCTACGTCAAGGACGAGAATGAGCTCAATGCGATGCTGCTGGCCGCTGCCCTGGAAGACGCCGGCTTGCACGTGAATGCATCCGCGCCGCCGCTCACGGGCCAGGGCCTCGAAGCACTCGCGCGTCAGTATCAGGAAGTGCAGGCGATCATCCGTCGCTGGGCGCGCCGCTACGACGAGCGCCTGCTCGAGCAGCTGGTGTACATGCCCGCAGTCACCGCGTCCGAGTTCGATCGCGCCGACTGGATGCGCGACTGGACGCGCGATCTCGCGCTGCATCTCAACGGCCTCTCCGACAGCCCGCGCAGCTATCGCGTCGACTACCGCCAGGTGGATGGTCACCCCGCGCGAGTCGTCGTCAGCAAGACCGAACACGGTTCCGTCACCGAGAAGGCGCTGCCCAAGGAATTCTTCGAGTCCGCCGAATACCGGCGCATCGTCGAGCTCGGCAAGACGCTCGCCGGCATGATCGGTGACGGCGCCTATGTCACGCGTGGCGAAGCGCGCGAAGACGTCGGGTCGTTCAAGGAAGCCATGGCATGGTTGCTGGATCAGGCGCGAAAGGGCCAGTACATCCAGCGCTACAAAGGCCTGGGCGAAATGAATCCCGAACAGCTCTGGGACACCACGATCAACCCCCAAACGCGCCGGCTCATGCAGGTGCGCATCGAGGACATCCTGGCGTCCGACGAGATCTTCACCACGCTCATGGGCGATCAGGTGGAGCCGCGGCGCGAGTTCATCGAGAAGAATGCGCTGGCGGTGGCGAACCTGGACGTCTGAGGCGGCACCTAACTACTGGCGTGCCGCGCTTCTCCGAAGCCGGGCCCGCCCGGAACCACCAGGTCCTCGGGCCCGACCCTCGTCTGACACCCTCCTGCGCCGCCGTCGGCAGGCTCGAATCGGCGCGCGCCCACAACCGTCGGGAAAATCCACGGACAGATAGCTCGCAATCGCCATAGCAGGATGGGCCCCATGAAAAGCCTGCTGCGTAGTCTGATCATTGCCGTCGCGCCGCTAGTCCTGCGCGAGATACTGAGGCGAATGCACGCGCGAAACGCCCCCGGATCGCGACGTCGCATCCCGGCACTCGGCAGAACCCGATGAGCCTGTTCGATCGCATCAAGGACGCGATCTTCCGCGGCAAACACGAATCCCGGCCCCTGTCTCCGGATCCCAAGGCGCCTTATGAAAAGCCCAAGCCCGTCGTGCCCGTCACGACGTCTCCGGGCATTCCGGCGAGCCCCGCCGATGCGGCGTGGGAGCGACGAGAGGAAGTCGACGTCGAAGCGGTACTGATGAATCTGTCGAGCAAGAATCCCCAGAAGCTCAACTGGAAGACGTCGATCGTCGATCTCATGAAGCTCCTCGACATCGATTCTTCGCTCGCGAATCGCAAGGAGCTTGCGCGGGAATTGGGATACCGCGACGACACCAGCGACAGCGCGGAGATGAATGTCTGGCTCCATCGCAAGGTCATGCAGGAGCTGGAGAGGAACGGCGGCAAGGTCTCGGACGCGCTGCGCAGCTAGGCGAGCGATAGCACGGACGCACGGGTCCGTTCGCCGCGGCCGATGGCCCCGGCAAGGTGGTAGCCTTCCACCAAACCAAACAAGAACCTGATGACCCAGGATCCCGAACTCTTGCGGCGCCTCTTGCGCGCCAAAGATCGCATGGACGCTGCCTCGGACCAGGCGTGGCCGATCATGCGCCTCGCCAGGGTCAGCAGCATTTCGCCCGCGCACTTCGCACGTGAATTCCGCGAGGCCTTCGGTGTGCCGCCGCATCGCTACCTGCTCACGCGCCGCATCGAGCGCGCCAAAGCCCTGCTCCGCGAAACCGATCTTCCCATCACCGACATCGCGTTCCAGACGGGCTGGAAAAGCCTCGGCACCTTCGGCCGGATCTTCCGCGACATCACGGGCGCAAGCCCGGGCGAGATCCGCGGCCAGGACAGCGGCGCACCGCTCGAGCCCAAGAACGTGCCGGAATGCTACTTGCGGGCGCTCAACCGGCCGAATCTCAAGACCGCAGTTTCGGAGAAGCGGCGCCAGGAAGCCGGCGGTAAAAAGGACTCCAGCAAATAAGGAGGTCCCATGAGTCAAGGCATCGAAGTCGTCGGCATCTACGTCCGCGATCAGGACGAAGCGCTGGCGTTCTACACGCAGAAGGTCGGGTTCAAGGTCCACACCGACATCAAGAATGGTCCGTTCCGGTGGCTCACCGTCCAGCACCCCGAACAACCTTCCTTCCAGCTCGGCCTGTTCAAGCCGGGCCCGCCTGTGCTGGACGAAGCCACGGCGGCCGCCGCGAGCGCGCTTGTCGCGAAGGGTGGAATGCCGGGGCTGGTCATGGTGGTCAAGGATTGCCGGGCCTCGTTCAAGGAAATGCAGGCGCGCGGTGTCGAGTTCACGCAGGAGCCGGTGGATCGGTTCGGCAGTGTCGATGCCGGCTTCCGTGATCCGTCCGGCAATGGCTGGAAGATGATCCAGGCGCGAGGCTGACCATGAGAACCGGCATCCGCCAGTTTCACCGCTGGACCTCGATCGCGTTCACGTCCGGCGTCATCCTCTACATGGTGTGCATGACACTGGGGCAGCCGCCGGCCTGGGTCGGCTTGTTTGCCGGTGTGCCGCTGCTGGGCCTGCTGCTCACGGGGCTCTATCTATTCGCGCTGCCGTATGTGAGGAGACCGTCATGACCCCCTCGAAGCCCAAAGCGAAAACAAAGGCAAAGACCCGGGCAAAGGCAGCAACCGCTGCGCCTTCCGCCGGCGACTGGCGCGATGCCACGCTGCAACGCATGCGCGCGCTCATCCTGGAAGCCGATCCCGCCATGGTCGAGGAGCGGAAATGGAAAAAGGCCACGAACCCTGCGGGCGTACCGGTCTTCTCGCATGACGGTATCGTCTGCACGGGAGAACGCTACAAGAACGCGGTGAAACTCACGTTCATGCACGGCGCGAGCCTCCCGGATCCCAAGAGGTTGTTCAACGCCGGCTTCGATGGCAACGTACGCCGCGCCATCGATATCCCCGAAGGTGTCGACATCGACGCCACGGCGTTCAAGGCGCTCATCAAGGCCGCCGTGGCTCGCAATCGGAAGGCGCAGAAGAGTTAGTCCATGGCAGCAAGCAAGCCGAAGAAAAAGGCGAAGCCCCGTCGCCCGTTGAAACCGAACCAGGAAGGGGTGGTTCTGCTCTCGGGCGGCAATCCGCAGATCCCGAAGGGAGATGGCGACGCGCCGGTGCAGGCGTATATCGCCGCGATGCCGGGCTGGAAGCGCGCCATCGGCGAACGACTCGACGCGCTGATCAACGCGGCCGTGCCCAAGGTCGAGAAGGCAGTGAAGTGGAACTCTCCCTTCTACGGTGTCGGCGGGAAGGGGTGGTTCACGGCTTTCCACTGCTTCGACAAATACATCAAGGTTTCATTTTTTCGCGGCACCTCGCTGAAGCCAATGCCGCCGGGTGAGTCGAAACAGAAAGAGGTGCGATACCTCGACGTGTACCAGGATCCCGGGCTGGACGAGAAGCAATTCACAGCCTGGGTGAAGCAGGCGAGCAAACTACCCGGCGAGAAGTTGTGAGGTGCCGGATGGCGATGTGGCTGGCATGGGCAATCCTGTGGATCGCCGGTCCAGTGCTGGCCGAGGACTCCAAGCCCAGCCTGTACGCGCTCATCGAGCAAAGCAGTCAAGCGTTGGTCGCCGAGAAGTATGCGGAATCGCGGGCGCTGATCGAACAGGCCCTGGAT
>JBKPPO010000126.1:0-5162 GCA_046733635.1 Pseudomonadota bacterium | reverse complement strand
CCTACATGGATGAAGCCCGCGCGCTCTATCGGCGGGCGATCACGCTGGACGCGGAATACGCGCCGGCGTGGGCCGGACTCGCCACGCTGCATGCGCTGCTCTACGAGTGGTGGGGCTCACACGAGGAAGACCTGGCGGAGGCTGACCGCGCCAGCCGCATGGCCATGGAGCTCGCACCCGATCTCGCCGATGCGCACCTGGCGCGCGCGTGCACGCTCGCGAATCAGCGCCGATACGACGAAGCCAGGAAGCATTTCGAGGCAGCGTCGCGCATCAATCCGAATCTCTTCGACGCCTATTACTACTACGGACGAGCGGCATTCGCGGCAGGCGACCTGGAGAAGTCGATCGAGGCATGGCGCAAAGCGTCCGAGGTGCGCCGGGAGGACTTCGAAAGTCCGCTGTTGCAGGCGCAATCCCTGCGCAAGGCCGGCCGGATCGCCGAAGCCGTGGAGATCAACCGTGAAGCGGTGCGGCGCGCCGAGCGGCTGCTCGAACTGAACCCGCACAATGGCCGCGTGTTGTCCTTCGGCGCCGGTGCGCTCGATCATGATGGCCAGCTCGCGCGCGCTCTCGAGTGGACGCAGCGCGCCGAGGCGCTCTACCCCGACGACATGAGCGTGATCATCAACAGCGCCTGCATCCATGCGCGCAGCGGCTCGAAGCAGCGCGCGCTCGATCTGCTCGAGCGGGTGTTCAGCAAGGGCTGGGGAAAGAAGGACTGGGTGGAGCGCGATCCCGACTACGACAGCCTGCGTGGCGAGCCGCGTTTCATTGCCATGTTCGCGAAGCTGAAATAGGCGCGTCCGGGTCGGAGGACGACCAGGAATACACCGCCGCACGCGAGTCGAACGGCTGCCCGCTCGGGAATCCGCCGGCGGCATGCTCCGATTCGAACGAGGCGCCCGCGGGGAGGTACTCCTCACGGCCATCCTCATGGATGTAGGCGAAGGGACTCACGGGGGCCGCCCGGCCCGGCGGAGCGGCACGAACGACCGGCGCCGCCGCCGGCGCCGGCTCAGCCGCAGCCGCCGGAGTCAGGGCATCCGGATGCGGCTTCACGAGCAGCAGGTTCGCGCCCAACACCAGGATCGCAAACAAGACGACGAACCAGTTCAACGGCCGATACATGGAATTTCCCCCTGACCCGGAGCCGCCAGACTACGGATCGCCGCCGGGCGCGCTGTCGTCAACGTTGAGTGAATTCGTCAAATTGTGTGCCCGCCCCGGTCGACACTTCTGCACAGTTTTCACACGGCTTTGCGCGAGGTTTTTCGAGGCCTGCGGGCGCCCGAATGGCTAAAATCGCCGCCATGAAAATGTTGTCGAGGGCCGCGATCATCTGGGCGCTGACCGGCGCCGCATCGTTGTTCGCACAAGCCACTCCTGCCGAATCGCCGCCCGCCGAGCCCGCCACCGTGGCGGGGACGCCGGACGGCCAGCCCCCGATCGTGCTGCCCGAGGAGCGGCGGTGGCGGCTGGGCGCCGCCTTGGGGCTGGGCGAGCGTACGAACCCGCTGATCCAGTCGGACAACATCCCGCTGTTCGTCGACATCGACATCGCCTACTTCGGCGATCACTGGTTCTTCGACAACGGCGATCTCGGCCTGCACCTCCTGGACAACGACGTGGTGACGACCAACCTCGTCGCTCGCGTCAACAGCGATCGCGCGTTCTTCGGCAAGACCAACACACGCTACGTCACGTTCTCACTCATGGCCGGCGGCACTCGCGGCGCGTTGCTCGACCCGGCCACCGGCGCGCCGGTCACGACCGAAGTCGACGTTCCGCCGCAGCCGCTCAAGCCGCCGAAGCGGGACTACGCCATCGAGGCGGGCATCGAATCCTTGTTTGGCGGCGAGTGGGGACAGGCCGCGCTGCGCGCCTTCCACGACGTGAGCGGCACTCACGACGGCTACGAGATCTCCGCGGACTACAGCTATCGCTTCACGAAGGGCCGGTTCTCGTGGTCGCCGATGATCGGCGTCTCCTGGAAGAGCGCCGCGCTCAGCGACTACTACTGGGGCGTGCATTCCGACGAGGTATCGTTCACGCTGCGCCCCTACGAAGCGGACGCCGGCCTCGGATGGGAAGCGGGCATGCGCGCCAACTACTACATCTCGAAGTCGCTTCGCCTGGCGCTTTCGGCCAACTACGAGAAGCTGCAGCACAGCGTGGGCATGAGCCCGCTCGTGAAGCAGGACTACGTGGTCGGATACTTCCTCGGTCTCGGCTGGCAATTCTGAACATGACTCCGCGCCTGACAATCACCGCCCTGCTCGCTTCACTCTCGTTGACAGCTCCGTTGCTCGCCGCGGAGCCGCCCGTGAAGCTCGTCGTGAAGCCATTGCTCTGCGTCATCGACAAGGGCGCCACGGACTGCACCGTCACGTTCGACGTGCGCTGGAAGAGCCAGCAGCCCGACGAGTACTGCCTCTACGACAGCGTGCAGACCACGCCGCTGCGCTGCTGGCCGCGCGCGCTGGCGGGTGCGATGAAACAGGAGCGGGTGTTCAGCGAAGACTTCCTCTATTGGCTCGCCACGCCCGCGGGCATCGAGCGCCTGTCGCCCGTCAAGGTGGAGGTACTGCGCGTGGGATCTCCTGATCGCCGCCGCGAACGCCGCACGCGCCACGTCTGGGACGTGCTGTGAACGCGTCGAACGTCGATATCCTGCTCGTCGAAGACGACGTGCGCCTCGCCGAACTCACGGCGACCTACCTGGAGCAGAACGGCCTGCGCGTGGCCACCGAAGCCCGCGGCGATCGCGCGGTGGATCGCTTCGCGCGCGAGCGCCCTCGCCTCGTGTTGCTCGACCTGCTGCTCCCGGGCAAGGACGGGCTCTCCATCTGCCGCGAGATCCGCCGCGTGCACGACGTGCCCATCCTCATGCTCACGGCCAAGGATACGGACCTCGATCACGTGATCGGCCTGGAGGCCGGCGCGGACGACTACGTGATGAAGCCGGTGGATCCCATGGTGCTGCTGGCGCGCGTGCGCGCGCTGTTGCGCCGCGCCGAGCGCGGCGGTGGCACCGCCACGGAGCGCAAGCCGGATCTGCTGCTCGGTGAACTGCGCATCAGCGAGACTTCGCGCGAGGTGTTCCTGCACGGCCAGGCCGTACCGCTGACCACGCAGGAGTTCGAACTGCTGAGCCTGCTGGCGCATCGCGCCGGCGAACTCGTGAGCCGCGACGAGGTGTTCCGCACCATGCGCGGCATCGATTACGACGGCCTGGACCGCTCCATCGACGGCCGCGTCTCGAAACTGCGCCGCAAGCTCGGCGACGACGCCGCGGCGCCCACCCGCATCAAGACGGTGTGGGGCAAGGGCTATCTACTCGTGCCGGACGCCTGGAGCGCGCCCGCTTGAGGCGGAGCGCGTGAGAGAGTGGCTCTTCGGCCGGCATCGCGGACTCTTCATCCGCTCCTACATGGTGCTGGCGGGCGGTCTGCTGATTGCCGCGATCGTGCTCGATCTGTTCTTCAGCGCGCTGCAGTCGCGGCAGGTTCGCACCGCTGATCCCTGGCTGGTCTCCACGTTCCAGCTCATGGAGTCCGAGCTGGCCGCGCTCCCCGCCGAGCAACGCCAGGATCACGCGGCCGCGCTCGCGGAGAGGCTGAAGCTCGAGATCAGCCTGCTCGAGGCCGGCGAGATCTCCGGCGCTTCGTCGCAGGCGTCCGTGCCGCACGAGCTCGAGGACGACGGCGGCAAGATCTACTACCTCTGGCACGCCACCACGCTGGGCAGCGCGATCCGGCTCGGACCGTTCGAGCCGCCGCGCGAAAATCCGCTCGCGCGCTTCCTGCCCGTGTTGTTCTACGGTTCCATCCTGCTCATCGTGGGTTGGTGGTTGCGTCCGCTGTTGCGCGATCTCAGCGTGCTCACGAACGCGGCGCAGAACTTCGCCTCCGACTACCGCGAGCCGCTGAACACTGCGCGCCAGACCACCCAGCTCACGAGCCTGGCGTCGAACCTCGACGACATGTCGTCCAAAGTCAGCCAGCTCATCCAGACGCAGAAGGAGATGACTGCGGCCCTGTCCCACGAGATCCGCACGCCGTTGGCGCGTGTGCGGTTCGCGGCGGCCGTGCTCGAAGGCGAAGTGGACGAGCATCTGCGCGAGCAGCTGCGCGCGGTGAACTCCGACGTGCAGCAGATCGACGATCTGATCTCGGACATGCTGGATTACGCGCGGCTCGATCACCCCGGCCTTCGCATGAACTGCCAGGCCGTGCCGCTCGAGCCCTGGCTGCGGCAGATCGTGATGTCGGCGCCACCGCACGAACGGACGGTGGACGTGGACCACGCGGGTCTCGACACCGCATGGATGGAGCCACGGCTCATGGAACTGGCCGTGAGCAATCTGCTGGCGAACGCGCTTCGCTACGCGCGGCAGCGCGTGCGGATCCACGTACGGCTCGAGAACGGGCTCTATCGACTCGACGTCGAGGACGATGGCGAAGGGATTCCGGAGGACGCGCGAGCGACCGTGTTCCGCGCGTTCACCCGGCTCGATACGAGCCGCAACAAACAAACCGGCGGATTCGGGTTGGGACTCGCCATCGTGGCGCGCATCGCCTCCTTGCATCGCGGACGGGCGATCGCGGAAGGAAGTACGGAACTGGGCGGAGCGCGGATGATGCTGGAGTGGCCCGCGCGCTGACCCAGGCCCAGCGTCGGACGGAGCGCGACTTCGCGCGCCGGCAACCGGCTCAGAACGGGGCTGCTTGAGATGCCGGAGCGACCACGGGGATCGCCGGATCCTGATCTCCCGCGGCTTGCGCGGCACTTTCCGGTTGCGCACGCGTTTCCGCTTCGCCTGCCGGCAGCAACGTCGGCAGATCCTTTTCTCGCGCCGCCTGGAAGCGCATGCGGCGCACTTCGCGCATCACCGTGATGGCGCCGGCCACGGCCGCGCCGACCAATACGAGCTTGTGCAGGGTTTTCATGCGTTCAGGCTAGGACCCCGGTCGCGCGCCGGGCATCGGCCGCTCGCGTCAGCTCGCGTGGGCGCGCGCCGATGCGGGGTAGGCCGATCTCAGAGGTATTGCAGCCCCGCCAGCGCCGAAGAGTGCTCGATCAGCGTGCGCAGCTTCGCCATGTCGGGCTGCGCGATCTCGAAATCGAACACGCGGAGGTTGTCTCGCAGATGGGTCACG
>JBKPPO010000125.1:0-9482 GCA_046733635.1 Pseudomonadota bacterium | reverse complement strand
CAGGCCGTCGCCGAACACGGTCTGGATACCCGCGACGAACAAGGCGGTGAGCGGCGGCACCCAGAGCGGGAATTCCGGATCCTGGGGGAACCGCCCCTCGTGGATCATGTTGGCGCCGTTGATGATGGCTTCGATGGCGTTGGTGCTGAGGTTGGCGTTGGGAATGATGGCCAGCAGCGCCAGCCGGGCCAGCAATGCCACGGCGAACAGCAGCACGACGTGCGTGCTCCGGCGGTCCTCGACCGCGAACGCACCCAACCACTGGAACAGTCGACGCATGGCCTTCCTCTTTATTTCGTGTTGTCGCCCGGCGAATGGCGGCCCATCGTCCCGATTTGGGCAGTGAAGTCCAGTGGGGAGACGCGCTCCAGCCCCCCGAAACCGCACGCAATCCACAGTTCGAGTGACGGATCGGCGCCTGTCACCATTCCCTTCTAAGACGTTCATTAATATGCGCCGCAGCTACCCAGGCGCGGCATGATCTGTTAAATGGTGCGCCGCCCGACAGCCACATCCCAACGACAAACACCGTGCCCGGCAGCCCGCTCCAAACAACTCCGCCGCTCTATGTCGATCTCGACGGAACGCTGGTCCACACGGACATGTTGTTCGAGTCGTTCGTGCGCTTCCTGTTTCGCCATCCGCTGCGGCTGTTCTCCGTGCTCGGATGGGCGTTCAAGGGCCCCGCGCACCTGAAGACCAGGCTGGCCGCCAGTTATGACGTGGACGCCGCCACCCTTCCCTGGAACGAAGCCCTGCTCGGCTGGTTGCGCAGCGAAGCCGCCAGCGGCCGCACCGTCGTTCTCGCGACCGCCGCCGATCGCAGGATCGCCGAGGACGTGGCGCGCCATGCGGGGTGCTTCGCGCGCGTGATCGCCAGCGACGGCGAGAACAACATCAAGGGACCTCGCAAGGCCGAAGCCATTGCACGCGACGCCGGTGGCTCGCCTTTTGTGTATGCCGCCGACCACGCCGTGGATCTTTCCGTGTGGAAGCAGTCCGCTGGCGCCGTGCTCGTGGGCGCTTCGTCGTCGGTGGCCCGGCGCGCCGCTGCCGTGACGCGCATCGAGCGGGAATTCCCCGCGCCCGCCTCGGCCCTGCGCGTGCTGCCACGCGCGCTGCGCGTGCACCAGTGGCTCAAGAACATGCTGGTGTTCGTGCCGCTGCTGGCCGCGCACCTGTGGAACGACGTCGCGGCCTGGCAGGCGGCCGTGATGATGTTCTTCGCGTTCTCGCTCTGCGCGTCCGGCATCTATCTCATCAACGATCTCGTCGACCTGCCATCGGATCGCATCCATCCGCGCAAGAAGTTCCGGCCCCTCGCTGCGGGCACGCTGCCGGTCAAGACCGGCCTGCTGCTCGCGCCCGTGCTGCTGCTCGGCGGTCTCGCGCTCGCCATCGCGATCAACCCGCTGGCCTTGTGGATGCTGGTCGCGTACGTGATCGCCACCACCGCGTATTCGCTGGTGCTCAAGCAGATCGTGCTCGTGGACGCGATCGTGCTCGCCTGCCTGTACACCTCGCGTGTGTTGGGCGGCGCCGCCGCCGTCATGGTGGTGCCTTCGTTCTGGCTGCTCGCGCTGTCGATGTTCCTGTTCCTCAGCCTCGCGCTCATCAAGCGCTACTCCGAACTACTCACGCTGTCCTCGCTGAACCGGGTGTCGGCGCGCGGCCGCGACTACAACGTCACCGACGCCGCCGCGCTGATGGCGCTCGGCGTGGGCTCGGGTTTCTGCGCGGTCCTCGTGATGGCGATGTTCCTGAACAGCGCCGATATCTCGGACAGCTATTCGCGGCCGGAAGCGCTCTGGGGATTGTGCATCACGCTGATGTACTGGGTCTCCCGCATGTGGATCAAGGCCGCGCGCGGCGAGATGCACGATGACCCGGTCATCTACGCCACGCGCGACCGGGCCAGCATTGTCGTTGCGCTGATCTCCGGCGCCTTCATCGCCTTCGCACTGAGATCCACCCAAGACGCGCAATGTCCTGCTCTTGATCCTGGTCAGCGTCGGGCTTTCCGCCTCGGCACAGGTCGCCCTCAAGCTCGGCGCCACGCAAGGCGCGCGCGGCGGGACCGGACTCGACGCGTTGTGGAGCATCCTCACCACGCCCTGGTCGATCGTCGGACTCGCGTTGTATGGCCTGAGCGCCCTGCTGTGGCTGCGCGTGCTCTCGCTCGCGGATCTCTCGGTGGCTTACGCCTTCGTGGGCCTGAGTTTCATCTTCACTCTGGCCGCCGGCGCCTGGCTGTTCGACGAACGCGTCACGATGATGCGCGTGGCCGGCACGCTGCTCATCAGCGCCGGCGTCGTCATGGTCGCCATGAGCTCGCAAACCGCCACCCGCATCCCATGAACGCGCAACTCGCCGAACAGTCCGTGACCGCACGCCGCTCGATCCTCTGGCTCTCGCACTTCGTTCCCTACCCGCCCAAGGGCGGATGCTTCCAGCGCAGCTACAACCTCATCAAGCGCATAGCTGCCGATCACGACGTGCACCTGATCGCGGTGAAGCACAAGAGCGGTGCGCATCCCGACGAAGAGAACCGCACCGCGCGCGAAGAACTGCTGCGCGACTGCAAGTCCGTGGAGATCATCGACATCTCCGCCTCGACGACACCCGCCCGCCTGGCGCTCCGCGGCCTCGCGAGCATGTTCACGCTGTCGCCGCTGACGGTGACCATCTACCGCAACGCCCAACTGCGTGCGCGCGTGCGCGACCTCCTGAAGCGCGTGCGCGTGGACGCCGTGCACTTCGACGCCATCAGCATGGCGGACTACCTCGACGACGTGGGCGGCGTGCCGACGGTCATGACACATCACGGCGCCGAGTCCTTCATGATCCGGCGACGCATCGGCAACGAGAAAAGCCTCGGCCGCAAACTCTTCTTCTGGTACGAGTGGCTGGCGCTGCAGCGTTATGAAGCCCGCATGTGCCCGCGCTTCACCTCGAACGTGGTGATGTCGGATCTCGACGGGGACATCCTGAGCAAGATCGCGCCGAAGGCGCGTTTCTCGGTGGTGTCGAACGGCGTCGACATCGACTTCTTCACGCCCACGCCGGGCTCGCAGAAGACGCCGCAAAGCATCGTGTTCGCCGGCCGGCTGGACCAGTACTCGAACCGCCACGGCATGCTGCGCTTCACCAATGAAGCCTGGCCGCTGATCGCGAAATCGCATCCGAACGCCGTGATCGACATCATCGGCGCCAACCCCCCAGCGGAGATCAGCGCGCTCGCGGCACGCGATCCGCGCGTGCGCGTGCACGGCTTCGTGCCCGACGTGCGGCCGTTCTTCGCACGCGCCTCGGTGGCCATCTGCCCCATTTGGGATGGCGGCGGCACGCGCATCAAGGTGCTCGATGGCCTCGCGCAAGGCATGCCGCTGGTCGCCACGAGCATCGGCGCCGAGGGCATCGACGTGGTGCGCGACCGCGACCTGCTGCTCGCCGACACCCCGGAGGAATTCGCGCGCGCCATCGGCCGCGTGTTCGACGATGCGGATCTGCGTCATCGTCTCGAGATCAATGGCCGCCAGCTCGTCGAGTCCATCTACTCGTGGGATTCCATCGCCGGCCGGCTGGCGGCGCTGTATCGGCCGCAAGGGTCATGAACGCCACGTCCGCACCTCGCATTTCCGTCGTCATCGGCACGCTGAACCGCGGCGAAGCACTCGGCGTGTCGCTCGACAGCCTCGCGGCGCAGGATCTGGCGCGCGACCGTTTCGAAGTGATCGTCGTGGACAATGGGAGCACCGACGGCACCGAGGCGCTGGTGCGCGCCAAGATGGCAGTGATGCCGAATCTGCGGCTGGCCAAGGAGCCCAAGCTCGGGCTCTCCAACGCGCGCAACAAGGGCATCGCCGAATCGCGCTACGAACTCGTCGCATTCTTCGATGACGACGCGACCGCCGAGAAGAACTGGCTCACGCTGCTCACCGGTATCTTTGCCGAGGATCCCTCGGCCGGCGCCGCCGGCGGGCCCATCTACGTGGGCTGGCCCACCACGCGCCCCGTCTGGATGCCGAAGTCCTGCGAGGGTTACTTCGGGCATTGCTACTACGGCGAAGAGCGTACGGTGCTCGAATTCCCGAAGTACCCGTATGGCAGCAACATGGTGATCCGCAAGGAACACCTGCTGGCGATCAACGGCTTCAACGACAAGGTCGGTCCCAAGGGCGGCAACATGATGTCCGCGGGCGAGCAGGACCTGTTCTCGCGCCTGGCGAAGATCCCGATCAAGGTGGTCTACGAACCCAAGGCTCCCGTGATGCACTGGGTGCAGCCCGAACGCGTCACGCGCAAGTGGACGCTGCAGCGCTCGATCAAACACGGCCTCAGCAACACGCGCATGATGGCCAACACCGAGCCCTACCAGCTCATGCGTCTCGCGAAGCAGACCTTCCAGTACGCCACGCGCGTGTTCATGGGCTATCTATCCGCCTTCACGGGATGGCTGATGCGCAAGCCGCCGGACGTCGTCATGGCGCGCCATGCGAACGCCTGCTACTGGCGCGGAGTCACGCGCGGAACCTTCATCCGCCTGTTCACCGGAAACCCCGCCAAGTGACCGAAGCCGCGAAGAAGCCATCGCACGCTCGCGTGCTGATCCGCAATGTGCTGTCCAATTGGGCCGGCCTCGTGCTCAACATGGCCGCGGCGTTCTTCATGTCGCCGTTCCTGGTGCACAACCTCGGCAACGTGAACTACGGCCTCTGGGTGCTCATCAAGTCCACCACCGGCTACATGGGCATGCTCGATGGCGGCGTGCGCATGGCGGTCGTGAAGTTCGTCGCTCGCGCGGACGCCAACGGCGACAACTCCATCAGCAAGATCGTCAGCACGGCCCATTTTCTGTACTACAGCGTGGCCTGCATCGTGCTCGTCGGCACCATCGGCTTCGCCTGGGCGTTCCCGCACATCTTCAAGATCGAATCCACGCACGTCGATGTGGCGCGCATCGTCGTCCTCATCGCGGGTGTGTCGCTCGCCGTGTCGTTCACCAGCGCGGTGTCGGGCGGCATCCTCACGGGCATGCAGCGCTTCGACATCTCGAACCAGATCGGCATCGCCACGCTGATCGTGCGCACCATCGTCATCGTCGTCATGATCCTCATGGGTTATGGCCTCGTCGCGCTCGCGATCACGCATCTCGCCATGCAGGTGCTGGCCTGGGCCGTGATCAACTGGTACGCGCGCAAGATCCGGCCGGACATCGAAGTCCGCTTGCGCGACGCCAACAAGGACTCCGCCAAGCAGCTCTACGGCTACGGCTCCGCCAACGTGATCAGCGGCTTCGGCGACCTGCTGCTGTTCCGCACGGGTGAACTGCTTGCGGCCATGTTCATCGGCCCGGCCGCGGTCACCTACTACGCCATCGCCGGCACTTTGCTCGAATACCTGCAGAAGCTCGTCATCACGATGGCGCAGACGCTGCATCCCTTCTCGAGCGCGCGCCAGGCCGCGGGCGACGAGAAGGCGCTGCAGACCGTGGCGCTCATCGGCTCCAAGATGTGTTTCCTGATCGCGCTGCCCGCGATGGCCGGCATGATCATCTTCGGCCACGAGTTCATCGCCGCCTGGATGGGCCCGAGTTATGCCGACGTCGCCGCGCCGCTGCTCATCGCGATGTGTGTCGGCCGCCTGTTCTGGATAGGCCAGACGAGCAACGGCCAGATCCTGCTGGGCGCCGGCCGGCACAAGCAGGCCATGTGGTTCAACGTGGCCACGGGCATCTTCAGCTTCATCGGCGGCATGATCGCCGTGCAGAAATGGGGCCTGCTCGGCATGGCCATCGGCGCCGCGGTGCCGATCGTGATCATCCACGGGTTCATCACGCCCATCTACACGCTGCGGACCCTGCACATCCCGCTGGGCCGGTACGTGACCGAAGCTGTGCTGCGGCCGGTGGCTGCGTTCATACCCTTCACGCTGGTGCTGCTCGCGGTCGAGCATTACTGGCAGCCCAAGTCGCTGTGGGCCATCTTCTTCGTGGCCGTGGGCGCCTCGCCCGTGCTGGCGCTGGGCGCGTATTTCCTCGCGTTCAACCGGGAAGAGCGCGTGCGTTACGTGCACCGATTCCTGCCGGGCCTGAAATCGCGGCCGGCATGAAAACGCGCAGCCTGATCCTCATGAAGTGGCCGACCAACGTCGGTTACGCCATCGGCGCGCTCGAGCGGCAGTTCTACGAAGTGGCCCTCGAGCTCGCGGACGGCGACCCCTCGGCCATCCACTTCACGTACACCGACATCGGACCCGGCGCGCCGAACACGTTGCCCGCCGGTTTCTCGAACTACTCGCAGCTCGACATCAACGATCCCTCGCCGGCGACGCTCGAGCGGCTTCGCGAACTCCTCGCGCACTGCAAGGCGGACTTCGCCATGCCGTTCGACCTGCAGCCCGTGCACGCGCTGTATCCGGTCATGCGGGCCAACGGCGTCAGGACCATCGTCCCCTACTGGGGCGCGCCCATCTCGGGCAACAGCCCCGCGTGGAAACGCGCGATCAAACGCCTGCTGCTCTCGATCACGCCTTCACGCGCCGATGGCCTCATCTTCGAATCGCAGGCCATGGCGGATTTCGCGATCCAGGGCCGCGGCGTTCCGGCATCGGATACCGACGTGGTGTTCCTCGGCGTGGATACGAACCAGTTCCGACCCGATCCGGACAGCGACTACGTGCACAGCGCGCTCGGAGTGCCGAAGGACCGCAAGGTCTTCGTGTTCACGGGCCACTGCACCGAGCGCAAGGGCATCCAGGTGCTCATCAGCGCGGCGATCGAGGTGCTGCACGTGCGCGGGCGCAACGACATCTGTTTCCTGCTCTGCGGCAACACCGCCGACGAGTCCAAACCCTACGAAGCGCAGTACGAGAAGCTGCCGATCGCGCCCTGGATCCGGTTCATGGGTTATCGCCGCGACGTGCAGCAGATCTTCCAGAGCGCCTACTGCGGCGTGATCCCGTCGTCGGGCTGGGACTCGTTCACGCTGAGCTCTGTGGAGATGGCCGCTTGCGGCCTGCCCATCATCGCCTCACGGCTGCAGGGTCTCGCCGAGTCGGTGCTCCATGAGAAGACGGGGCTGAACTTCGAGACCGGCAACGCAAAGGCGTTGGCGGATTCCATCGAACGCATGGCCGATGATCCGGCTCAGGCCAGGGCTTGGGGTCGGGCCGGGCGCGAACGAGCCGAACGCGAACTCACGCTGGAAGCGCAGAAACAGGGATTGCTGAAAGCAATCCGGAAGCGTCTGCGCGCCTAACGCCTGACGGCGTTCTCGTAGAATTTTTCATGGGCCGCGATCATGTGACCCACGGTGAATCGCGACTGGAACGCCGCGCCACCCGCCTCTCCCAGCCTCTTCGCGAGCGCACGATCCGCCAGAAGTAGTTTGATCCCCTCGGCGAGCGCGCCGGCGTCGGCCGGCGGCACCACGCGCGCGCATTCGCCATTGGCGACGAGATTGCGGTTGTCGCCCACGTCCGTGACCACGATGGGCAGCTTCGCCGCCATGGCCTCGAGCAGCGTGAGCGGCATGGCCTCCCACAGCGAGGACATCACGAACATGTCGAAGGCCGGCAGGATGAGCGGCACGTCCTTGCGCCAGCCCGTGAAGATCACGCGGTCGCCGAAGTCGTAGCCCTTGGCTTCTTCACGCAGCGCCTGCTCGAGCGGGCCACCGCCCACGATGAGGAATCGCGCCTTCGGGTGGGAGTTCAGCACCTGGCGCGCAGCGGCCAGCAGATGCGTGACGCCCTTCTGCCGAGAGAGCACGGCGATCGTACCCACCACCACTTCGTCGTCGGCGATGCCGAACTCGACGCGCGCCTTCGCGCGCTGCGCGGGATCGTTGGCGTGCGGATTGGGCTGCACGCCGTTGTGGATCGTCTGGATTCGCTCGGGCTTCACGCCGTGGTGCCGGATGATGGCGGCGCGCTGCTGGTCCGCCACGGCGATCAGCGCCTTGGCGGGGCCGCTGAGCACCCGCTCCATGACCATGCGTTTCTTCTCGGCGTAGGGATAGTTGCCGTAGTGGAAACTGTGCGCCCAGAACGGCATGAGTCCCAGGTAACCGAGCGGGCCCGCGGCCGCGAGCGGCGGTTCGCCATGGCTGTGCACGACGTCCGGCTTCAGCCGGCTGAAGGCTTTCCGCAGGTCCATGGGCGCCAGGAAACGCCGGCTGCGCTTGTATTCGCCCATGAGCTGCACGTTCAGGCCTTCGTCGCGCAGCTTCTCGCCGAGTTGGCCGATGCCGCGCGTGCAGAGCACCGTGACGTCGAAGCGATCGGGATCGAGCCCGCGCGCCAGGTGGCCGATGACGTTCTCCAGACCGCCGAAATCCATGGCGCCCGTGAGCTGCACCACCCTGATCTTCTGATTCATGGACTAACTTCTCATCGCCGGCGACCGGCCGGCTGTGTGGGAGTCGGGGCGGACGTGGCGTCGGGCGCCGGTTCCACCGCGGGGACCGGGCGAAGCGCCCTGCCTCGAGCGCGGCCGCGGCCACGCGCCGGGGCTGCCTCCGCGTCGGTCATCCCGAGAATGCGCTTGGAGGCCACGGTGATGCCCGCGAGCATGAAGAGATGGGGATAGGTGAGCCCGCCCAGGAACACGCCGCAGACCGCGAATCCGACGGTGGCCATGCCCACGACACCCGGCCACAGCGGCGAGATCTTCGCCTGCGCGCCCTGCGCCAGCAGCAGCGTCCTCAGGCGCAGGTTGTCCCTGACGTTCTTGACGATGAGCCAGATCAGCAGGGTCAGGCCGATGAAGCCGTATTCTCCGAGCGTGCGGAAATAGATGCTGTGCGCCGAGAACCAGCGGTTCTGCGCGGAACCCAACGCCGAGTTGCCGCCGCCGATGTAATAACGTCCGTACGCCGACGCGAAGTTGCCCGCGCCGACACCCAGCGGGAAACGCACCGCCATCTTCGCAGCCGCGCCCCAGGTCGCGAGGCGCGCCTGCGCGGACGTATCCGAAGCGGTGTCGCCGATGGAGCCGATGCGCGAGACGTAACTCGACGGCGCGAGCGCCAGCACGCCGATGAGACCCACCACCATGAGCCCTATTCCCAGCGCCTTCTTGGTGCTCATGAACCACCAGTAGAAGACCACCGCGGCCGCCACACCCAGCGTGGCGCCGCGCGAGGCGGTGCCGACGATGCCGAACAAGGTGACGGCCATACCCGCGAGGCCCAGCAGCTTCGACATCACGCCGTTCCCGCCGATCACGAGGTACAGCATGAAAGGCAGCATCGTGACCAGGCCCCAGGCGAAGTCGTTGCCGTCGCCCATGAAGTAGGCGGCCGCGAAGGCGCCCGCGCGCTGCTCGTTGCCGAAGCGGTCGAGGTTCTTGAAGATCAGCCAGAACACCACGAAGCAGATGACCACGCCGAACACGCGGAAGCGCTTGGGGCGGTCGATGAGGCTCGCGGTGAGATAGAACAGGAATAGATAGTCGACGAAGGGACGGATCTGGTCGAAGG
>JBKPPO010000124.1:0-5405 GCA_046733635.1 Pseudomonadota bacterium | reverse complement strand
CATCCCGACCACCGACACGTACAGCCTGGCGCAGGGCCAGGACGAGTTCTACTTCGCGCTGCCGTATGCGCAGATGGATCTCGCGCTGTACGCGCTCAACAACGGCTACACGGCCGCGGAGCTGGGCAAGGCGCTGAACCTGAGCGAGCAGCAGGCGCAACAGGTGTTCAACGACATCATCGCCAAGCGCAAGGCCACGCGGTACATGCACCTGAAGCCGCAGCTCGTCGAAGCGGTGACGGAGCTGAACCTGCCGTAACACGCAGGTTTCGCGCGCCATGGTCTGGGTGTTCTGGATCAGCGTGCTGGCGATCGCGTATCCGTACGCCATCTACCCGGCATTGCTGGTGCTCATGAATCGTCTCGCGGGGCGTAAAGCCCCCGCGGGCGATGCGGCCTTTCGGCCGAGCCTGACCATCATCCTGCCCGTGCACAACGAGGCGCGGCGCGTCGAAGCGAAGATGCGCAACATCCTCGAGCTCGACTATCCCGCGGACAAGCTGCAGATCGTCGTGATCGGCGATGCCTGCACGGACGATTCGCTGCAGGTGGCGGAGCGCGTCGGCGGCGCACGTGTCGAGACGTTCAACGTGCTGCCGCGCGGCGGCAAGGCGCCGGCGCTCAATGCCGGTCTCGCGCGTGCGAAGAACGACATCATCGTGTTCACCGATGCGGCCATCATGCTGGAGCGGGAGTCGCTACAGCGTCTGGTGGCCCATTTCGCCGATCCGGCCGTGGGCGCAGTGTCCGGCGAAGACTACGTGGAAGGCGGCGGTAGTGAGGGCCTGTACGGCCGTCTCGAGCTCATGCTGCGCCGGGAAGAGGCGCTGGCGCATTCGATCGCGGGCGCCAGCGGTTGCTTCTATGCGCAGCGCCGCGAGCTCGCCACACCGTTCATCTCCGGCATGGCGCCGGATTTTCTTTCGGTGCTCAACGTGGTGCGCGCGGGCAGGCGAGCACTGGCTGAGCCCACCGCGCGTGGCTCCATGACGGCCACCAAGAGCCAGAGCGCCGAGTTCACGCGCAAGGCGCGCACGTTCCTGCGCGGCATCACCGCGTTGTTCGGCAATCTCGGGCTCATGAACCCGTTCAAACATCCGACGTTCGCGTTCATCCTGTTCTCGCACAAGCTCATGCGATGGATAGCGCCGCTGTTCATGGTGGCGGCGCTGGCCGCTTCGTTCCTGCTGCGCGCCGAGCCTTTCTACGCTTTTGCCTTCTACGCCCAGGTGGCTGCATATGCGGCGGCATCCGTGGGAGTGTTCGCGCCTTCCGTGGCCGAGAAGTTCGGTCCGGTGCGGCTCGCGGCGTTCTTCCTGCTCGTGAACCTGGCGGCGCTGCAAGCGCTCATGCGCTGGTTGGCTGGTGAGAGGCTCGAAGTCTGGGAACCCACGCGGCGGCCGCAATGACCGTCCGCGTACTGCACCTGCGCGATTCGCCGTGGATCGACGGCCCCGGCCGCACCATCCTCGAAACCGGCGCCCACGTGGATCCTGCGCGAGTGGATTTCCACGTCGCCGCCTTCGCGCCGAACGACACCGTATTGCACCCGCTCGTCGCTGGCGCCAAGCAGCGCGGTATCCAGGCGCACCAGATCATCGATCGCGGCGGCGTCGACAAGGGTGCAGTCGAGCAGATCGTCCGCTTGGTGAAGCAGCATCAGATCAACGTGCTCCACACCAGCGAGCTGCGCTCGAATCTCTACGGCTGGCACGTGCGCAAGCTGTGCGATGTGAAGCTGGTGCGCACCGCGCACGGCTGGATCGCGAACGATCTCAAGCGCCGCGTGATGCGGCTCGCCGACAAACTGTTGCTGACGCGCGCAGATGCCGTGATCTCGGTGTCCGATGCGACCAAGGCGTTGATGCCTTTCTGGATGCGTCGGCGTGTCCTCGTCCTGCGCAACGCACTCATGCTGGATCGTTATGGCGCGGACGTCGTGAATGCGCCGCGGCCGCAGATCCTGCCGGGGCAGCCGATCGTGTTGGCCAACGTGGGTCGTCTCTCGCCCGAGAAGGGCCAGGCGCTGCTCATCGAGTCCGTGGCGGCGTTGTCCAAGGATTGCCCCCAGCTCAAGCTCATCATCGCCGGCACGGGTGCGCTCGAAGCGGAGCTCAAGGCGCTCGCGGCCGCGCGCGGCATCGCCGACAAGGTGGTGTTCCCCGGGTTCATCGACGACATGCCCGCGTTGTACAAGGACGTTCACCTCGTCGTGCAGAGCTCGTTCACCGAAGGCCTGCCGAACGTGATCCTCGAGGCGGCCTATCTACGCGTGCCCATCCTCGCCACCGACGTGGGCGGCACCGCCGAGGTCGTGGGGCCGGGCGGCGCCGCGTTGATCCCGCCGCACTCCCAGCAGGCGTTGACCAAGGGCATCCGCAATTTCCTCGAGCAGCCCGGGAAGTTCGCCGCCATGGCGGAGCGTGCGCATTCGCGTGTGCTCGACGAGTTCGCTTTCGATCTGCGCACCGAGCGCCTCACGCGGTTCTACGAACAGCTCGTGGCCAAACATGCTGCTGCGTAAATTCCAGACGCTGATGCTGCGGCTGGGCGCAAATCGCGCGCTTGCGCGTGCACGCGAGACCACGTCGGCGGCACTGGCCGCCGCGCCGCGCGACGCCCGCGTGCTCGTGGTGTGCCACGGGAACATCTATCGTTCGCCTCTCGTGGCAACCCGTCTGCGCGAGCTGTTGGGCTCGGGCCGTGTGATCACGCAGGGCGGTTTCCACGCCAAGGGCGATCGGCCTTCGCCCGCGCCGCATGTGGTCATGAGCGCCACATTCGGCGTGGATCTGCGAGCGCATCGTTCACGTGTGCTCGAGAGCGGCGACTACGCCGCCGACCTCATCGTGCTCATGGACCGTCGCAACTGGGTGAACCTCAAGCGCGCGGGCGCCGATGAGCGCAAGTTCGTGTGGTTGGGCGCGCTCGCGGAAGGGGAGGTCGAGATCCCCGATCCGTACGGCCTCGATGCCACCGCGGCCGAATCCATCATCAAGCGTCTGCTGGCTGCCAGCGAGGCACTGGCGCGGCGGCTCACTTCGTAGGCTTCATGTACTTGTCGAAGTTCGCGACGTAGTCGTCGACGTGGTCTTCGAGCATCTTCACGTACTGCGCCACGAAATATTCCACGATCTTCTCGCGATCCGCCGCCATGGCCTCCCCGTTCCCATAGCCGCTCGCCGCGACCCAGGTGTTGAACCGCGCGGTGGCGTAGAGCATCGACGCGCTCACCTTGCCCTTGTCGGACGCGCCTGTCTGCTCGTTCGATAGTTCGATGTGCGCATCCGCGCGATCGAAGAAGGCCTCATCCGGCTTTTTGGCCATGATCTCTCCGTTCCAGTTCATCGATCGCCTGGATGACCGCCCGGCGATTGCGGCGGTCGGTCAGGAATGCGGGCAGTCGGCTCGCGAGAGAGCCGTTCACGTGGGGCTGGCGGATGCGCAGCGTCGCGCCGAGGTATTGCTTCAGGAACGCCAGGTGCGCGGCGTTGTATGCCCAGAACACGCCACCCTTGGCTTCCGCGACGAACCACAGTGGTAGCTGGAAGAAGGGATCGCTCGGCGCCGTCTGTTTTCGGGGAGGTTTGAGCGCGGTACTTCGCTTGGGCGCCCGCCAGTTCGCCGGCGCGCGGAATTGCGTGGCGCTCCACTGAGCGTTGTAACCGCAGGAGGTGCACGCCACGCGAGCTGACTTCGCGCGCCAGGACAGGCCATCGCTGAACACGGTGGCGCGATGGTCACAACGTGGGCAACGAACCACATATTCGTGGGCGAATTCCCAGGCGTAGCGGCCGCGGTCCGAGAAGCGATGGTCTGGCATGGCGAAGCATGTTCGGTGGTTTCGGGTTCGGGCGCCAGCGGAGGGCGTGTCTCGATATTGAAGGTGGTGACAGATGTCCATGATCGATGCCGCAGATGGCGCGGGGGAGGGATGATGGTCATTAAGGAAAGGCCGCCCTGGCAGGTGGTGCTCGCGGTGCGCCTCGCGGTGCTCAGCTACCTGATGGGGGCTCTGTCCTTGATCTTGTACTGGGACTATTTTTCGACGATGCGATCTGCCCAGTCGGTCCTCGTGAACCTGGGCATCGCGCTGATCTTCTTCATCTGGATCTACTACAAGATATATGCGGGGAGGAACTGGGCGCGCATCACCTTGCTGGTCATACTCGTGCTCGTCGGGCTGATGACGATGAGCAGTGTGTTCATGGACAAGATCTCGGAGCTGCTTGCGCCCGCTCCAGCAGTGGTGAAGGCGCAGATGATCGCGGGTTTGGTGATCAGCCTGATCATTCTCGGATTGCTGTTCGTTTCTCCTGGTCGGAGCTGGTTCCGTCCGAAGTCAGCCGGATCGCTGGCGTCGCAGTAGACTCTTTGAATAAGCGGCGCGAGGGGCTGAGGAGTACCACCCAGTTTTTAATTGGGGTGGCGTGCGACTATGCGACAGGGACTGTTTTGCATCTTGGAATGTTTGGCGACAGACATTTCCGGATGGCTAAGGAAAACAAGGCTATGAAGGAGCGCGTGGAATGTTATGCGACGGGAATGTCCAGGTTTATCGTGACCTATTGGTCCTCTAAATAAGAGTTAGGCGTGATGCGGTATCACGATTTCCACCTTCGCGAGTACCGAGTGGCCGACTTCGGAAGGCGCATCACTCTGGATCTCGTGTTTGACTACGCGGGAAAGCCGAGGGAAGAGTCGCAGATTGAATTCACGGATGTAGCGCTCTACAACTTCACCCATACCGGTGGAGCCATCATCACGGATATCGAGGAAGCCAGCCTGGACGATCTCCTAGCGGAAGTTGGCATCACCTTGACCAATTGGAACAAACAGCATGGGGTCTCAGGGTGGCGTGACAGTCTCGAGAACTACCGTATGTCTTTGGAGTCAGCTGGTCGCAAGTCTTGGCGGATTGCCTCTGCTATTGGCTTCTATGGCTTCGTTGTGGCCGGCTCGGTGCGTCAGGTCACGCCTAACAAATCGTTCGAGCGGACGCGTGAGGATAAAGTGCCAAGCTCATACGACGGCGTGCGCGCCGCTCAACTCAACCGTTAGGCGGCAGTATGTCGGCGCTCCGAGCCAAGATCAGCGAATTAGCGTGGGTCGCGCCAGGAGTGGTCTGTGCTGCGGTCGCCGTGCTCCTTTGGGCCGGAACTGACCAGTGTGGTAGTGGAGGT
This sequence comes from Pseudomonadota bacterium, assembly GCA_046733635.1. Classification (GTDB taxonomy): domain Bacteria; phylum Pseudomonadota; class Gammaproteobacteria; order Steroidobacterales; family Steroidobacteraceae; genus CADEED01. The sequence continues at coordinate 222 of JBKPPO010000124.1, read as the reverse complement.
TGCGCTGTCGGGGCGACTATGGGCGTGGTGTCACTGCCGGTCGTCTGGCTTGTCTCAGCGACTCTCTGTGCCAAGCTCGCTGCGTTCCTTGGGGCGCGTAACAGACTAAGTCTGGGGCTATTTGTGCCGTTGGTGGGAGCTGCACTCGCATTTCCCGCTGCACCATTGGTTGCTGTCGCGCTCTCTCAGCGCTTTCTAGTCTCTGAGATGGCGGTCTTAGTA
>JBKPPO010000123.1:0-45826 GCA_046733635.1 Pseudomonadota bacterium | reverse complement strand
GAGTTCAGCGCTACCGGCGGCGCGCGCGAGGTGCAGCGCTTCGACATGGGCAAGCGTATCCGCGAAGTCGAGCAGGGCCCGGATGGCGCGATCTGGCTGCTCGAGGATGAGCGAAACGGCACCGGCGGGCGTCTGCTGAAGCTGACTCCGGACGGCGAAATCTGAAATGGGGTCAGACCCCAAATGCTAGGAAATGGGGTCTGACCCCAATCGCGGAAATGGTGCCGGAGCTGGTCAGCGTCTGAGACGGGCTTGAACAGCGGCGCTCGTCAACTCGCGCAACGCATCCTTGCCTATCCACCGCGGCGCAGGCTCCTCCCTTGCCACGAGTTCCTTCGCCAATTTCACCGCCTGCTGGTTCAGCGCGCGACTGCGCCGACCCACGCCGCGTAACGCCCAGTTCACGCCCTTCTTCACGAAGTTGCGCTCATCGGCCGCCGCTTTCGCGATCAGCGGCAGGCACTTCGCCAGATCCGCATCGTCCACTTCCTTGCCCTTGCCGCGAAGCGCCAGGCTCGCGAGCAACGCGAACGACGCGCGTTTCACGTATTCGTCGCGCGACTTCGCCCACTTGCGGACCTGCTTCATCGCGTGCGGCGACCGCACCCACAGCGCGAAACACATCGTGTCGCAGATCGCCCAGTTGTCGAAGTCGAGCGCCTGCGCGTCCATGAGTTTCGGCGTGACCTTCTCGATCTCGTCCACGTACGCGGCCATCATGCGCGCCTCGTAGACATCGGTCGCCCAGAGCTCGAGCGCGAGTTCATGACTGCGACCGAGCTTCTTCGCGATCTTCTGGATGTCGCCCATCTTCACGCCGAGCGCCTTGTCGCTGGGGATGGCGTAGCGCGCCATGCCGGCGCGCACGGATGCGGACGCATGCCTTTTCAGCAACGCGATCGCTTCACTCGCGGAAGGCTTTGTCACCGGGGATTTTTTGCGAGCGGCCATCGGCAGGTCTGACCCCTTTTGCTAGCAATTGGGGAGTGACCCCGTTTCAGAGCTTCTTCACGAAGTACACGACGCGCTCGGTCTCGCGGAATCCCAGCGCGGCGTGCGCTCGCTGGCTCGCCTCGTTGTCCAGCAGCGCATCGGACGCCAACTCGTGGCAGCCACGCGCCTGCGCCCAGTCGCCGATGGCCGCGTACAACGCTCGCGCCACGCCCTTGCGGCGCCATTCGGGCGCCACGTACACGCCCTCGACGAAACCCACGGGCGAGGTCTCCGTCCCGTTCACGTAATCCGCGCGGATGGACCCTTCGATGAAGCCCACAGGGCGCCGCTGCGCGTCATACATCACGAGCGCGAGGAAACGTTCGGACTGCGCCAGCGAGATCGACATGTAGGTGCGATGCTCGTCTGCGGTCGCGTCCGTCCACAGCGCCAGCCGGAAATCCAGCCAACCGGGCTGATCCAGCGAGCTGCAACGTTCGATGGAAGTCTTCGGGGCATTGGGTGCCATGGGCCGGAAATATACAGTGTCGCCGCGCCCACGGTACTGAATGGACGGCGCCGGGATGGCGGAGAAAAATCCGGCCCATGCCCCTCCCCGCCAACACCATCCACAAGCTCTCCGATCATTCCGGCCTGTACGTGATCTGCCTGACGTGCCAGAAGTGCCGGCACGAACGCGAGGTTCAGCCGCGCGCGCTGGCTAACATCCTCGGCTGGGACACCACGCTCAAGCAGGCCGCGACACGACTGCGATGCTCGAAATGCCAGGGGCGCGCCGTGACGGTGGAGATCGCCTTCGACAGCAAGCCCCGCGGATGGACTTCGAACCCATCGTGAGAGTGAGCTCCGGCACTTTCTCCCGATTTGGGGTCAGCCCCCAATTCCGGGAAATGGGGCCTGCCCCCATTCACTTTCAACGTGCGTCGAAGCCCAACGATTTCAACACCGACCGCGGAGCCGCCGAACAATCCACGGCGCCCAGAGCGCCATCCCGCCCCACCTTCTCCACGGTCACCGAACACGGACCCACGTCGATCGGTGGCACGATGCGCCCGTTCAGCACCAGGTAGGGGACCACGCTCGACGCCTCGCCACCTTCGGGCACACTCACCCGCAACAGCAGGTACTGCTGCCGGTCGCCCGCGCCGTATTCCAGCAATGCGGTGCGAACGCCGTTCGCATAGCGATACAAGCCTGGCGTCACCGAGTGCCGACCCTGCACGTCGAGCGGCAGCGTGTATTCGCGCCCCGCGTAGTTGAGCTTCGCCGAGCCCGCCTTGAACGTGGCCTCCTGCCGCCGCTCGCCCTCGCCCATGCGCGCGTTGTGCAAGGTGCGCCCCTTGCTCACGACGGCGGACGTGACGCCCCCCGGTAGTTTGGCCATGCGCAGCACCGCCACCGGCGTGCCCGACGCGAATCCCACCCGCTGCAGGAAGATCTGCAGCTTCTGCCCGGGTGGATAGACGTCGAAGCCCAGCCCGCCGGGCAGGCCCGCCATCACCCAGTATTTCTTGCCGCCCTGCTCGAACTGGAGTTCCGGCAGATCGCCACTGAAGAACAATTCCACCGCGGCGGACGACTCGCCACGGCTGCTCAGCCAGTTGCTGATCAACGGCCGATAACGGCCCGAGGGTGGCCGCTTCTGTCCCGTGTACGTAGCCGTCGTGGAGAACCACTCGCCACTCGGCGCGAGTTCCGCTTCGTCGTTCTGCGATCGCGCGGCGCCGCCCAGGATCTTCGCGAGCGTCGACGGCGTGTAGGAGGACTCCTCGACATCGCCCGGCAACGACTGTGCGGTCGCCAGCGTGCCAATGAACACAGTGAACATAAGCGCGACGCGGGCCGCCATCGCTCGCGGCGTTCTCAAGCTTTCAGTCCCGCGAAAATCGCTTCGATCTCGGCTTCGCTGCCCGGCCGGACGACACGCCCCTGCTCCACGCCCTTGTCGATGAACACCAGCGTGGGCCACAACTTCACGCGGAAAGAGCGCCCCAGGGGCTTTCCCTTGCCGTCTTCCACCTTGATGTGCGTGATCTCCGGATGCCGCGCGAGCACCGCCGAGATGTCCGCCTGCGCGGCTTTGCAATAGCCGCACCAGCTCGCGCCGAATTCCAGCACCGTGGGTTCGATGAGAGCGTCGATTTCCTGACGCGTGGGTTCGGTTTCCATGCCGCCGATCCTAGGTGAATTTCCGGAGAGCGTGTTGTTAGTTCGGCGCCCTCCGGCGGCTACGTAAATGTACTCAAGTACATGTACGAGTCCTTGTCGCTGGACAACGACAGCGCCATCCGTATCTTTCTCCCACCGCAGGGAGAACACATGGGCACTAACAACATCGTTCTCGTCCACGGCATGTGGATGACACCGCTGAGCTTCGAATACTTCGCGCACCACTACACCGAGCGCGGCTATGGCGTGTTCGCGCCGAGCTGGCCCGGCATGGAGCGCGACATCCGCGCCCTGCGTCGCGCGCCCGATAGTTATGCGGACATCGGCTTCAAGCGCATCGTCGACCATCTCGAGCGTCTGATCCTGGAGCTCGACAGCGCGCCCATCCTCGTCGGTCATTGCTTCGGCGGTCTCGTCGTGCAGGCCCTGCTGGATCGCGGGCTGGGAGTCTGCGGCGTCGCCATCGCGTCCGCGCCCATCAAGGGCATCTGGACGTTGCCCTACTCGACGATGCGCGTGGTCACACCGCAGCTCATCAATCCGCGCAACAACCATCGCTGCGTGCCGCTCACGCCCGCGCAGTTCCATTACGCGTTCATGAACCACACCACGGCCGAGGAATCCTTCCGCGTCTATCAACGTTACGCGGTGCCGGGTCCGGATCATGTGTTGTTCCAGACGGAGCTCGCCAACTTCAATCCGTTCGCCGAGACCGCGGTGAACACGCGGCGGAACAACCGCGCCCCGCTGCTCATGATCGCGGGTGCGCAGGATCACGTGATTCCGCCCGCGATCGTGAAGGCCAACGTGCGCGCCTATCGCCACTCCTCCGCGACCACCGAGTACAAGGAATTCCCGGATCGCACACACGCCATGATCCTGCAAAGCGGCTGGCAGGAGATCGCCAACCACGCGCTCGACTGGGCGCGCGATCAGGAACTGCTGGTGGAGCGCGAGCAGCGGCGCATCTCGCGCGAGGTCAACGCGCGCGATCACTCACGGCGAGTGGCCTGAGGAGGCGAGCGAGAGCCCGACGATGTCCATGAGGATGTGAGCCAGGATCAGCGGCCAGAGCTGCCGCGTGCGTGCGAATAAATAGCCAAAGATCAGGCCCATCGGCACGATGGACAGGATGCCCACGGGCCCTTGGTACAGGTGATACAGCAGCCGGATGCCCGTGCTCACGTTGACCGCGGTCCACAAGCCGCGCACCGGCGCGAGCGAGGCGATGACGTAACCGGCGACGAAGACCTCTTCGTAGATGCCGTTCACCGTGGACACGAGGAACACCAGGTGCATGCTGAGATCCGCGGCTGCGCCGGGATAGGCGCGGAATGCCGCCGGCATGTCGATGGGCAACACCGACTGCGCGCCGACCTGCACCGCGAGGATCACCGCGTAGGTCACGACGAGGAGCCCGAGCCCCAGCGCCGTGCCGCGCAGGGTCACGCGCAGGCCTATCTTCTCGAGCGTCCACCCGCGGATTCGCAGGAACCAGATCAGGAACAGGGACTGCGCCAGCTCCATGACCACCACCGAGATCAGCGCGGCGTTGTTGAAGTACTCGCGCTTGTCGATGTCGCTGGCGCCGATCGACAGGATCGAGCTGAAGATCGGCAGGCCGAAGGCCCACATGATCACGATCAGGAACTCGATACGCGGCGGAAGCCGTTTGATGAGCTCGTGCAGCGGGTTCATCCGCGGATTTTGTCCGTCAGCGTGGTGACGGCGCGAGTGACCAGATCGACACCCGGGCCCGGCGGCAACGCGTGCTGCTGCTCGAGTAGTTGGAGCTTCCCGAGATACTCGGCCGCGATGTCCATGCGGCGGCGCGACTGCGCCTCGAGCGCATTCACGAGCAGCATGCGCGGCCGGAGCAGCGTCTTGCCGTAGAGGGCCACGTCGAACAGGTGATCGAAGATGGCACGCTCCTGATAGAGGAAGCTCGCGCCCTCGGGCTGACGGGCCGCGAGGCCCACCGCCAGCGCCTGTTCGATGCCGGCCAGATATTCGGGCAGCAGGCCTTCGGGCGGCGTCGCAAGGTTGGCGGACGTCTCCTCCCGCTTGAGCGCCAGCAGGATGGTGAGGCGCGTCTGCAGGTCGTTGAGCAAAGCCATCACGTCTTCTCCCGCGGTGGCGGGACTGAACGCGCGCTCGAACACCACGGCCGTGGCCTGCCGCTGCATGTTCTCGATGCGGACCTGCAGCAGCCAGGGGCTCACGCGCGCGTCCACGTGCAGGAACACGATGAGATCTGGCGGTGTGTGATCGGGCGGCAGGAAGGCCTGCGTCCAGGGCTTGGCCGCGAGGATGAACCCGCCCTGCTTCATCCAGGGCAGCAGGAACGCCGTGCGTGCATTGCTGCGCAGAAGGATCTCCTCCGCGAGGAACATCGGCAGCGCCCGCGTGAGGCGGCCGAGATCGTTCGTGGGTTGCGAGACCACCTTGTCGCCCGAGGCTTCCGCGGCCTCACCGCTGCCGCAGACGAAGTGCACGCGTGGCGACGATGCCGTCTTGTTCGGCAGCACGCCCTCGAAACCCAGCACACCGCGCGCCCAGATGGGCTGCTCCAGCTTCATGACGATCACTTCGAGCGGCGCGGTGACTTCCCCGTACCGCTTCTGCGAATCGTCGAGCTTGCGCTCCCATTCCAGCAGATGTTCGCGCCAGTCCGGCCGCTGCTGGGCGTAGAGCTGCTCCAGCAGTCTTCGCGCTTCGGCGAACAGGCCGAGCTCGATGTACGCGCGCAGCAGGTTGTTGCCGACGATGAGCCCATGTTCGGCCGCGCTGTAGCGCGGCTGCGTGAGCTGCACCAGCAACTGGATCAGGCCCTTGTTGCCGAGGTCGCCGCTCATTTGCATGAGCAGATCCGGCGGCGGGGGATTCGCACGCGACAGCGCTTCTTCGTACAGCGCCTGGGCCGCGGCCTGATCGCCCCGCTCCAACGCGAGCCGCGCCAGCCAGAGCTGGGCGCGCCAGCTTCCGGGCAATCCCGCGGCACGCGTGTATGCCGCCAGCAGCGCCTCCTGCCCGCCGCGTGCGTGCGCGAGTGCGATCAGGAAATTGAGCGTGCTGTCCTCGTTCGGATCCAGGCCGAGCGCCTGCCACAGCAGATCGAGCGCCCGATCCTCCTGCCCCGTGGCCGCCAGCGCACGCGCCAGGTTGGACAGTAGATAGACGTTGTCCGGGTGGCGCGTTAGCGCGCGCTCAAGGACTTCGCGGGCGCCCGCGAAGTCCTTGAGTTGCAGCAGCACCGCGCCGAGCAACGCGTCGCCGCGCGGCGGCCGTGTGTCGCGGCTCGCAAGGTGCCGCGCCGATTCCAGCACCTCGGCTGCGAAGTCGTCGTTCAGCGCACCGACGATGAGATCGAAGAGCGCATCGGGCTTGTCCCGATTCGCCGCCAGGTTCGGCAGCAGCACGTCCTTGCGCCAGGCTTCGCGCCCCACTTCGACCGTGCGGCCGAACTGGTCGTAGACGCGGATCACGCCTTCGCTCGCGGTCCTGGGCGGTGCCGCCGTGGCGGACAGGGACACCGCGGGCAGGGAATCCGGGACTTTCGGCGGCCCGCCTGCCGGCCTGGCGCTGATCTGGGGGCCGGTGGACGGAGTCCGCCCGAGGATGCGATCGATGATGGACATGTGGCGGTGAGCTTACACTTGGGCCATGCGCCGCACCTATCTTGCCGCCCTGCTCCTGTCGTGCTTCGCCACCGCGCCGGCTTTCGCCGAGGACGTGCAGATCGCCACGCGTGATGGCGCCACGATCTCCGCCATCGTCGTGTTGCCCGATCCCAGGCCGGACGGAAAGATCCCCACGTTGCTCGTATTCGACATCTACACGAATCCCGGGCGGCAACTCGAGGAAGCGCAGGAGTTCGCGGCGCGCGGTTATGCGGGCGTCATCGCCAACGTGCGCGGCAAGGGCTCGAGTCCCGACGCCATCGTGCCCTATGAGCACGATGCTTCCGACACACACGCCGTGCTCGACTGGATCGCGAAGCAGTCCTGGAGCGATGGCCGCGTCGGCATGTTGGGCAGCAGTTACTCGGGCTTCACGGCCTGGGCCGCGACCAAGCGCAAACATCCCGCTCTCAAGGCCATCGCCGTATCGGCCGCGGCGATCCCGGGTCAGGGCCTGCCCATGACCAACAACGTCTTCCTCACGGCGAACTACGGCTGGGCGTTCTACGTCACCAACAACAAGACGCTGGACGAGAGCGTGTATTCGGACCAGCAACGCTGGTTCAGGCTATCGCGCGAATGGTTCGCGAGCGGCCGGCGCTATCGCGAGATCGATTCGGTCGACGGCACGCCGAATCCGCTGTTGCAGCGCTGGCTCTCGCACCCGGCGTACGACAAGTACTGGCAGGCGATGGTGCCGTTCGAAAAGGAGTTCGCACGCATCGACATCCCCGTGCTCAGCATCACGGGGTACTACGACGACGCGCAGGTCTCGGCGCTTCGTTATTACACCGAGCACGTGAAGTACGCGCGGGGCGCGGACCACTACCTGGTAGTCGGGCCCTACGATCATTTCGGATCGCACGCACGTGAGAAACCGATGGTATTGCGCGGCTACACGCTCGATGCTTCCGCGCAGATGGATTCGCAGGCGCTCAAGCTACAGTTCCTGGACCACGCGCTGCGCGGCGCGCCCAAGCCCCAACTACTGGCCGACCGCGTGAACTACCAGGTCATGGGCGCGGATCGCTGGCGGCATGCGGCGTCACTCGAGGCCCTGCACGGCGTGCCGATGCGGTTGTACTTCGCCGACCAGAAGCTCGAAGGGATGTACTCCCTGACGAATCGCGTGCCGCCCAGCACGTCGAAAGTGATCCACGAGGTGGATCTGGCCGACCGGGTGAAATTCCACAACTTCCACGCCTACCCCGGCCAGATCGTGCAGGGGCCGTTACAGCAGGTCACCGAGAGCTCGTTCCTGACCACACCCTTCGAAACCGCCACGACCGTGACCGGCGCGTTCCGTGGCGAGCTGCTCGTGACGACGAACAAGCGCGATTTCGACCTGGGCATCACCGTGTTCGAAGCCATGCCCGACGGGAAGCTCTTTCATCTGGCGTATGGCCTGCAACGCGCGAGTTACACCGAGAGTTCCGAGAAGCGGAAATTGCTCAACCCCGGCAAGCCGGCGCGGGTGACGTTTGCAACCAACCTCGTCGCGCGGCAGATGCTGCCGGGTTCACGGCTGCTCGTGCTCGTCGACGTGAACAAACATCCGATGGCGCAGGTGAACTACGGCACCGGCAAGGATGTGAGCGACGAAACCGTGAAGGACGCGGGGGAGCCGCTGAAGATCGAGATCGCCAGCGGCAGCTTCATCGAAGTACCGCTCGACAACGCGATTCCCAAGCCGGGAGTTGGCGAGCTCCGCTAAGTCCAGCCTCAGCGCGCCAGCGCCCCCGCGAACGAGGCGTCGCGCGTGCAGCGATACTCACGCGTGACCTTCCAGAGATCGCAATTGCCCGCATCCATGTTGCTGCACTGGCGGAGCTGGCCCGGGATGGGCTGCGCGTCGTTGTAACCCCAGCCCTCGCAGCGGTTCTGCGCGATCCGCGTGGCCTGCTCCTCGCTGACCGATGGCTCTTCGAACTCAGGGAACTCGTAGGAGACCTGGACCAGGCCCTGCCCTTTATCCCCGCCGCTGACGGTCCAGGGTTGGCTCGTGGCGCAGCCCGCAAGGTTGAGAAGCGCGGCGGCGGTGGCCAGGAGGAACAGCTTTCGGGTCTGGGGCATGGCGGAATCCAACTCAATTCATCTTGAGTTGTAGATTGCGCTCCGGCCCCTGAATGGTTCCTGAAGAAAACTGAATCTTTTCGTGACGCGGTTCAGGCCAGACGCAGCGGCATGTCGCGCAGGCGTTTGCCTGTCGCCGCGAAGATCGCATTCGCCAACGCGGGCGCCGCCGTGGGAATGCCCATCTCGCCTGCGCCCGAGGGCGCGAGCGTCGATGGCATGAGGTGCGTCTCGACATTGGGAGCGTCCGGCATGCGCAGCAGCGGGTAATCGTGGAAGTTCGACTGCTGGATGAGCCCGTCCGCGACGGTGATCTCCAGGCCTACGGCCGTCGAGATGCCATCCACCGTGCCGCCCTGCATCTGCGCGATCACGCCCGAGGGATTCACCACCGTGCCCACGTCGACGACGCAGACACAACGTTCGATGCGCCATCGATCACCTTTGACCGAGACTTCGATGGCATGCGCCGTATAGCCGCCGAACGTGAAGTGACCGGCGATGCCGATGCCCCGACCTGTCGCCCGCTTGCGACCGTAGCCGATGCGTTTGCCCGCCTCGCGCAACACCGCCGCCATGCGGCCCGTGGTGAAGATGGGGCCGCCATGTTCGTTGTAAGGCAGATCGCGCGGCTCACCCAGCATCTCGAGGCGCAGCTCCAGCGGATCGCGCTCGAGCGCCATCGCCACTTCGTCCATGAAGCTCTGCGTGGCGAAGGCCACGAAGGTGTGCACGGGCGCGCGCCACCAGCCTCGCGTGAGGCCGAAGTCCACGGGCACGAACTCGGATAGATAGTGCGGCACGCAGCCGGCCGGGAACGCGTCCTTGTCCTGCACGCCCACCCAGTCGGGCTGGTCGCCAAGATCGGCGCGAAATTTCATGCCCGTGGCCGCGACGCGGTGTTGCCAGCCGATGACTTTCCCGCGCGTGTCCGCCGCCGCGCGCAGGCGATGCACGCCGAACGGGCGGAACCAGTCGTTCTGCAGATCGTCTTCCCGCGTCCACAGCAGTTTCACGGGACGGTTCACCACCCGCGCCACTTGCACGGCCTCGCCGACGAAATCGTTGAACAACCGCCGGCCGAATCCGCCGCCCGAACGCGGTAGCTCGATGTCGATGTTGAGGCGTGAGATGCCCGTCATCGCGCTGATCATGCGAGAGGCGCCGCCGGGGCTCTGCAGCGACGCGATGAGCTTCACGCGATCGCCGGTGATGTGGATCGTGGCGCCGGGCGGCTCCATCGTGGAGTGCGCGAGGAACGGGGTCTTGTAATCGGCCTCGATCCTGCTCGCGGCGTCAGTCCAGGCCTTGGACCAGTCGCCGTCGCCTCGGGCCTTCTGGATTTTTTCCGTACCCGCCACGGCGGCACGGGCGCGTTCCTCCAGCGCCGTGGTGGAGTCCTTGGCCCAACTACCCGGCTCCCATTCGAGCTTCAGCGCCTTGCGTCCTTGAATCGCGGCCCAGGTGCTGTCGGCTACCACGGCCACGCCTGCCGAGATGTTGGCCGTGATGCGTTCGCCGGCGGCGCTGGCGCCAAACGGGATGACGGCGATCACGCCGCGGGTTTTCTTCGCCGCGGAGTCGTCGAAAGTCTTGAGCCGGCCCTCGAAGTACGGACAGCGCGCGATGACGGCGTACACCATGCCGGGCAGGGACGCGTCGATGCCATAACGCACGCGGCCGGAGACGATGTCTTCCGCATCGGCCGTGCGCGTCTGTTTGCCGATGACGCGAAAGTCCTTGTGAGACTTGAGCTCGAAGGGGCCAGCCGGCAGAGGAAGCGTGGCGGCCTTCGCCGCGAGCGAGCCGTAGGTGGCCTTGCGCCCATCGGCGTGGATCACCGCGCCCTCGCGCGTTTTCAAACTACTCGCGTCCACATCCCACTGCTGGGCGGCGGCAAGGAGCAGCAGCGCGCGCACTTGCGCGCCTGCCTGTCTCAGGGCCGTCCAGCCCTCCGGGATGTTGGTGCTGCCGCCGGCGCCCTGCCCGCCGTAGAGCGAGATGAACTGGCCGGCCTCCTTGCCCGCGGCGATGCCGTAGTTGAGCTGCTCGACGCGCACCTGGTCCCAGCGGACGTCGAGTTCCTCCGCGATCAGCATGGGTAGCGAGGTGCGCACCCCCTGCCCGATCTCGCAGCCCCGTGCGCCGATGGCCACGGTGTTGTCGGGGTTGATCCGCACGAAGACGCCGAGAGGGATGCCGCCGGCTGGTGTCGCTTCTGCGCCCGCAGCTTGTGCCAGCTCGGGCCAGGAGAGCGACGCCACCAGGGCGCCGCCGGAGAGGGAGATCTGCAGGAAGTGGCGGCGGGAGGTGCTCATGCACTCATTCCAGCACCGTTCACCGCGCCGGGCCACTCCGCCCGGCGCGGTGAGCTTTCAGTTGGCCGACTTCAACCTGCCACGCGGCGCAGCAGCGGGTGGGCGTGTGTCGGCTCCGGCGCGTGCGCATTCGGGCGCTCGGCCGCATGAGCCGCCGCCGCGCGCTGGCGCAGGGTCGCCGCGGTGAATTCGTCCGCGGGGTAGAAAGCCTCGAGCGTGAGCTCCGACAGCGTCACCTCCACCGCCGTGCCGAACACCGTGGTCGTGCTGAAGAACGACATCACGCCGCCTTCCGGCGTGCGGATCTTGAGCGGCACCACCACGCCGGCCTGCGTCGGGTCGATGACGCGGCCGATCTCCCCGCCCGGCATGGCGCGCAGCTCGGCGAGTAGTTCGGCCAGCGCCGGGTCCGCGGTGATCTCGACGTCGCGCGCCAGCCGCGCGAGCACATGCGTGCGCCACTCCGGCAGGTTCGCGATGCGCGAGGCGATGCCATTCGGCTGCAGCGAGACGCGTAGGACATTGACAGGCGTCTTCACGAGCGACGGATCCAGGCAATCGAGGAAACTCAATGCCGCCTTGTTGGCGGACACCAGCGTCCAGTGCCTATCTACCAGCAGCGCGGGATACGGCTCGTGGCCTTTGAGGATCAGGTCCACGGCATCGCGCATCGCCGCGAGCGAAGGATCGCCATACGGCTTCGCCGAATACATCGGCGCGTAACCCGCGGCCGTGAGCAGTTCGTTGCGCTCACGCAGCGGCACTTCCAGCTTGTCCGCGAGCCGCAGCACCATCGCGCGGCTGGCCTGCGAACGGCCGGTTTCCATGAAGCTCAGGTGGCGCGTGGACACGTCCACTTCCGTCGCCAGCTCGAGCTGGCTCAAGTGGCGGCGCTGACGCCAGGTGCGAAGTTCTTCCCCGAAGGTTCGTCTTTGCTTTTTCATGTTTCCATCGTAGCGAGAAAAAAGGCCGCTGCACTTACCTCAAAGGTAATAGGCGCGGTGCCGCAAAACGGGTCCACTGCAGGCACACACGAGGTGCCACATGAACCGACGCAATCTCCTGACTTTCGGATCCACGGCCGCCGTTGGCGGCGCGCTGCTCGCCGGCCAATCCACCGCCGCGCCCGCGCGCGCCATGACGTTGCGCGGTCAGACGCTGCTGCGCCCGGACGGCGCAGAGCTGTATGTCAAAGACTGGGGTCATGGCCGTCCTGTGTTCTTTGCCCACAGCGCGGGCGTTAGTTCCGACATCTGGAGCTACCAGATGGCGCATCTCGTGCGCGCCGGCTACCGGTGCGTGGCGTTCGACCGCCGAGGCCACGGGCGCTCCAGCGCTCCGGGCACGGGGTACGACTACGACACGCTCGCGGAAGATCTCGGCGCCGTGTTGGATGCGCTCAACCTGCAAAACGTTTCGTTGGTCGGCCATTCGATGGGCTGCGGCGAGATCACGCGGTATCTCACGCGCCGCGGCGCGGCCCGCGTTCGGGACATGGTGCTCGTGGCGCCGACGCTGCCCTTCTTCCTGCAGACGCCCGACAACCCGCACGGCGTTCCGAAGGCCTTCTTCGAAGGCCTGCGCGCCCAATGGCTCACCGACTACCCGCGCTGGCTCGACGAGAACACGCCTCCGTTCTTCATGCCGGACACGTCGCCCGCGATGGTCCGCTGGGGCAACCAGATGGCCTATCAGGCCGCGTTGCATGCGGTCGTGGCCTGCAACATTTCCGTGACCGAGACCGACTTCCGCGCGGAGCTGCCGAAGATCCGCGTGTCCACGCTGATCGTGCATGGAGACAAGGATGTGTCGTGCCCGCTGCCGATCACCGGCGCATTGGTGGCCAGACTCGTGCCGAACGCCGTGCTGCGCGTGTATGAAGGCGCGCCGCATGGATTGCCGCTCACGCATGTGACGCGATTGAACGAGGAGCTCACTCGATTCTGTGCGTGATCAGGCGGGCGCATCCGTGAGCGCGACGGTCTCGATCGGTAGTTTGCGGATGCGCTGTCCCGTGGCGGCGAAGATGGCGTTGAGCACGGCCGGCGCCGCGACGGGTGTGGAGACTTCGCCGATGCCCCAGGGCCGCTCGGCATCCGTTCCCGTGAAGTGCACGTCGATTTCGGGACACTCGGTGATCCGAAGTAGTTTGTTGTCGGCCCAGCTGCGGTGTTGCACACGGCCATTCCTGATCGGCACGCCGCCGTAGAGCATGCCGGTGAGGCCCCAGACCAGGCCGCCCTCGATCTGGTTGGCCGCGCCGAGGGGATTGACGAGGCGGCCACAGTCCACGGCGATCGTGAGTTTGTGGATCTCGAGCGCGCCATTGGCCACGGAGACCTCGGCGACGCAGGCCACGCAGGTATTCCCATAAGGGCTGAGGCAGATGCCCATGCCGTGGCCCTTGGGGAGTTTCTTTCCGTAACCCGCTTTCGCGGACGCAAGCTCCAGAACTCGCCGGAATCGGTCCGATGAGAGCTGGCTGCCCTCGCTCACCTGTGCCATGTGGCCCTTCGTGAGCAGCGACAGGCGGAACGCCAGCGGGTCAAGCTTCAAATTGGCTGCGATCTCGTCGATGAAGCACTCGCTCAGACAACGTCCATGCGATACGACACCGCGCCAGGCCGACGAGTGGATCAGTCCCTCGTCATTGAGGTCTTCGAAATCGTAGCGGATGTTCGGGATGTCGTAGGCCATCTGCGGCAGCTCCGGCCCCGCGTAGTGCTGCCCCCACGTGTAGGTGCGGACTTCCTTTTCGTACCACGCGAACAGTTTGTCGTCGGCGCCGATGGCCGCCTGGTATTCCAGGTGCTGGAACAGATGCGCGAGGTTCACCGTCTGATCGTCCTCGCGAGTCCACATCATCTTCACGGGGATGTTGCCCGCCTCGCGCGAGATGAACGCCGCCTCGACCGCGAAGTCCGGATAGTAGCGGCGCCCGAAGCCGCCGCCCGAGGGGAAGAGGTGGACACGGACCGACTCGGGCGGCAGCTTCAGGAACTTCGCGAGCTCGGAGACGATGAGGTTCGGCGCCTGCGAGCCGCACCAGACTTCCACTTCGTTGGCCTTCGTGAGCGCCGTGCAATTCAGCGGCTCCATGCACGAGTGCATCTGATGTGGATAGACGTAGGCGGCGCGCAGCGTGCGGCGGACCTTGCTGAGATCGCTGGTCGCGTTTTCATCGCCGATGAAGCCGTTGGGGTCACCGCGGAATCGCGCGCGATCCGCCGCCAGTCGTTCGAAGTCTTCGGTGTTGAAGCGGCCCTTCTCGCCGTCATCCCATTCGAGCATGAGTGCCTGGCGCGCTTTTTCCGCGGCCCAGAACGAGTCCGCGACCACCGCGACGCCGTCGCGGATGTCGTGCGGCATGTAGGGCGGCTCCCAGTGGCCCGCGATGGGTGTGACCGGGAAGATCTTGTGGACGCCTTTGACCTTCAGCGCCGCGCGTGCGTCGTAGCTTTTGAGACGGCCTTTGAACACGGGGCAGCGTGCGATGACGGCGTACTTGAGGCCCGGCATCTGCACGTCGAGACCGTACTTGAGATTGCCGGTGACGATGTCAGGCACCAGTTTGTGCGGCTTCGCCTGGCCGATCAGGGATTGTTGTTTGTCGGACTTGAGCGGGACGTACGCGGGAACGGGCATCGTGGCCGCAAGAGTGGCGAGCTCGCCGAAGCCGGCGCGACGGCCACTCGCGTGGATCACGAAATGATTCTCTGCGCGGCAGGAGTCGGCTGGCACATTCCATTTCTGCGCCGCCGCCGCGATCAACATCTGCCGCGCGGTCGCGCCCGCCTTGCGCAGCGAGTCGTATTGATAAGTGATCGTGCAGGAGCCGCCCGTGTCGTGGCCACCGTTCTTGTCGTTCTGCCACTTCGGCATGTTCGCGAGCGGGAACTCGACGCTCACGCGATTCCAGTCTGCGTGCAGTTCCTCGCAAAGGATCTGCGCCAGCGCGGTCGCCACTCCCTGGCCCATCTCGTGTTTGACCACCGAGAAGAGCACGTCCCCCGAGGGGGTGATGCGCAGGAATTCGCCGATCGTCGCGGTGTCCGTTGCCGCCAGGATCGCCGCATCCGCGCCCATCCCGCGGAGACATAACGTGAGTCCGCCGGCCGCCAGCGCCGAATGTTTGAGGAAGTCGCGGCGCTTCATGTGCCGGCCGCCTGCTTGATCGCCTTGCGAATGCGCACGTACGTGCCGCAGCGGCAGAGGTTGCCCGCCATCGCCTCGTCAATTTGCGCGTCCGTGGGCTTCGGGTTGTGGCGCAGCAGCGCCGCCGCCGACATGATCTGGCCCGCCTGACAGTAGCCACATTGCGGCACGTCGCAAGCCATCCAGGCCTTTTGCAGCGGGTGGTCGCCTTGCGGCGCGAGCCCTTCGATGGTCGTGATGTTCCGGCCCGCGGCCGCCGAGAGCGGCACCTGGCACGAGCGGACCGCATTACCTTCGAGGTGCACCGTGCAGGCGCCGCACAGCGACTGGCCGCACCCGTACTTGGTTCCCGTCAGGCCCAAAAAATCCCGGATGACCCACAGCAGTGGCATGTCCGGGTCCGCGTCGACGGTGTGCGCGACACCGTTTACAGAGAGCTGGTGTTTCACCCGCCGAGATTCCCGTTGCGCCCGGGCGCTGTCTTGTAAAAAATCGGCGCATGCACCCCACCATGACCACCTGCGACATGCGCTACTGGCGCATCGCCCCCGATCCGCGGCTGCGCGGCGTCGTGTCCTGCTACTGGGCGGTAGCTAGCCAGGCGATCAACGCGCGCTTGAATGCGCGTGAGCCGGTGGAGGACCTGCTGATTCCGGACGGGCTGTCGGAGATCGTGTTCAACCGCGGGTGCGTCGGGTTCGAGCGGTGGAAGTTAGGCGAGCCGGATCGGAAAGCCGTGATGGGCGGGAGCTACCTCATCGGCGGGCGGTCGCATTCGGTGAACACCTATGCGGCGGAGCCGTTGAGTCTGGCGGGCGTGAAGCTGGACTCGCGATTCCTGCGGGCGATCATCCGCACGCCATTGAGTGAGTTTCGGGAAGAGACGCTGACGTTTGCCAATCTGGGAGACGCCCAGTTGCTGGCGCTCGAGGATGCGGTGGGAAATGCGCGGTGCGTCGAGACGATCGTGGGATTGCTGGACAACTTCTTCCTGGCCGCGTTGCGCGATACGGCTCGCACGCGGAATTCAGTGGATGCGCTCGTTGCGCGGATTCTGGCGGACGGTGGATGCACGCCGATCCTCGGGTGGGCGCGTGGGGCGGGTGTGGATTCACGCAGTATCGAGCGAGGATTTTGCGCGGAAGTGGGGATGACCCCGAAGCAGTTCGCGCGGGTGGTGCGATTCAAGAAGCACTATCAGGCGTTGATCAGTGCGGATGGGAAGAGACGGAGGAGTTTGAGTGCTGAGCTGGACGGGTTTTATGACCAGAGCCATTTCAATCGGGAGTTTCGGTACTTCACGGGCGTCGCGCCGACGACAAAGCTAGCGGGACGGATGTCGCAGGGGATGAAAGTCGCGGACCACCTGCTCCGTATCGAATAAAGGCGAAGGACAGGCTCAGCGGAGTTCGGTAGCACATCCGCTGAGCCGGTATGCCGATCACACCTTCTGAAGCAGATCACGCTCTTGCTGTGACTCCAGCCCCGCCCTCAACTTCTGCTTCTCCTCCGGCCTTCCCTTCTGCCACTCCAGCGTATCCTTGATCGTCTCCTCCAACGGCCGATTCCTCAGCCCCTTCTTCACGGCCCGCTCATTGCTAGCGAGACAGATCCCCGCATCCTCTCCATCCCCCGGCTGCCAGATCGGCATGTAGTTGCCCTTGGCCTTCTCGCCAATGATCTCGTTCTGCTCCAGGAACTCCTTGCTCACCCAGCGGAACCTGGTATCCGAACCGGTCACCTTCTTGCTGGTCTCGAGTAGCGAGCCGATGGTCACGGCGCCGGAGGGGGTACAGAGGTTGTAGGCGCCGCTCACGTCCTTCTCGACGACAGTGCGGATGAATGCCGCGAGGTCCCGCACATCGATGTACTGAAACGGATCCCCAGGCTTGCCGGGCGCGATCATCTCGCCGCCCTTCGACACTCGCCACGGCCAGTAGGTGAACCGGTCGGTGTGGTCGCCGGGCCCGGCGATGTAGCTGGGTCGGATGTTGCAGGCATGTTTGCCGTAGGTCTGCTCCACCACCTTCTCGCACAGCACCTTGAGGCCACCGTACGTCTCGCCAGTGACTTCCTCGACGGTCGGATCGGCCAGCACCTTGAGTGGATAGTCCTCGTCGATGCCGGCCTTCTTGAAGTCGGCGTACACGGCGACGCTCGAGATGAACACGTACTGCTTCACGCGCCCCTTGAGCAGATCGGCGGTGGCGCGCACCTGCCTGGGGGTATACCCGGAGTTGTCGATGACCACGTCCCAGTCGCGGCCCTTGAGCGCATCGATCTGGCCATTTCGATCGCCTAACAACTGCTCGACACCGGCCTTGGCCTCGGCATCGCGCTTGCCGCGATTGAACAGCGTGACGGTGTGTCCGGCTTTGCCGAGCACGTCGACGAAGTGCGGCCCGATGAAGCCGGTGCCGCCGAGGATGAGCACCTTGAGCGGTTTGGCCTTGGCGAAGGTGGGAACACTCAGCGCCGTCAGGGCGGCGGTAGAGATTTTGAGAACATCGCGACGGGTGATGACCATGATTTCCCTCCTGTTGACCGGATTCTGTGCCGGTTTCCGATCCGATGCTACGATCTCCCCGCCCCTGCCAACTAGAAGAAGAGAGCGATGGCGTTCACCTGGTCGGACTCGCGCATCGAAAGCATCATCAAGCTGCTGGGCGCCTTCGTCGTACTGCTGTACGTGATCGGGCTCATCATCTCGAACCTGCATTTCATGGAGCTCGGCATCGCCGACTTCCCCACGTTGAATCCGCAGAATGCCATGACGGGAGTGCTGTTCCTGATCTGGCTGGCTCTGCTCACCGCGTTGGTGGCACCTCCCGCCTTTTCCGTTCTTGCGGCCGTTTACATCGCCGGAAGCGAACGGCCGATCCGATCCCGTGCGCTTCGCCTCATCGGGGTGATTGCAGGCGGCTTTGTCATGACAGCGATCTTCGCCTGGCAGATTTCCGGGTTCTGCGGATTTCTGCTGCCTTGGGGCAATCCCTGGCAGTCCAGCTTCTCGGCCCAAGGGTGGTCTTACATCGCCGAAGCCCAAAGCTTCAATCAACTCGGCGAGTTGTTCTGGTATCCGAAGGTGATCACGGGCTCGGCGTTTCTCTTTGCCCTGCTCACCTACCTGTTCCACCGCTATCTCTCGACGACCGGTCGAAGCCAGCTGGGGATTCAGAAAGCAGATGGAAAGCTGGTCGCCTGGTACGTCAAGCTCATTCAGGGAATCCTGGTGGTCAGCCCCATCGGGCTCATCCTGCTGTTCTCCAGCTTCGCCCAGGATATCTTTCCTAACATCAAGAGCAACGTCGGCGGTCGCCAGCCGCAGATCGCGGCACTGGACCTGCGCGTCATCGACACCCCCTCACTTGCCGCGAGCACCGAAGCTGTCGCGATCTGGCATCAATCCGAGAAATTCCTCTACGTGATGCCGTTGACGGGACCAATACTGAATCAAGACAACGGAGCCCCGCCACTGATCGCCATCGACATCACGCTGGTCAAGACCATCCAGCACGTGCGTAAGTACGCCCGGATCCGCAACGGCTCCCGCATCACCTTCGTCGGCGACATGCCGGCGCGCTGATCAAAGCCACCGGGGTGTACCGACACCCCGGTGGCGTTCCTCCACCTACCTGCCGAGGCTCTTCTTCACGACGGCCTGCACGTCCGCTCGCAGGTTCCGTTTCGACGCAGCCTCGAGGTACTTCCTCGCCGCCTCACCACCGATCCTGCCGAGCGCCTCTGCAGCGCGGGACGCGTGCAACGCGCGGTAGTTCTCGAGATACACGTTCACGTACTCCTCTTCGGTGAGGGCCACCTTCACCTCGTCGTGCGTCTTGGAGTACTCCACGAGATCGCGATGCGACTTCTCCAGGTGCATCTGCACGCGTTCGAGATTCGCTGGTGAAGGCCCACGCTCCAATGCGGCGCCGAGTGCCGGCACGGCTTTCTCGCCGAGCCTGAGCACACCTTCCAACTGCTTCTCCTCACATTCTTCGCATTCGAGCCAGGCGATGACAGCTTTGCGCAACTCGAGCGCCTCCTGCGGTGTGGCGGTCTGACCCCAGGACACCTCGGTGATTCCCAGCGACGCGAGCACGAGCACGCACAAGACGTTCTTGATGGTTTTCATGTCGTACTCCTCAGTTGGGCTGCACGTCGGTGGCGAGCGGCGGGCAATGAGCATCCAGCGTGACCGGACACGATCCATTCCCCGAGATGGTTTCGCCGCAGCGGCGAATCGGCTGCCCGGCCCGCGTACCGTTGGCATTGAGCGTGGAGCCGCAGTGCGCATTCATGCGGAAGCTCTGGCCATCCGAGAAATGCGTGCGCGACGAACCACCGCCCACCATCACGTTGCTCACGGGGAAATCCGGATTCCCGTTGGTGTGCGCCAACCCCATGGCGTGCCCGAACTCATGCGCCAGCGTCTGGTTGTTGGCCGTGGTGCCGACGTACTGGATGTTCCGGTCCGCGTTGCAGTTGAACCCGGTGAATGCACGATCGATGTAGTACACGTTCAGTCGACCGGGCGTGAAGAACGCACTGGCCTTCAGGGCCGCCAGATTGGCGCAACCGTCCGAGTTCTCGATGATGCTCACGGCCGCGGCATTTGCAGACACGTCATTGATGCTGGACGCGAACCCAATGCCGGCGTTGTTGCTGTTGTAGAGGAAATTGGCGTTGTCGAGATCGCCGCCCGCCACGGCCAGCGAACTCGGCCGCGCGATCCACGCACTGACCGGCGCCATGAGCCGATCCGGTGTGAGACTCACGTTGAGCGTGTCGCCCAACGAGTTGGTCCATGCGTTGACCTTCTCGACGAGCCGCATGGCATCGTCATCCGAGAACACCGCCACTTCCGATCGGCAACCGGCATTGGCCAGCACGCTGCCGAGACCGATCGTTCCGGAACCGCGCCGCTCTTCTTCGAGAACGCAACCCGAGCTGCGCCGGGCGTCCATCAGCACGGATGCGGTGTCACCGCCGGCATTGTTGAGCAGCACGATTCGATCCTCGCGCCCGCTGGGGCAACGCGGAAAGCGATAGGCGAGCTTGTACTCGTTGACGCGAATGTCGCCGAGATACTGCTCGACGATGACGTTGCCGCCATCGGCCTCGCCCGCATCGGCAGTAGCGCCGGCCGAACCCTTCTTCGCCTGGTCCTGCATCCAAGCCGCATTCACCTTCACGGAGATCTGCGCGACGGGCGCACGGCCTTTGACGGCTATCGGCAAGCCATCGATGGTGCCTTCGCCGTTCTTCACGGTGAAGATCTCTCCGTCACCCACGGCAGCGCCACCGGGCTTGAGACCGGCCGCGATGTCCTTGGGCACACGAGCGAACTTGAGCCCGACGGCCTCGAGCGGCGCGCCTTCCACGCGAATGCGCCACTGCAGCTTGTCGAGAACGCCGGGGCAGCCGGGACAGCAATCCACGGCCTCACAACCCACGGGCACCCATTCTTCGAATATCTCCTGCGGGAGCTCGAAGACTTCATTCGGACACAGCTTCCACAATCTCGATGCGTCGATGCCGCCTTGCACCTGCGCACCTGCGAAGCCGCTGAACAGAAACGCAACGGCAAAAGCGGCCATTGCTCCGCGGATATCTCGTTTCATCATTCCTCCTTGAGAGACATCCATCCGCGCGGAGAGAATCCTGCGCGTCTGCTCCGCCCGCAATCCAGCCCGGCGATCCGAACGACGCGTGCTGTGACAAAGTTCCGCGAGTAGTTCGAGCACGTCAGGGAGGCCCTGAAGGTCTGACGCTACTTTGTCCGACTGACTCCCACACGCCGCGGCTTCAGTGTCAGGTAAACCGACACGAGGGCAACCATGGCCAGCATCCTCAAGGAAACGCACATCGACGTACCGCCGGAAGAAGTCTGGGACGCGCTCAGCGATGTAGGAGCGTTGCACACGCGACTGGCGCCGGGCTTCGTGACCGACACGCACTTGAACGGCAACACGCGAACGGTGCGATTTGCCAACGGAAAGACCGTGCGCGAGGAGATCGTGAGCGTCGACGACCATCGCCGCCGTGTGTGCTGGGCCATCGTCGGCCAGCAGTTCCATCACTACAACGGAGTGGCCTGGGTGGAGCCCGATGGTCTGGGCTCGCGATTCGTGTGGGTGGCCGACCTGCTGCCCGATGAGCTCGGGCCGCAGGTCGACGAGATGATGGGAAAAGGCATCGCCATCATCAAGAAGGCGCAAGAGAGTCGCGCCACGGCAGCGTCATCCGCCGCCTGACGACTTCAGGGCAGAGCGAACACCACATAGCCGCCCTTGCCGATGGCATCGGTCGAGCCGATACCGCCTTCACGCGAGTTCAACCCCGCCGTCGGCGGCGTGGTGGCATTCACGACAAGGTGATGCTTGCCGTTCACTTCGTAGATGGCGGGGATGCCTTCACTGTACATGGGCAGCTTGTGCGACCAGAGCACCTCGCCCGTGTCGGCATCGAAGGCGTAGAACACGCCGTCTCGCGCGGTGGAAAACACGATCCCGGTGGATGTGACGATCATGCCCTGCCGCTGCGCCCCGCGCGGCACGCCCGTGCCCTTGCCGCCCGCGGCAGCCACGTCCGGATCCTGCCCCAGAGGTTTTCGCCATTTGATCGCACCCTTGTTGAGGTCATAGGCGATGATCTGCGACCAGGGCGGCGCCAGTAGATAGGGGTATCCCAGGCCGTAATCCGTGTAATAGCGTTGCTCTGGCGCTGCCACGTCCTGCGGATAGTCCTGCATGGAATCCGGGACTGGCGCGTTCGCCGGCGGACGAGTCAAACCGCCCGAGGCGGTGACAGGCCCATCAGGAGTCGGTCCCGCGGGCATGTCGCCCGGTCGCCGGGGCCGGCCGCCGCCGCCCAGGTACGCCAGGATGTCGTTGGCCTGCTCGTCGCTCACATGCGGCAACGGCGGCATTCGGCCATTGCCATAGTTGATGATCCGCCGGAAATGCACTGCGGTGATCTGGCTGCCGGCGGCGATCAGCGAAGGGCCCGCGGGTGTACCGGCGCGATCTGCGCCGTGGCACATCACGCAGTGCTCCTGGTAGGCAGACTCACCGCGTTTGATGGCCTCCGGTTCCGGCGGGCCGAACCGTCCGAGCCCTCCGGCCACGTTGCGATCGCGCCGCTCCTTCAGCTTGTAGAAAGACGGGAAATCCTGGTTCAGCAGATAGAGAACGCCCTTGCCTGGATTCGCGGCCGTGTTGCCCCAGTTGGTTCCGCCAACCGCGCCGGGAACCACCGCGGATTCTTCCGTCGAAGGTGGATTGAACAATCCGGTGCGCGCCTTGCCGATACGTTCTCGCCAGTCCGCACGCTCCGCCTCGGAGATGAGATAGGGCGTCAGGTCATCCGCGCGAACCACTTGTCGAGCCGTCGGCTCCAGCGTGGAGAAAGGCTGCGTGGGCCAGGCTTGCTCGCCGGGAACGTCGCTCGCCGGCACCGGACGCTCTTCGATGGGCCACACGGGCACGCCGCTGACGCGGTCGAAAACGAACACGAAGCCCTGCTTGGTGGCCTGCGCCACGACATCGATTCGTTTGCCATCCTTGCGAATCGTCAGCAACTGCGGTGCGGCCGTGGGATCGTAGTCCCAGAGATCGTGATGCACCATCTGGAAGTGCCAGAGCCGCTTGCCGGTGCGCGCGTCCAGCGCCAGCAGGCTGTCGCTGAACAGGTTGATACCCCAACGATCCGCCCCGTAGTAGTCGTACGTGGGCGACGACACGGGTAGATAGACGATGCCACGCCTGGCATCGAGGGATATCTCTCCCCAGACATTCGCGCCGCCCACGTACTTCCACGCGTCCTTGGGCCAGGTGTCGTAGCCGTATTCGCCAGGCCGCGGGATGGTGTGGAATTTCCAGACGAGCTTTCCCGAGCGCACGTCGTAGGCGCGAATGTGTCCCGGCGGTGAGAAATACCCCTCTCCGGGCGAGCTGCCGAGAACGAGCAGGTTTTCGAACACCCTGCCCGGCGTGGCCGATGCGACGCGCCGCACCGAGGCAGGATCGCGATCCAGTCCCTCACGCAGATCGACGACACCATCGACACCGAAGTCGCGGATGGATTTTCCGGTGCGGGCGTCGATGGCCTGCAGCAGATCGTCCATGGCGAAGATCAGGCGGCTCTCCTTGCCATCCTTGCTGCGCCAGAGATTGACGCCACGGTTGGTGATGCCGCGGAGGTTCGCATGGATCCACAGCTCCTTGCGCGTCGCGACGTCGATGGCGACGAGCGAGCTGTTCTTCGCCAGCACATACATGACACCGTCGGCGATCACCGGATTGAACTGGTAGTTGCGTTCGTCGGCGTTGGGGTAGATCCACGATACGGCGAGCTTCGACACGTTTTTCTTGGTGATATCCGGCGTCACCACATACCTGGACTGGTCGGGAGTGCCGCCATAGTCCGCCCATTGCGTCGGCCGTCCCGCGGCCCACCCCGATACCGGTAACATCCCCAAGGCGATCAGGGCCGGGAGAAGGCGAAGGTAGTTAGTCATGGTTCACTTGACGGGACGAGGGACCGCGGGAGAAACGTCACTGACGTCCGGAACTGGCGATTCGATTCCCTTCCTGGGCACTTCCAGTTGCGCCGCCCAGGCGATTCCGTTGAGCAGGAACTTCCGGTAGTCGTCCCGAGCGAGATTGTCGCGGAAATCCAGGCCACCGAATACGAAGGAGCGTCCGCCGTCTTCGCGTTCATAGGCCCAGGAGGCGATCTGCGCACCGATCCTGAGATTGTCTTCCTTCGGTGTAGCGAGCAGCAGCGGCGTGCGCCTCGCATCATTGGGCAGGAAGAACCGGCAGAACACCTCGTCCCGGAACGTCCATGGTTTCACGCCCCGAAGGATCGGGTGCTTCTTCGCCTCGAAGGTCATGGCCCATTCGTCCACGGGATTCTTGGAGCCGCCCTGCACCCACAGACCGCCGGTCCACGCCAGATACTGCCGGCGCGCCGCCCAAGTCTCGGCCCACAGAGCGTAGTGGAAGACCACCACACCAATCTTGTTCACCTTGATCAGCTCGTCGAGCCGCTGTAGATAGGCCGTCGTTTCCGGATCGTAACCGCGTCCGTTGGTAGACGGATTCGGCGGATACAGCGGATGGATCTCGTTGGCGTCGCGATCGGAACTGGAATGGATGACGATGGCCGACGCGCCCTCCACTGCGGCCAGATCTCGCGGCACCGAACCCACGAGCACCTGGGTCTTCACCCCCGGAAGATTGGTCGAACGTTCGAACGACTGCGCCAGCGTGCGCAGATCCCGCTCGTATTCATGCCGCCCGGGGCCCCCGTGATCGCGCGGCCCCGCCAGGAACAGGATTTTCGTTTCGGCGGCGACAGCAGGCGAAGGCGTGGTGAAAGCAAGCAGCGCGGAAGCCGCGATAAAAATGGATGCTTTCAAGCTATTCCCCCTCTGCTCCGCGTGTTGGCGCGATGATCGTTCAACCCGATGAGAAAAACGAGAGCGATCGGGCATCCGAGCCGCGCACACGACCTAGCGCCAATTGCGCCGTCCGAACCCGCCGTGTTAGCGAGCGTTCCCCACCCATTTCAGACACGGTACTTGACGGTAAGGACGCGCATCCGCGTCTACCACTATCAGGAAGACGATCCGCTCGCGGCCAGTCCGCGGGGACCTCGAACGCGCCGGGCTTCCCCCTGGCATTGTCCGTGGGCGTTCGAGGATGGCGCGCTGGCTCCGGCCAGCGCGCCTTTTTTTGCCACGATCCATCACGGGATAGACAGAACGGGCCGGTAGCTTGCTGGCCATGCCACTCACCATTTCGCACGCCGCCGCCGCCCTCCCCATCTACAGGCTCTGCCGGGGCCGCTTGCCGCTGGCAGCGCTGATGCTCGGCAGCATGTCACCGGACTTCGCCTATTTCCTGCCGTTCGGTATCGAGCGCGTGTCGACTCACAGCATCCCAGGTGTGCTGGTGTTCTGCTGGCCGATTGCCATGGCAGTGTGGTTTTTCTACGTTCGCGTGCTCGAACGTCCCTCACTGGCTCTGCTACCCGACTCCTGGCGGCCCCGGTTTCCCGCCTCCGACCGGCTCACGTGGCGCGCCGCGGGTTCAGCCTCGCTCGGCATCGTCTCGGGTGCGTTCACGCATCTCATCTGGGATGCGTTCACGCATTCGAACACGACCGTGACACAGAACATTCCCTTCTTCCACGTCACGTTGTTTGCGGATGAAAACTTCCGTTTGCCCTTGTACCGATTCCTGCAGCATCTGAGCACGGTGATCGGTCTCGCGTTACTGGCGCGCTGGCTGGTCAAACTACTCGCGGCGCCGCACCCCGAGCGTCTCACCATTCACGAGGCGCTTCCGCCGGTCACCGCAGTCGACCGCATCTTCTCGTTGCTGTTCATCGCCGGCATGGCCGCCCTGATGGCCATCGTCCATCACGCGCTGCATCCGTCGCACAGCATCGATTCGCAGCTCTTCCATATCGCGGTCGGCGGGATGACGGGTTGCGCATTGGCCTGGATCCTGGTGGCGATCTCCATCGGCAACCGCGCCACGGCGCGTGCGGCCACCCCATCCGCCCGGCGGAGTACCAGCCCGGCGGGCGGTTGATCGGCTGCCAGATTCAGGCCACTTCCACCGCTGGCGTGTAGTTCACCCCGCAGCCACCGAGCCCGCAGTATCCGTTCGGATTCTTGGCGAGGTACTGCTGGTGATACTCCTCGGCGTAGTAGAACTCCGGCGCTTCCAGGATTTCGGTCGTGATCGTCGCGCGATGCGCCTTGCTCAGCGCCTCCTGGTAGCGACGCTTGCCCTGCTCCGCCGCCTGCTTCTGCTCGTCGGTGGTGTAGTAGATGGCGGAGCGGTACTGCGTGCCGACGTCGTTGCCCTGGCGCATTCCCTGCGTGGGATCGTGCGACTCCCAGAACGCCTTGAGCAGCGCTTCGTAACTCACCTTGTTAGGGTCGTAGATCACGCGCACCACTTCGGTGTGGCCGGTGCCACCCGAGCAGACTTCTTCGTAAGTGGCGTTGGGCGTGAATCCGCCCGCGTATCCCACGGCCGTCGTCACTACGCCCGGGATCTGCCAGAACTTGCGCTCGGCGCCCCAGAAGCACCCCAGGCCGAAGATGGCCTCTTCCAGCCCGTTCGCGGCAGGCTGCTTGATCTGCGTGCCGTTGACGAAGTGTCTGCCGGTCAGCGGCAGCGGCGTAGTGCGGCCGGGCAGCGCCTGGTCGTGGGCGGGAAGCGTGGTCTTCTTGCTGAGGAGGGCCATGGGATCTCCTGGAAAAGGGGGGCGGGAAAGTTGCGGAAGTGTGGGGATGAGAGTCGCATTACTCAAGACCGCGCCGGGGCAGGCTTTATTGCCCCCGCCGAGCGGCTACACTGCCGCGCCCATGACCGACTCCGCCAGCACGCCCCGCCTGCGCGCCACGTTCGCGATCTACCTCGCGCTGATCGCCGCCACCACGGTCATCGGGCCTGCGGACGTTCCGGCCTGGCTGTATTACGCCGCGGGCATCGCAGGTTTCATCCTCGTGACGCTCGCCTGCCTCGGCCGGATCTGGTGCTCGGTGTTCATCGCCGGCCACAAGGACGCGGAGCTGGTGACGTCGGGCCCCTACGCTCGCTGCCGGCATCCTCTTTACGCGAGCTCGATCCTGGGCGCGCTCGGCCTGGGCCTCACGTCCAAATCCGTGCTTCTCTGCGCCATCGTCGTGGTGCTGATCATCGCGCTCGTGACCTATGCGGCCTCCTGCGAGGAGCAATTCCTGGCCGACGCATTTCCCGACCAGTTCAAGGACTATGTCGCCGCGACGCCGAACATGTGGTGGCCCGGCCGCGGCATCCCCTTGCCCGAACACGTGGACTTGCGCCCGGCGGTGTTCTGGAAGGCGTTCCTCGACGCCGGATCATTCTTCCTGTTGTGGGTGCTCGTGGCCGTGGCCGCGGAGTTCCGGCTCGCCAGCTGAGCACACTTTCTGACATTCGATGCGCCGCGGCCGGGTGTAGGCTCCGCGCATGAAAAAGCCCACCCTGCTGTTGTGCGCCATCGCCGTGAACGCGCTCCTAACTATCGGCGCCGGCTGCGCCACGCATGACAAGGACGTGAGCGCCGCTGCCTCGGTTCCGCTGGCGACCACGAATTGGCGGCTCACGCAGCTCGGCGAGCTCGTCGTGGACAATCCCGCGGGCGAGAACGCGGTGAGCCTCCAGCTCCAGTCGCAGAATTCGCGGGCCACGGGTTTTGCCGGATGCAATCGCATGTTCGGCGGCTACGCGCTCAGCAACGACACCCTGCGGTTCGAACAAATGGGCGCGACGAAGATGGCTTGCCTGGACCCCGCCCGCATGCAGCTCGAGCAGCGTTATCTCGAGATGTTCTCGAACGTGGCGCGCTGGTCCATCGTCGGCAGCCAGCTCCAGTTCACGGACGCGCAGGGCCAGAAGCTCGCGGTGTTCGAATCCAGCGCCGTGGCGCAGCGCTGATTCCCGCTCGATCGAACTACTTCTTCGCGCCGCCGAGACAGCGGTACTCGCGGATCACACGCCAGCGTGAGCAACTGCTCTCGACACCATCCACACACCGGCGGTCTTCACCCTTGCGTGCGGCGCTGGGATAACCCCAGTCCTTGCAACGCTCCCGGGCCATCTCGACGCCCGCGCGTTCGTCCACCTGGGGACTCTCGAACTTGCGGTACTCGTAGAACAACGCGACGGTCTGCGTGTCCTGATCGCTGTCCGCCACGCTCCAGAGCTTGTAGGTAGTGCAGCCGGCGAGGACGGCCAGCAGGCCAAACGATGCGGCGTACAGCGGAAGCTTCATGTGCACCTCGGAAAGACGATGCGCACTGTAGCGGTTTTTGACACCGGCAACACTCGCGCCGCCCGTTCTGGCAAACCCGGGCGAGGCACGTTATATAAGCCGCCATGCAGACAACGCCCCGCGGTCCGGCCCGAGCCTGATGCAGCTACCCGAGCAGGTGCCCGGCGCCGAGAAGTCGCAGTTCAGCCTGCTGGGCACGCGCCGCTTCCTGCCCTTCTTCCTGACTCAGTTCCTCGGCGCATTCAACGACAACCTGTTCCGCAACGCGCTGGTGGTGTCGCTCACGTTCGGCGCGAGCGCGGCGGCCCACAATGCGGGAATCATGGCCAACGCCGCGCAGGGCCTGTTCATACTCCCCTTCTTCCTGTTCTCGGCGCTGGCCGGGCAACTCGCCGACAAGTACGAGAAGAGCCGGCTGATCCGCCAGACGCGGCTCGCCGAGGTGGTGCTGATGTTCGGCGCCGCAGCGGCGTTGTACTTCTCGCACGTGCCCTCGCTCCTCACGCTCATCTTCCTCATGGGTGTGCTCGCGACGTTGTTCGGTCCGCTCAAGTACTCATTGATGCCGCAGCACCTGCGCCAGAGCGAACTCGTGGGTGGCAATGCGCTCGTGGATGCCGGCACCTTCATCGCCATCCTGATCGGCACGATCGCGGGTGGGTTGCTCGCACCGACATCCTCGGCCGAGGCTGCGAAGGGCGGCTCCAGCGATGCGCATGTCGCCGCTTCCATCGCGTTGATCGTCGTGGCGCTCGTCATGTACGGCTGCGCGCGACTGATCCCGCGCGCCGAGGCCACCGATCCGTCGTTGAAGATCGATTTCAATCCGGTCAGCGCCATGTGGCGGGTGATTCGCATCGCCGCGCAGACACGGGCGATCTTCCTGTCCCTGTTGGGAATCTCCTGGTTCTGGCTGGTGGGTGCGCTGCTCCTCGCGCAGCTTCCCGCGTATGCGCGCGACGTGCTTGGCGGCGACAAGACGGTGTACACGCTATTGCTCGCGGCCTTTTCGCTGGGTACGGCCATCGGATCGTTGTGTTGCGAGAAGCTCTCGGGTCACAAGGTGGAGATCGGCCTCGTGCCGCTGGGCTCTATCGGCCTCACCGTCTGCCTGCTGGACCTGTACTTCGAGCACCCGGGAGTGCATGCCGCCGGTGAACCGGTGGTCTCCTGGCTCTCGTTCGTGCAGCACGGCGGCTGGGACATCGTGCTCGACTGCGCGCTCATCGGCGTGTTCGGCGGCCTGTTCATCGTGCCGCTGTACGCGCTGATCCTCCAGCGCAGCGCGGAGAGTCATCGCGCGCGCATCATCGCCTGCAACAACATCCTGAACGCCGGCTTCATGGTGCTGGCCGCGGGCCTCGCCATCTTCTGGCTCGAAGTGCTGGATCTCAGCATCCCGCAGCTCTTCATCCTCGCCGCGGTGCTCAACGCCGCGGTGGCGGTCTACATCTACTCGCTGGTGCCGGAGTTCCTGATGAGGTTCCTCATCTGGATCCTCGTGAGCATCATGTACCGGGTGAAGGTGCGTGGACTCGAGAACATCCCCGAGCGCGGCCCCGTGCTAATCGTCTGCAATCACGTGAGCTTCATGGATCCGCTCGTCATCGGCGGCACCGTGCGGCGCCCGGTGCGATTCGTCATGGACCACAACATCTTCAAGGTGCCGGTGCTGAACTTCATCTTCCGCACCGCGCGCGCCATCCCCATCGCACCCGCGAAGGAGGATCCACAGGCGCTGCAACGGGCGTTCGACCGCATCGACTCCGAACTTGCCGCGGGTGAAGTCGTCTGCATCTTTCCCGAAGGCAAACTGACCCGCGACGGCGAGATCAACGAGTTCAAGAAAGGCGTGGAGAAGATCCTGGAGCGCCGGCCCGTACCGGTAGTGCCGATGGCGCTGCGCGGGCTCTGGGGAAGCTTCTTCAGCCGCCGCGAAGGCAAAGCGCCGATGTCCAAACTACCCAGCCGCTTCTGGTCACGAATCGAGATGATCGTCACCGCGCCCGTGCCCGGCGACGACGCCAGCGCCACCGGCCTGCAGAAGATCGTCGCCGGTTTGCGCGGCGAATGGCAGTAATGGGGACATTCCTCGTTTCCTAGCAAATGGGGACGCGGCTCGATCCGGTGCTACTCAAATACGACACCTTCGGCACCATCACGCGCGAAGGCGAGCGCGTGATCCGCGACACTCGCCCCGCCCGATCCTGGGCGCGCTGGCTCGCGCGCATCCTGCTCCGCCGCGAACGGCGGGCGCTGACGCACCTCGAACTCTCCGGGATCGAAGGCATCCCGCGCTTGTTGGCGCAGGACTCTCACTCGCTCACGCGGAGCTGGATCGAGGCTCAGCCCATGCAGATCGCGCGCCCTCGCGACCCCGCCTACTTTCGATGCGCACTGCGGTTGGTGCGCCAGCTTCACGCCGTCGGCGTGTTGCACAACGACCTCGCCAAGGAGACCAACTGGCTGGTGACCCCGGATGGCCGCCCCGCACTCGTGGACTTCCAGCTCGCCACGGTGCTTCGACGCGGACGCGGTCCACTGGCTCGCGCCCGCGGCCACGACGACCTGCGCCACCTTCTCAAGCACAAGCGGACCTATCTTCCGGAGCGCCTGACCGCCCGCGAGAAGCGCGTGCTGGCGCGGCGCTCCTGGCTCTCGCGCGCCTGGATGGCGACCGGCAAGAAGCTCTATCTCTTCATCACCCGCCGGATCCTGAACTGGCAGGACCGCGAAGGAGCTGGCGACCGGAAACTGTGAAATTGCCTGCCTTGGCGCGTGGGTGGATAGAGACCTCGAGTCCTGGCCTATCTCCTCGACGTGCCGTTCAGCGCGCCTTCGCGGGATAGCGCGCTCGAAGATCCTCGATCGATGCCTGCGCCAGCTTGCGAAGCACGGCGAGATCCACGTCGGCCAGGCTCTTGAGATAGAGACATCCCGCGCCCGCGCGATGTTTGCCAAGCTTTGCCAACAGCGCCTTCGACGCGGAGGCATTCACGTACAGCACGATCTCCTTGCCGCGCGGGGAGAACCCCGCGAGCGGCGCATCGCCTTCCCGGCCGCTGTCGTACACGTAGTGGTAAGAGCCGAAGCCAACGATGCTCGGCCCCCACATCCGCGGCGGCTTGCCGGTCAGCTCACGAAATAGCTTCGTCAGCTCTTTGCAATCGTCGAGCTGCGCGTCGCTGGCCTTTTTCTTGAGGAAGTCCGTGACGCTGACCGTGGTGGCCTTGGTCTTGTTTTCGGCCATACGCGTCAGGGCACTTCATGTACGTACTGGATGAATCCCAGATTGCGCGCCACCTTGTCGTACAGGGTGCGCCCCGGCGTGTTCGTGGAGTGCGTCAGCCAGTACACGCGAGTACTGCCCGCCTCCTTCGCCAGGCGGTACACGGCTTCGATGAGCGCACGCCCGATTCCATGTCCGCGGTAGTCAGCCGCCGTGAACAGATCCTGCAGATAACACACCGGCGCGAGTCGCGACGTACTGCGATGGAAGATGTAATGGCAGGTGCCGACGAGTTTTCCCTCGCGATCCGCAACTACACAGTGCACGGGCTCACTGGCGTCGAAGAACCGGCGCCACGTGGTTTCCGTGACTTCATCGGGCAATGCCGTGGGACCGACGCGCTCGTAGAACGCGTTGTAGTC
Source organism: Pseudomonadota bacterium (assembly GCA_046733635.1). Classification (GTDB taxonomy): domain Bacteria; phylum Pseudomonadota; class Gammaproteobacteria; order Steroidobacterales; family Steroidobacteraceae; genus CADEED01. The sequence continues at coordinate 14,004 of JBKPPO010000123.1, read as the reverse complement.
GTCCCAGAGCGGACGCCAGGCGTTGTAATCCTCGGGTGAAACGGGGCGGACCGTGATCGGTGTCTTTTGGCTCATGGATTCGTGTTCGATTTCGTCAATACGGACTGGATATCAGACCGGGATCCCGGACAGGACGGAAACTTGCTGATAATTTCCCACCGCTGCTCGTGACTCTTCACCCAGTCCAGTTCTCGCACCCGCGTCTGCAGGCGCTCATAGTCCAGCCACCAGCTCTGCACGGCTCCGATCCTCCACTGCCCCTCGATCTTCGAGATCTGAAGTCCACGAGTCACGGTGCCCGCGGAAGCCATGACGTAGAGCTGATCCGTGCAGCCGCGGCCTTCTTCGCAAGGGCAGCCGGTCACCACGGGCGAGATGTTGACCATGCTCCGAGGGAGCACTTCCTGCACCAGCGACTCGACCTCGCGAATCTCGTTGTCCGTGATGTTGAGTTCCCGCAGCGGAGCATCGCGGCGGCGAGGCTTGACGTTGTTGGCGCGGATGACGATTTCGTCCATCAGGCGCTCACGCTCCGACCACGCGTAGAACTCATCGCGGGATACGGGGCGCTGCGCAAAAGCCGCCGCCGAGAGCGTTAGTCCCACGATGATCCAGGCTGCGCTTCGCATTTTCGTTCCCGGCTGACCTGAAGTCGGATGTTATTGGCCGCCCCGGCCTGGTAGCAACGACTGGCGCGCGATTTCCGGGTCAATTCCTTGCGAAGCCGCGAAGCGATTCGTACCCTTACGTCCTTTCCCGTAGAACCGGTTCCGGAGCTTCCATGGCGATCGTCCATCCTCACAATCTGCGCCGTCCCGATGCGGGCATCCAGCGTCCTTATGGCGTGCGCATCACGCTGAAGGCCGGCGATCCGTTCCGCAAGCTCCTGGGCGCGGACTGGAACAAGACACATTGGTACGGCACCGCCGCCGAACGCGACGTCGCGCTGGCCGAAATGGCCCGCAAACACGAATACTCGCGTCCGGGTGACAAGCCCGCGCTCAAGTTCGAGAAGGTGGAGAAGCTGCACGAGAGCCGCGGGCTGTAGCCGCCCGCCAGCGGGCGACTTCACGACGCCCCAACCATCAAATGGATGGCGCCGCTTCGGCGCCATGAAGTTCGCTTTGCGCCAACGGCGCTAAAATGTCCGGCCCAGGAACAGGTAGTAAGCCGACCCGCCCTCGTCGTCGAACCCGGTGGCGAAGTACACGGGGCCGAGCAACGTATCCATCCCCAGGAACACGCTGCCATTCGTGCGCGCCGTGCTGAACGAGATGTCGCGGCGCGCATTCCACACATTGCCCACCTCGAGCGACGTGCCCAGGTAGACAGGCACGTTGAGGAATCCCTGCCCGCCTTCACCGATGCGGCGGTAATAGATGCCGCGGGCGATGGCGAAGTGCGGACCGATCAAGGTCCCGGGCGTGACGCCCGAGAGATTGAAGAACCCGCCCAGCGAGAATTGCGAACGCACGACATCCACGTCGGAGTCGAGGCGCGTGCCCGCGGAAGTCCAGAGGATCGCGGTGTTGCGGTCCCAGGAATGCGCGTAGAGCTGGTCGAACAGCAGCAAGTCCGCACTCTCGGAATCTCCGCCGCCCTCGCGTTCTCCGCGCCAGCCCAGAGAGAACGAAGCTCCGCGGCGCGGGAAATTCACGTCATCCAGCGTGTCGTAGCGGAACTCGGCGAACAGGTTGTTGGAGTCGAACTCCGAGGGCGGAAGCAGGGGATCGCCGATGCGCACGCGCTCCGAACCGATGGTCCGCCCCGCGCCCACGCGGATCTCGCCGAAGTTGCCGAGCTCGCGGCCCAGGTCCACACCGTAGTCCGTGGTGCGCACACGGTATTCCGCGACCAGCCGTTCGTCCTCGTCCACGAGCGGCAACGTGCGGATCTGGAACTGCGCATGCGGCGCGACGAACCAGCGCGAGCGATAACCCACGGGGAGGTAGATCTCGGTGGCGACGCGCGGCGTCTCGCCAACCTGGATGTCCCACATCCACTCGCCTCCGTACTTCGTGATCTCCGCGAGCGTGCCGCGCGCGGCCGCATTGAACGAGGAGTTGCCTTCGAAATCGTTCTGCAACGACAGCCCGAAACGCAGATAGTTAGGTCCCCAGGAATTGCGGCGCGCGGTGAACGCCAGCCCGTAGGCGGTGGGCTCCGCCGCCGCAGGATCTCCAGCGCCCCCCGGCACCAGCCCGCCCGCCGCGAGACCCGGCCCTTCCACGAGCCGGTAGTCGAAGATCTCGAGATTGCCCTGGCCGTAGAGTTCGCCGACCCGTTTGTCGAGCCAGCGCGGGTTCACGGGTTTGCCGACCTGGTTGCCGAACAGCTCCTGGATGGCCCCGGCGTATTTCTCGGCGCCCGGCTCGATGCGCAGGAAATCCACGCGCGGCAGGTCCGACCGGATCGTGGATCGCGACGCCATGATCTGGCGGAATTCGGATTCCGGCACGGACAACGCGGCAAGACGCGCGGCCTGCCCGCGCGCGGCTTCTTCCCCGAGCACCATGGCCTTCACGTGTTCGGTGAAATCCAGCGAGGAAAAATCGCCCAACGCCGGATCGATGACCACGTCGTTCGCGGTCAGCGTCTTGCGCTGCTCCGCCGTGTTGTGCCGGATCAGGATGGCGAGCATCTGGTTCGACACGGTCGCGACCGAGATCAGCTTGCCGCGCTCGAGCAGCGGGAAGCCGCAGTCCACGACGATGAGGATGTCGACGCCCATGCTGCGGGCGACGTCGATGGGCAGGTTCGAGGACAGGCCGCCGTCCACGAGCATGCGGCCTTCGGATTCCACGGGCGCGAACACACCCGGCGCCGACAGGCTGGCGCGCATCGCCGTAGTTAGATCGCCCCGGTCCATGATCACGCGGTCGCCGGTGACGATGTCCGTGGCGATGGCGCGGAACGGGATCGCGAGTTCATCGAAGGTCTGCACCTGCGCCACGGGCAATGTGAGTCCGCGCAGGATCTGCGTGAGCTTCTGACCTTGCACGAGGCCGCGCGGCAGACGGAATTTGCGGCCTTTGAGGCCCAGCGGGAACTTGACGAGGAAGTTCTGGTCTTCGAGTTTGCGGCGGAAGTTCAGATCGCTGCGCGCCGGCCGGTCGCGGAAGGCGTCCTGCCAATCCACCGAGGTCATCACGCGTTCAATGTCGGCGGCGGAGAGTCCCGAGGCGTACAGGCCGCCTACGACCGCGCCCATGCTGGTGCCCGCGATGGCGTCGACGGGCACGCGGTTCTCCTCGAGCACCTTGAGTACGCCGATGTGGGCGGCGCCGCGCGCTCCGCCACCCGAAAGCACCAGCCCAATGCGCGGGCGGGCCGCCGGTTCCGCCGTGGCCTGCTGGGCGGGCGCTCCCGCCGCGGCGATCAGCGCCAGCAGGGCAAACAAGGCGGTTTTTCTCGCGTTTTGTTTCATTCGACGGCGTGGCAAGGATAGTCGTTCGCAGTGATAATCGGCCACCTCAACATGCGTAACCTCCTCGTCCTCGCGGCATTGCTGCCGCTCGGCGCCAAAGCCGAAGAACCCACCACTCCACCTGAGGACATCGTGGTCACCGCCACGCGTGAGCCCATCTCCGTGCGCGTGGCTCCCGCCAGCGTCTCGCGGCTCGATGGCCACGACTTCGCCTCGGTAGGCGCCAAACATCAGGCCGAGCTGCTCAACCGCGCAGCGGGTGTGTACGTGCAGCGAGGCAGCGGCGCGGAAAGCCTCGCAGCGATCCGCTCTCCCGTGCTCACGGGCGCCGGCGCCTGCGGCGCCTTCCTCGTGGCGGAGGACAGCCTGCCCATCCGCCCCGTGGGATTCTGCAATCTCAACGAGATGTTCGAGGTCAACTACGAGCAGGCGGACTCGGTGGAGGTGCTTCGCGGCCCGGGCTCGGCGTTGTTTGGCGCCAGCGCCGTGCACGGCATCATCAACACCATTACGCCGTCGGCCAGATACCTGCCTCGCCTCTTCGTGGGTGGCGAATCGGGTTCGGACTCCTTCAAGCGGATCAGCCTCGGCGCTGCGCATTCCTTCGGCCTGGATTCGGAACCCTCGATCGCCGCCTACGGCGTGGCCACTCGCGCGCCGGGTTGGCGCGATGCTTCCGGCGTGGACGAACTCAAGCTCAATCTGCTGTCGGATCTCGACGTGGGCGGAGGCCAGCTCCGGCTGCGGGCCACGGGCACCGTCCTCAACCAGGAGACCGCGGGATTCATCCAGGGCTTCAACAGCTATCGCGATGAGTCGCTCGCCCGCAGCAATCCGAATCCGGAAGCCTTCCGCGATGCCTCGAGCGCCCGCGTGTCGGCGCACTTCGAACGCGCTGGTGTACTGGGCGCAGAGGACACCTTGCAGGTGGCAGGCATCTATCGCCGCTCCCGCATGGACTTCAGCCAGCACTTCCTGATCGGCAAGCCGCTCGAGCACAACGCGCAGACCAGCTACATGGTCATGGGCGCCCTGCTGTTGCCGCGTGGCGCGTTCAGCGCGCGCCTGGCACTCGATGCCGAAACCGCGACCACGGAGCTCACCGAGTTCCAGCCGGGCCCGGCCACCGATGGCGCGCCGGCCGCCAACGCGATACGGCCCGCAGGCTTCCATTACGACTACGGGGTGGACTCGAACACCATCGGCGCCACGGTCTCGCTGGCGTACGAATTCTCGCCCACGTTCTCGGCCACGGCCGCGCTGCGCGCGGACACGACTAACTACGACTACGACAACCGGATGCTGGATGGCAACACCGACCAGAACGGGGCGCCCTGCGGCGCCGCCGGTTGCCTGTATTCGCGGCCGGCCGATCGCAGCGATCGCTTCGACAACGTCTCGCCGCGGGTCACGCTGGCCTGGTCACCGAATCTCGGGCATCACATCTATGTGAACGCCTCCACCGGTTACCGCCCGCCCGAGATGACCGAGTTGTATCGCCTGCAGCGCCAGCAGACCGTCGCGGACCTCGACAGCGAACACCTCGACTCCGTGGAGCTCGGCTACAAGTTCAGCCCGCTGGGTCCGGTGTCCGTGAACGCTGCGGTGTTCCAAATGAGCAAGGAGAACGTGATCCTCCGCGAGTCCAATGGCTTCAACGTGGGCGATGGCGCCACGCGCCACCGGGGCTTCGAATACGAGGTGACCTACGACGCCAACATCGGCGCGCAGCCGCTGTTCATCAGCCTCGCCGGCACGCTGGCGCAACACGAGTACGCGTTCTCTCGCTCCATCGAAGGCGGCGAGACGATCGTCGACGGCAACGACATCGACACGGCGCCGCGCCACGTGCACGCGCTGGACGTGCGCATGCCCTTCGGCGCCACGCGGCAATGGCAGGCGGGGCTTTCGCTGAATCTCCTCGGGTCTTACTACCTGGATGCGGCGAACACCGCCAGGTATCCCGGCCACGAGGTCGCCAACTTCCGCCTGAGCTGGACGAGCGCGAACCTGGTGAAGGTCAGCCTGCGCGTGGACAATCTGCTCGATACGGCTTATGCCGACCGCGCGGACTTCGCCTTCGGCAACTATCGCTACTTCCCCGCTCGCGGCCGCGCCGCCTTCCTCTCCGTGGACTATTCCTCCGACTGAACATGTTTGCGCTATACGTCATCTCCGGACTCATCTCGCTGGGTCTCGTCGTCCACTGCATCAAGACCGGCCGCAACACCATCTGGGTGTACGTACTCGTGGTGTTGCTCACCATCGTCCCGTTCGTCGGCCCCGCCGTTTACATCGCCGCGGAGATCCTGCCGGAGCTCCTGCGCTCGCGAGGCAGTCAGCGCGCGGTGCGCGGCATCCGGACCACGCTCGATCCCGAAGCGAACCTGCGCAAGTTCGAGAACGAGATGCACATCACCGGCAACGTGGCGTCCAAACAAAAGTACGCCGATGAACTGGTGCGGCTGGGTCGCGCCAAGGAGGCGTTGCCTATCTATAGGACCTGTCTGACAGGAGTTTTCGCTGATGATCCCAAATTATTGTTGGGATTCGCGCGCGCGCAGTTCGAAGCCGGCGAGCCGGCGGCCGCGCGCCAGACGCTCGACGACCTGATCGCCAAACATCCTGACTTCAAATCGTCGGATGGACACCTCCTCTATGCGCGCGCTCTCGAGGAGGAAGGCAACCGGGAAAAGGCCTTGTCCGAGTACGCGGCCCTGGTGGAGTACTTTGCGGGCGCCGAAGCGGCAGTGCGGTATTCGAGATTATTGATCCGTTCGGATCAGCGGCCGCTGGCCCAGCAAACGCTCAAGGCGTTGCTGGACCGGGCCAAGTTCGCTCCCGCGCATTACCGCAAAGCCCAGCGCGAATGGCTGGATGAGGCGCATCGGGAGCTGCAGAACACGTGATTCGCGGCCGGAATGCCGCTATTTCTTGCGGTTGATCGAGCGGAAGGACACCCCTTCCATCATCGCCTTGTAGCGCACGGCGCCAGGCGAACGCCCCAGCTTCGACGCGGCCACGCGCGCGGAAATCTTCGACTTGGCGAATGCGCGCAGCTTCTTCATGTCGCCCTCCGACCATTCGCGCATGTGCCGGGCACCTTTCTTCTTGGCAGCCATTCCGGAGTCCTCTCGTCTTGGTGGGGATAACGAGCCCTAGTCTAACAACAATCCCCCGGGGTCCCGTCAATCGTCGCCGGATGACGACATCCTCACAAACACACGTCAAACAAGCTTGATGGACTTGGGATCGAAGTTAGCCGCGGGAAAACGCAGCGGCAACTGCTCGAACTCGTAAATCAATAGCTGTGAGACGGCAAAGTCACGGAACCATTTCCGATTTGCGGGCACTACGTACCACGGCGCGTGGTCGGTGGAACACCGGGAGAACATCGCTTCGAACGCGCGCGTGTAGGCGCTCCACTGTTGCCGCTTCTCCAGATCGCCGGTATCGAACTTCCAGTTCTTGCGCCTGTCCGTGAGCCGCTCTTCGAAACGCAGCCGCTGCTCATCCTTGCTGATCTGCAGGAAAATTTTTACAACACGGGTGCCGCAGGCATCCAGCAGCCGCTCGAATTCGTTGATCTGCTCGTAACGGCGGCTCCACACGTCCTCGGGCACCAGATCGTTGACGCGCACGATGAGCACGTCCTCGTAATGCGAGCGATTGAACACCGCGATCTCGCCCTTGGGAGGCGCGTGTTTGTGGATCCGCCACAGGTAATCGTGGCGCAGCTCGTCGGCGGTGGGCGCCTTGAACGCGGTGACCGTGCAGCCCTGCGGGTTGAACGCGCCGAACACGCGCCGGATGGTGCTGTCCTTGCCGCCGCCATCGATGGCCTGCAGCGCGATCAACATCGCGAAGCGGCCGTCGGCGTACATCTTGTATTGCAGCTCCTCGAGCCGGGCGAGGTTCTCCGCGGTGGCGGCCACGGCCTTGTCCTTGTCCCAGCCGAAGCAGCGGTCCGCATCGGCATCGACGAGTTTGGGCCGCGAACTCGGGCGAACCCGCAGGCGATCGGGGATGTCGCGACGCGGAACGGGGCGTTGGCTCATCGGGGGACCTGCTGCGTGATGCAATGGATGTTGCCGCCGCCTAACAGGATCTCGCGGGCGGGAACGCCCACGATCTGGCGGCCCGGGAAGGCGCGTTTGAGCCGCGCCGCCGCCAGGCGGTCGGTTTTCTTGTCGAGCAGCGGCATCACGATGCCGCGATTCGCGATGTAGAAGTTGACGTAACTCGCGGCGAGACGAAGTCCCGCTTCACGCCGATGCGCGTTGTCGCTGCAGAGGATGCCGCGCGCCTCCGCCGCACTGAGCTCCAGCGGGCCCGGCATGGGCAGCTTGATGACTTCGATCTGCCGTCCCCTTGCGTCCCGCGCGCTCCGCAGGCGCTCGATCGCATCCAGGGACACTTCGTACTGTGGATCGCGCGTGTCGTCGGTCCAGTGCAACGCGATGACGCCGGGTTTCACGAAGCAGGCCAGGTTGTCCACGTGGCCATCGGTCTCGTCATTGACCACGCCCTGTCCCAGCCAGATGACCGTGCGCACGCCCAGGTACTCGCACAGGTGTTGTTCGATCTCGCTGCGCGATAGCCCGGGATTGCGATTCGGGTTCAGCAGGCATTGTTCGGTGACGAGCGCGGTCCCCTGCCCATCCACATGGATCGCGCCGCCTTCGTTGATGATGGGCGCCCGGTAACGATCGGAGCGTTCGATCTCGAGCACCTTGCGCGCCACGGCGTCGTCCTGGTCCCACGGAAAATAAAGACCGCCGTCGAGTCCACCCCACGCATTGAAGCGCCAGTCCACGCCGCGCTTCTCTCCTTTCTTGTTGGTCACGAACGTCGGCCCCACGTCGCGCATCCACGCGTCGTCGTGGGAGATCTCCACTACCCGCACGGCGGGCGGCAGTTGATTGCGCGCGAACTCGTAATGGGCAGCCGAAGCGCCGACGGTCACGGGCTCGAAGCGCGCGATGGCGGCGGCCACATCGGAAAAAGCCTGCTGCGCCGGAAGCGCGCCATCGCGCCAGTTGTCGTGCCGCTCGGGCCACAACATCCAGCAGCCGGCGTGGGGCGAGAACTCGGCGGGCATGGCGAAGCCATCGGCCAGCGGGGTGGTCAGCAGGGTTTTGGACATGGTGGCGGATTGTAGCTGGCGCGTCGCCCGGTTTAAGGGTTCCCTTGGAAGCATCCCCGCCCGCTGAACCGACGTGATAGGCGAGAGCTTGCAAACACTATGACTACTGGCCGACGAGGTCCAATGTCACGCCACCCGCTGGCGGCGCCAAGCTTCCATCCAGACCGGCAAGCCTTGCGTTGATCAGAAAAATGTAGCGGCCAGCGGTTCCTGCTGAACGAGAACGCCGCTCCCGGCGGCGTTCTCGCTTCGTGGTCACTGAAGGTTCTTCTTCAGAAAGGCGTCCAGCTTCTCGTACAGCGTCTTGCGCCATGCCGAGCGGATCAGGGAGTGATCCCCGTCTTCGATGATCACGAACTCGTCGAGCCTTTCCGAATCCAGCGCGCGTGCCATGCGGCGGCTCTGATCGATGTCGACACTGACGTCCGATTCGCCGTGGACCAGCAGCACGGGCGCGCGGATCTTGCTCGCGGACTTGATCGGCGAACCTACGTCGAGTTCCTCGGTCGTCGTTCCCAGGAATTCATCGGCAGATTTCGCGCCACCATAAAACCGCCATTCCTGGCGACGCAGCGCGCGCAGATCGGACACGCCCGCGATGCTGCCCACGCAGCGATACAACTCGGGCGCCCGCACGCTCGCCATGAGCGCCGCGTAGCCACCGAAACTCCAGCCGACGACGCAGATGCGGGCTGGATCCGCGATGCCCTTCTCGATCGCCCAACGCGTGCTGGCGTTGATGTCATCGACCATGACGGTGCCCCACTTGCGCAGGCCCGCCTCGTACCAGCTCCTGCCGTAACCCACCGAGCCACGGAAGTTCATCTGCAACACGGCGTAGCCGCGGCTGACCATGAGCTGGACCATCGGGTCGAATCCCCACTCGTCCCGCGCATGCGGCCCGCCATGCGGATAGACGATCAGCGGCAGTTTCTCGGCAGGCTTTCCCGGCGGTGTGCTGAGATAACCCGGCACCACCACGCCTTCCGCCACCTTGATCTGAATCGGCTTCATCGCGCCGAACGTGTCGGTGGCGATCTCCGGGGTCAGCACGCCCAGTTTCGACAAACCTTTCTTCTCGAGGTCGAGCAGGTAATACGACGTCGGCGAGACATCGCTCTCCGCGGCGATGAGCAGTAGTTTGTTGTCGCGCGCCGAGCTCACGACGGAGTTCGACGTCCCCGGCAGGCTCTTGTCGATCAGTTGGTAGACCGCCGCCGCGTCGGCGTCGAAGAACTCGCGCCGCGTGCGCTCGGTCTCGTACCAGAACCCCGCGATCTCGCCGCCGAGCGGCCAGCGGAGCACCCCACCCACGTCCACTTTCGGATGAGCGAACACCAGCTCCTTCTCGCCTTTGCCGGTGAGGCCGAGCTGGAATACCGCCTGGCGATCCTCATGCAATTGGGACACCAGCAAGGTGTCGCCGCCGGGACCGAATCCGAGAACGGAGAACTCCTGATCCTTGTAGGCCTCCCAACTCGTCATGACCTCCCAGGGATCGCCACCCTGGGCGCGCGTCACGTATTCGCAGCGGCCCCGATCGTCGCATCCGGCGCCATAACGCAGCACGCCTTTCGTATCCGAGTACCAGTTGCGGATCGGATAGCGCTGCTTCTGGATCATCCGCTTCTGGCCCGATTCCACATCGAGCTCGTAGACGTCCGGGAACGGACTGTTGGATCCCTCCGGGCTCAGTTCGACATAGATGGACTTGGGATCGGAATGCCGCCAGTCGGTGATATCCGCCTGGAACTGCGAATGCAGGTTGCCGGCGCGCTGGATCAGGAGCTTGAACTTGCTGCCATCCGCGTTGATCGCGATCAGGCGCGTCATCTGGTACGGCTGCCCCTGATCGACGGTGCCCAGCAAGCTGCAGACGATTCGGGTATCGGACTTGAATCGGCACCACTGGATGCCGAACGAGTCCTCTTCGGCGGCGAGGATGGCCTTGTTGGTCCGCTTCTCGAGATCGAGGACCATCAGCGCGCGCTTGTCACCCGCCCTGCCTGTATAGGCGATCCGCTTGCCGTCGAGCGACAGCGAGGCGCCACGACGGTCGATCAGCGCCGCGAATTCATCGACGCTCGGTGCCGCCGCGTGGGACGACACCGCGAACAACGAGAAAGATATCGCGCACGCAAACCTGCGCAGACCCGTGGATCCCATCTCCCCTCCCGGATTCGAACTACTGCGCGGATCGTGTCAGCGGGTCGAATGGCGGGCAAGAGCCGGGTTAACAGATCACGGAGCCAGCGCCTGATCGATATCCGAGATCAGATCGCCCACGTCCTCGAGTCCGATCGAGAGTCGAACCGTGGACTGCGTCACGCCGGATATCTTGACCTGCTCGGGCGTGAAGTCGCGCGATCCCACGAGCTGCGGCGGCATAACCAGCGATTCGGTGGATCCGAGGCTTGCGGTCAGCGCAAAGAGTTTGAGGCTCTCGCTGAACTTGCGAGCCGCCTCGCTGCCGTCCCGCAAGTCGAACGTGACCACGGTGCCGGCTTCCTTCATCTGCTTGCGCGCAAGCGCGTACTGAGGATGCGAAGGCAGGCCTGGATAGTGGCAGCGGCTCACGGCCGGATGCCCCGACAGGAATTCCGCGATCTTCTGCGCATTTGCGGTCTGCGCGGTGTACCGCACGAAGTAGGTCTTCAACCCGCGCTGGATCAGGAACGCCGCATGCGGATCCAGCAACGCGCCCAGCACCGAGAAATCCGGCCGCATGTCATCGATGAGCTCCTGGCGCGCGATGACGGCGCCGCCCATGACATCCCCGGTCCCGGAGGCGTACTTGGTGAGACTGTGCACGAACACGTCGATACCGAATTCACCATGCTGGTGGAATCCCGCGAACGTGTTGTCGAGAACCGCCAATGCGCCGTGGCGATGCGACAGTTCCACGATCCGCTCGATGTCCGCGATCTTCGTCACCGGGTTCGTCGGGCTCTCGAAGATCACCAGCCGCGTGGGCCGCGAAGCCAGCACGTTCTCGATGCCTGCCAGATCCTCGATCGACAGCATCGTGTGCTCGACCCCGAACCGCGCGAGCAACCGGCGGATGATGTTGCGCGTGGGGCCGTAGGTCTCGACGAAGAACAACACGTGATCGCCCTTCTTCGTGAGAGCGATCAAGGTCTGCGCGATGGCGTTCACACCGGACGCGGTAGCGAGGCAATCGTCGCGACCCTGCAGTCTCGCGAGCGTCTGCTCGAGCTGGCGCGTCGTGGGATTGCTGGCGCGCATGTAGAAATAGCCCGGCGCATCGCCGCGCAGCATGCGCAGCGTGTCGTCCACGGTCTCGAACTCGAATTTGACGCTCTGGTAGATAGGCGCGATCACCGGCTGGTTGCCAGGCGGCGGGGAGACATCGGGCGGATGATTGACGAGCGTGGGCTTCTTCATGTCGGGCGGATCAGGGATTCAGGGAGAACGCATCGGCATCGAGATGCGCGGGGAACTTGTCACGCCAGCCGCGCACCGCCTCGATGTCGACGGGCACGGTGGCGGCGAGCGGCTTGTCGTTGAGCTCGAGCAGCGGCTGGCCCATGAAATCGAGCACGACGCTGTCGCCGGCGTGGGCGATGCCCGCGCCGTCATCGCCGATGCGGTTCACGCCGACGCAGTAAGCCTGGTTCTCGATGGCGCGGGCGCGCAGCAGCGCGCTCCAGGCGAACCGCCGTGCCGCCGGCCAATTGGCCGCGTAGATCAGCACGTCGTAGTCGAGTTCGGGACGGCGGCGGCTCCACACGGGGAATCGCAGGTCGTAACACACGAGTGGACACAGCCGGGCGCCGCGCCACTCGATGATGAGCGCGTGGTCGCCGGGCGAGTAGTGCCGATGCTCCTGGCCCATCCGGAACAGGTGGCGCTTGTCGTACCAGTAGGTAGGACCTTCGGGCATGGCCATCATGAACCGGTTGTAGAAGCGGCCTTCCTCTTCCACGGCGACGCTGCCGCCCACGGCCGCATCGAGTGCACGGGCCTGCTCGATCAGCCAGGCGCGAGTCTCGCCGTTCGCGGGCTCCGAAAGTTGCTCGGGCTTCATCGTGAAGCCCGTGGTGAACATCTCCGGCAACACGATCAGGTCCGTCTTGCCGGCCAGTGGCGCGAGCACGGTCGTGAAATTCGCACGATTGGCCGCGGGATCCGCCCACGCCAGGGTTTGTTGAACGATGCTGACCCGGAACGTCATGAGTGCCTTCTGCTAGTGCCGGGAAGTGTACGCGCGCAGGCGCTTCGCGGCTTCGAGGAGTGTGTCGTCGCGCTTCGCCACGCAGAGCCGGACGATGCGCATGCCGGCCGGCGGTTCACGGTAGAACGGCGACAGCGGAATCACCGCCACCCCGGCCTCGTTGATGAGCTTCTCGGTGAACTGAATGTCGCTCAGCGCGGCGAACGCTGAGAGCCCGCTGTAATCCGCGAGCTGGAAATAGCTGCCCTGCGCGGGCGGCAGCCGGAGGCCGCTGCCCTGCAGTTCCCGCAACAACAATTCGCGCTTCGCGGTGAAGAAGCCCGCGACGTCGCGGAATGCCAGGGGATGGCGTTGCAGGTACAGCGTGATCGCCGCCTGCAACGGCGCAGCGATGCTGAACGTGTTGAACTGGTGCACCTTGCGCAGTTCGCGTGTGAGTCCGGCAGGCGCCACGCAATAACCCACGCGCCACCCCGTGATGTGAAGCGTCTTGCCGAACGAGTACACGGCGAAGCTGCGCTCGCGCAGTTCGGCATGGTTCATGACCGACTGGTGGGCGCGACCGTCATAGAGCACGTGTTCGTAGACTTCGTCGGCCAGCACGACGATGGGACGTCCCCGCGTGAGGCGCGCCAGCTCATCGAGATCCCCGGCCGAGAATACGGTGCAAGCCGGGTTGTGAGGATTGTTGATGATGATGAGCCGGGTTCGGTCACTCAGCGTGGCGCGAACCTGGTCCCAATCGACGCGGAATCCAGGCCCACTCAACGGCAGGTGGATGCACCGCCCACCGGCAAGACGGATCGCGGGATCATAGGCGTCATAGGACGGGTCGAAGACGATGGCTTCGTCGCCCGCACCCACCACGGCCTGAATGGCCGAATAGATGGACTCGGTGCCGCCACAGGTGACGGTCAGCTCGGTCTCTGGATCCACGGCACGGCCGCCCGCCGCGACGATCTTGGCGGCGATGGCCGAACGCAGGGCCACGCTGCCTTCCATGGGCGCGTATTGGTTGAACCCCGCTCCCACCGCTTCGGTGACGCAGGCGGCGAGATCGGGATCGATGGGATAGTCGGGGAAGCCCTGGCCCACGTTGACCGCGCCTTGATCGGCGGCGCGGCGCGACATCACGGTGAAGATCGTGGTGCCGACGTCGGGCAGTTTGCTCGCGTTGCCGCGGTAGCTCATCGGCAGATCACGCGAAGCAGCCGCGCACCCCCGTACGCGGCGCCT
>JBKPPO010000122.1:0-8825 GCA_046733635.1 Pseudomonadota bacterium | reverse complement strand
GTCGTTGGCGCCGCCCTGCGCGACCGCAATCGCCTCGAACTCGATCCTCACGGGCCCGAAGAGCTTCGGCTTGAACCAGACGGTGACGCCCGCGGGCGTATCGATCTCCAGCGCTCCCTCGTGGATCACGACGCGCGCGGGTTTTTCGGCCTCGACGACCCACTGCGAGAGGTCGCCGCTGAAGTCGTCGTGATGAAGCAGGCGTTCGCGCGGGCCGGCAGCGCAGCCGGTGAGCAGGATCCCGAGCGGAAGCAGCAGCCGCAGCAGCGCGCTACTTGATGTGCGCGAGGATCCCGTCGAGCTCATCTAAAGAGTGGTACGTGACGACCACCTTGCCCTTGCCGCCGCCGTGCTGGATCTCCACGGGCGCGCCGAGTTTCTCGGAGAGCTCGTCCTGCAGGCGCTGGATGTTGGGATCCAGCCCCTTTCCATCCTTGGCTGGCGTCGCCCCCGACGCCTTGGCGAGCAGCGCGCGCACCATGTTCTCCGTGTCGCGCACCGACAGGCTCTTCTTCGCCACGAGTGTGCCCACCTCGATCTGCTGGCGACGCTGCGGCAGGCCTAACAACGCACGCGCGTGGCCCATCTCGAGCTCGCGGCGTTCGACGAATGCGCTGATCTCGGCCGGCAATTCCAGCAGGCGAAGCAGGTTCGAGACGGCGGCGCGCGAGCGGCCGACGGCATCCGCGGCCTGCTGGTGGGTGATGCCGAACTCGCTGATCAACCTCTCGAGCGCGCGCGCTTCTTCGAGCGGGTTCAGGTTCTCGCGCTGGATGTTCTCGATGAGCGCCATCGCGATGGCGGCTTCGTCGGGAACGCGACGGATGACCGCGGGCACCTGCGCCAGGCCCGCGATCTGCGCGGCGCGCCAGCGGCGCTCGCCGGCGATGATCTCGTAGCGCTGTGATTCCCCGGGCGCGGCGCCGTCGACGGGCCGCACCACGATGGGCTGCACGATGCCTTGGGCCTTGATGGACGCGGCCAGCTCCTCGAGCGATTCCTGGCGCATGTCGACGCGGGGCTGGTACTTGCCCCGCTGGAGCAGGTCCACGGGTAGCGAGGCGAGTTCGTCACCGGGGAGCTTGTTGACCGGCGCGGGGCTCGCGGCGGGGGCGGCGCCCGGAGCCGGGGGTGCGGGCGCAGGTTGAGGAGCGCGCGACATCTGTCCGAGCAGCGCTTCGAGACCTCGACCCATGACCGGTTTCTTCTGGCTCATGGGCGCGAATGATAAGGGCCCTGCGCCGTCAGAGTCTTGTACATCACGAGAGCGTCGACGAAACCGAGCTCGGCATGTCGGAAAGCGCCGGGCAGGCGTCCCACGATCGCGAACCCGAGGCGTTGCCAGAGCCGCACCGCCCGCTCGTTCGTTGCGACGACGAAATTGAACTGCATCGCCCTGAAGCCCCGGCTGATCGCGAACCTTTGCGAGTGTTCGCACAGGCTGGCCGCGATGCCGCGGCCCCGCGCGCGTGACGCCACGATGTATCCGCAGTTGCAGACATGCGAGCCCAGGCCCGGCTGGTTGGGCTTGATAAAATAGGTGCCCAGGATCTCGCCCGCGGCCTCGGCCACGAACGTCGCGGCGGGGATATCTATCCACGCCTTGCGTGCGTCGGCCTCGGCGATGTCGGGCGGGAAGGTGTAGGTGTCGCCGGTGGCGAAGGTGTCGCGAAGCAACGGCCACACCCGGGACCAGTCGGTGTCGCGAAACTCGCGGATCTCGATCGGAGCTCCGGCGTTCATCGGGGCCGGTAGTTAGTTGAGCGGACGCTCGCCTTCGGCAACCGCGGCAGCCGCCTCGGCGGGCGGCGGATTTTCGATCGCGGCGCCACCGGGCTGCGCGGCGGCATCGTCTTCCTTGCGCAGCATCTCGCCCGCGAGCGCGAGGTAAGCCAGCGCGCCACGGGAATCCTTGTCGTGCTGGAGCGCGGGTTTGCCGAAGGACGGCGCCTCGGCCAGGCGCACGTTGCGCGGCACGATGGTGCGGAACACCTTGTCGCCGAACACCTGGATGAGCTGGCTCGACACTTCGTTCGCCAGGTTGTTCCGCGGGTCGTACATGGTGCGCAGGATGCCTTCGATCTCGAGCGCCGGATTCACGGCTTCCCGGATCTGCTCGATGGTGTTGACCAGCGCCGAGAGGCCTTCGAGCGCGTAGTACTCGCACTGCATCGGAATGAGCACGCTCTGCGCGGCCACGAGCGCGTTGAGCGTGAGCATGTTGAGCGCGGGCGGGCAGTCGATGAGGATGACTTCGTAGTGGTCCTGCACCGCGACCAGCGCGTTGCGCAAACGGAGTTCGCGGCCCGCCATGGTCGTGAGGAGGCGCACTTCCGCGGCCGTGAGATCCTGATTCGACGGCATGAGCGAGAGGCCGGCCGTGGACTCGAGCGCGATGATGGATTCGGCGGCGGTGGCTTCACCCAGCAGCACGTCGCCCGTGCCGCGCGTGATCTGCGACTTCTCCACGCCGCAGCCCATGGTCGCGTTGCCCTGCGGATCGATGTCGATGAGCAGCACGCGGCGGCGCGTGGCGGCGAACGAAGCGGCAAGGTTCACGGCGGTGGTCGTCTTGCCGACGCCGCCCTTCTGATTGGCCACCGCGATGATGCGCTTCATGGCCGTGATATTACCCGTCAATCAATGAGGCGTCGGCTGGGATTTGGATTTTGCGCCGGCCTTGCTGACGCGGCGGAGCGACACCAGATGCCGCTCGGCATCGAGCCCCGGAATCCGCAGTTCGACCACTTCTCCTTCCCAGCCGCGC
Source organism: Pseudomonadota bacterium (assembly GCA_046733635.1). Taxonomy (GTDB): domain Bacteria; phylum Pseudomonadota; class Gammaproteobacteria; order Steroidobacterales; family Steroidobacteraceae; genus CADEED01. Next base: position 6,058 of record JBKPPO010000122.1, on the reverse strand, counting down.
GGTACGCCGCGAATCTCGTCCTCGGGCAACCGGCCCTTCATCGCGAGCAGGCGTCCCTCGGGCGCGACGAGTCGGCCCGCGTTATGTATCAGCTCCGCGAGTGTCGCCACCGCACGCGCGATGACCACGTCGTAGACCTCGCCCTTCGGCATGTTCTCCGCTCGCGCTGCCGTGGCATGCGCGTTACGGATGTCGAGTTCCGTCAGCGACTCGGCCACGAAGCGGATCTTCTTCTGCGTGCCGTCGATGAGCGTGAATTCACGATCGGGAAACGCCACGGCCAGCGGCACGCCGGGGAATCCACCGCCGGTGCCCACGTCGATGATCGTGCGTGCGTCACCCAGCTGGGACGCCACCGACAGGCTGTCCAGCATGTGCAGCGTGAGGATCCCTTCGGGCGAAACGATGGACGTGAGGTTCACGTGTTCATTCCGCTCGCGAAGCATGCGGCCATAACGCCAGAGCAGATCCGCCTGCGCCTCGTCGAGTTGCACGCCCATGGCGGCGGCGCCTTCGTCGAGCCGTCGCTTCCAGGTTTTTTCGTCGAGCGCGAGCGTCTCCATCGATGCGGCGGTCCTAGTTCGCCACGAGCGCGGCCATGAATTCGTTCACCGGCATCGACTCGAAGTCGGCGCGCGAGAACAATTGCACGATGGATTCCGCCTGCCTCGCCGGGTAGTGAGCCGCCACCGAGCTCTCGAACTTCTTCACGAGGACCGGCATGCCTTCGGCGCGGCGCTTGCGGTGACCGATGGGGAAGTCCACGCGCATGTCGAGCTTCGGCGTGCCGTCGTTGAAGTGCACGTGGATCGCATTGCCGATGTGGCGTTTGTCGCGCTCGTAATATTCCTTCGTGAACGTGGCGTTTTCCTTCACTTCCATCTTCGAGCGCAGCAGGTCGATGCGCGGGTCGTTCGCGATCACGTCCTCGTAGTCGGCGGCCGTGAGGCGGCCGAAGATCAGCGGCACCGCGACCATGTACTGGATGCAGTGGTCGCGATCCGCGGGATTCGCGAGCGGGCCGGTCTTGTCGATGATGCGGACGCCGGGTTCCTGTGTCTCGATGACTATCTTCTCGATCTGCGCGAGCTTGTCCTTGACCTGCGGGTGCAGCGACATCGCGCACTCGACCGCGGTCTGCGCGTGGAATTCTGCCGGGAAGCTGATCTTGAAGAGCACGTTCTCCATGACGTAGCTGCCGAGCGGCTGCGCCAGCGTGAGCGGCTTGCCCTTGAACAATACGTCCTGGAAACCCCAGGTCTTCGCGGAGAGCGCCGAGGGATAACCCATCTCGCCCTTGAGCGCGAACAAAGCGTGGCGCACGGCGCGGCTGGTGGCGTCGCCCGCGGCCCAGCTCTTGCGCGACCCCGTGTTCGGCGCGTGCCGGTACGTGCGCAGGGCGCCGCCATCGACCCAGGCGTTCGAGAGCGCGTTCACGATCTGCTCGAGCGAACCACCGAGCATTTCGGTAGCCACGGCGGTCGAGGCCACGCGCACGAGCAGCACGTGATCGAGACCCACGCGGTTGAACGAATTCTCGAGCGCGAGTACGCCCTGGATCTCGTGCGCCTTGATCATGGCCGTGAGCACGTCGCGCACGGTCAGCGGCTTCTCGCCGAGCAGGATCGCGCGCCGCGATAGATAGTCCGAGACCGCGAGGATGGCGCCCAGATTGTCGGAGGGATGACCCCACTCGGCCGCGAGCCAGGTGTCGTTGAAATCGAGCCAGCGCACCATCGCGCCGATGCTGAACGCCCCCATCACGGGATCGAGCTCGTAGCTCGTTCCCGGCACGCGCGACCCGCCCGGCATGGTGGCGCCCGGCACCACGGGACCCAGAAGCCGGGTGCAGGCCGGATATTTGAGCGCCTGGAATCCGCACGCGAGGGTGTCCATGAGGCAGTAGCGTGCGGTCTCGTAGGCCTGCGAACTATCTACCGAGTGGTTCTTCGTGTAGTCGGCGAGCGAGACGAGCAGTTCGTCGGGGTTCGGCCGCTGCGCGGATTTGTAGTCGTGTGTTGCCATGGTCAGCCCTTGTCTCGATACCCTGCGCGCGGCTCGCGCGATCGAGCCGCACCTTCATGATCCTTCGCTCAGCTTGAGCCCGGCGATCCCGACGAAGATCAACGCCAGGCTCACGAGCTTCACGGCGCTCGCAGATTCGCCCAGCCACCAGATGCCGACCAGCGCCGTGCCGATCGTGCCGATGCCTACCCAGATCGCGTACGCAGTGCCGAGCGGCAGGTCCTTCATCGCCACGCCCAACAACGCGAGGCTCGCGGCCATCGCGGCCACCGTCGCGATGGACGGCCCGACTCTGGTGAAACCCTGCGTGTACTTGAGACCCACGGCCCAGCCGATTTCCAGCAGACCCGCGGCGACGAGAATGAACCACTTCATGACCCTTTCCTTTCGAACGGAGGGGTCGTCCCCGGATGGAGAAGGGTGATGAGGTCGTCCCCAGCCCTGCGAGAGGCGCGCATCTTACCCGCTGGCACCCCGAGGGGCACGCCCTTCGGGACTCGCCCTATGTTCTCTGCGCCAAGGGCACCAATTTGCGGTTCTCCGGCCCCACGTAGTTCGCGGCCGGCCGGATGATCTTGCCGTCCTCGCGCTGCTCGATGACGTGCGCACTCCAGCCGGTGACGCGCGACATGACGAACAGCGGCGTGAACATCGCCGTGGGGACCCCCATGAGGTGGTAACTCACCGCGCTGAACCAGTCGAGATTCGGGAACAGCTTCTTGAGGTCCCACATGAGTGTCTCGATGCGCTCGGCGATCGCGTAGAGCTTCATGTCGCCGGCCTCCTTCGCGAGCTTGCCAGCCACCCGCTTGATGACCTCGTTGCGCGGATCGCTGACGGTGTACACGGGATGTCCGAAGCCGATCACGATCTCCTTGTTCGCCACGCGCTTGCGGATGTCGGCCTCCGCCTCATCGGGCGTGTCGTAGCGCTCCTGGATCTCGAGCGCCACTTCGTTGGCGCCGCCATGTTTGGGGCCGCGCAGCGCGCCGATCGCCCCGGTGATGGATGAATAGATGTCCGAGCCCGTGCCCGCGATGACGCGCGAGGTGAACGTGCTCGAATTGAACTCGTGCTCGGCGTAGAGGATCAGCGAGGTGTGCATGGCGCGCACCCAACTACCCGGCGGTGGCTTGCGATGCAGCAGGTGCAGGAAGTGGCCGCCCAGGGAGTCGTCATCCGTCTCCACGTGGATCTTCTGGCCGTTGTGCGAGAAGTGGTACCAGTAGCAGAGCATCGACGGGAAACACGCGAGCAGGTGATCCGCGATCTCGCGCGCGCCGGCCGCGTCGTGGGATTCCTTCTCGGGCAGGATGCAGCCCATCGTCGAGGCGCCCGTGCGCAACACGTCCATGGGATGGGCCGCCGCCGGGAGTTGCTCCAGCACCGCGCGCACCGGCGCGGGCAGACCGCGCAGATTCCTGAGCTTCTGCTTGTAGGCCGCGAGCTGCGCCTTGTTGGGCAGCTTGCCGTGGATCAGTAGATAGGCGATCTCCTCGAAGTCGCAGGAGTCCGCGACGTCGAGGATGTCGTACCCGCGGTAGTGCAGGTCGTTGCCGCTCTTGCCCACGCTGCACAGCGCGGTGTTGCCGGCGGGCACGCCGGAGAGCGCGACGGACTTCTTGCCTTTCGTGGCCGTGGGTTCGGGCGTGCTCATTTTGACCCCTGTCTGTATAACGCATCCAGCTTCTGTTCGTAGGCATGGTAATCGAGGTACCGGTAGAGGTCGTCACGCGTCTGCATGTCGCCCACCACGTTCTTCTGCGTGCCGTCCTTGCGGATGGCCTGGTACACCTTGAGCGCCGCCGCGTTCATCGCGCGATACGCCGAGCAGCAGTGCAGCACGATGTCGACACCCACGGATCCCAGCTCCTCGCGCGTGTATAGCGGCGTCTTGCCGAACTCCGTGATGTTGGCGAGCACCGGCACCTTCACCGCGTCCTTCACCTTGCGATACATCGTGAGGTCGGTGATGGCCTCGGGAAAAACCGCATCCGCACCCGCGTCGACGCAAGCCACCAGGCGATCGAGCATCGCATCGAGACCCAGGCTCGCGAGCGCATCGCTTCGCGCCATGATCACGAAGCCCGCATCGGTGCGCGCATCGACGGAGGCCTTGATGCGATCCACCATCTCGTCTTTCGAGACCACTTCCTTGCCGGGCCGATGGCCGCAACGTTTGGACTGCACCTGGTCTTCGATGTGGAATCCCGCAGCGCCGGCCTTGATGAACGAGCGCACGGTGCGCGCGATGTTGAACGCGCCGCCCCATCCGGTGTCCGCATCGACTAACAAGGGCAGGGAGCTCGCCTCGGTGATGCGCCGGATGTCGATCAACACGTCGTCCATCGTGCTGATGCCGAGATCGGGAAGTCCCAGCGAGTTGGCAGCCACGCCGCCGCCGGAGAGATACAGCGCACGGAATCCGGTGGCTTCGGCCATGCGCGCGGCGTAGGCGTTGATGGCGCCCACGACCTGCAGGGGTCGTTCGGTGGAGACGGCGGCGCGGAGCTTTGCGCCAGGAGAAAGATTGGTGCTGCTCATGCGCGAAGTCTACGCCGCTAGGCGATCTTTACGACAGTACGGCCCGTCACCTTGCCATCGAGATGAGCCTGGAATGCACCGGGCAGTTCTTCGAAAGGAATCACCTTCGTGACGATGCGGTCCAGATGACGCGGCGTCAGATCACTCGCGATGCGCGACCAGATTTCGAGACGCTCCTCGCGCCGCGTGGCGGAGGAGTTGATGCCGAGCAGGTTCACGCCACGCAGGATGAAGGGCATGACCGTGGTGGAAAGTTCCGCGCCACCCGCGAGCCCGACGCTCGCGATGTTTCCCCAGAAATCCACCTGCCGCGTGAGACCCGCGAGCATCGCGCCGCCGACGTTGTCGATCGCGCCCGCATAACGCGTGGGCTCGAGCGGCCGGCTGCCGAGCTGGAACTCTTGCCGCGGGATCACGGTCGCCGCACCGAGCGCCTTCAGGTAGTCAGCCGCATCGGCCTTGCCGCTCACGGCGATGACTTCGTAGCCGCGCGCCGAGAGCATGTCGATCGCCACGCTGCCCACGCCGCCGGTCGCACCCGTGACCACGATGGGACCGCGCGCCGGCGTCTGCCCGTTGCGCTCCATGCGGTGGATGGCCAACGCCGCCGTGAAGCCCGCCGTGCCGAGCGCCATGGCTTTGAACGCATCGAGTCCGCGCGGCATGGCGATCACGCCGTCGGCCTTCACGCGTGCGACCGCGGTGTAGCCGCCATCCTGGTTTTCCGACAGCCCGGCGCCCGTGACCAGCACGCTGTCGCCGGCCTTGAATCGCACATCCTCGGAGGTGCGCACCACTCCCGCGAGGTCGATGCCGCCGACGAGCGGATACCGCCGCAGGATGCGCCCCGCGCCGGTGGCCGCGAGCGCGTCCTTGTAGTTGATGCCGGAGTACGACACGTCGATGACGACCTCGCCGGGCGAGAGCTGCTCCAGTGTGAGCGCGTCGAATCGCGCAGCGATTTTTCCGTCGATCTCGTGGATCCGGAATGCCTTGAATGTGCCCATGAGGCTAGTATGCGCCCATGAGTTACGACTACGACCTGTTCGTCATCGGCGCCGGATCCGGCGGTGTTCGCGCCTCGCGCATCGCATCGATGGCGGGCGCGAAAGTCGCGGTGTCGGAGGAGTACCGCATGGGCGGCACCTGCGTGATCCGCGGCTGTGTGCCCAAGAAGCTCATGACGTATGGCGCGGACTACAAACAACTGCTCGCCGACGCGCCCGAGTACGGCTGGACCGTGCAGGCGAGCTTCGACTGGGCCAAGTTGCGCGACGAAGTGCAGGCCGAGGTCTCGCGACTCTCCGAGATCTACGCGATGAACGTCGCCAAGGCCGGAGTCACCGTGTTCGAAGAGCGCGCCGAGGTCGTCGATGCGCACACGGTCAAGCTGGTCAAGTCCGGAAGCGAATATCGCGCCGAGCGCATCCTCGTCGCGACGGGTGGGCGACCGGCGCTGCCCGAAGGATTGCCGGGCGTGGAGCTCGGC
>JBKPPO010000121.1:0-7068 GCA_046733635.1 Pseudomonadota bacterium | reverse complement strand
CTACAACATCGGCAACAACGCGCCGGTGGATCTCTCGAAGTACATCTCCACGCTCGAGGACTGCCTCGGCAAGAAGGCCATCAAGAACCTGCTGCCGCTGCAGGCCGGCGACGTGCCGGATACCTTCGCGGACGTGGAAGACCTCGTGCGGGACGTGGGCTACAAGCCCGCCACGCCCGTGGAGGTGGGCATCCGGCGCTTCGTGGACTGGTATCTCGAGTACTACAAGAAGGGCGGACCGCAGCCCACCAAGGTCACGAACCTCGGCTGAGACTCCTCGGGCGAAGGCACGGCCCGGATAACGTAATATCCGGGCCATGAAAGTCCCCCTCCTCGATCTCAAGCCGCAGTACCGCGCGCTCAAATCCGAGCTCGACGCCGCCCTGCTGCGCGTCAGCGAATCGCAGTACTTCATCCTCGGTCCGGAGGTGAAGGCGCTGGAAGCCGCGGTCGCGAACTACTCCGGGTGCAGGTTCGGCATCGGACTGTCCTCGGGCACGGATGCGCTCCTCATCGCGCTCATGGCCCTCGACATCGGTTCGGGCGACGAAGTCATCACCTCGCCGTACACATTCTTCGCCACCGCGGGGACCATCGCGCGTGCGGGCGCCAAGCCGGTGTTCGTGGACATCGAGCCCGGCAGCTTCAACATCTCTCCCGAGCTCATCGAGCGCGCCATCACGCCTCGGACCAAAGCCATCATGCCGGTGCATCTGTACGGCCAGGTGGCCGACATGGACGCCATCATGGCGATCGCGAAACGGCATGGACTGCGCGTGATCGAAGACGCGGCGCAGGCGATCGGTTCGGAGGATGCGAAGGGCAGGAGGGCGTGCTCCATCGGCGACATCGGCTGCCTGTCGTTTTTCCCCACGAAGAATCTTGGCGCGTTCGGTGACGCCGGCGCCTGCGTGACCAACGACGAAAAACTCGCGGCCAAACTATTCAAGCTGCGCGTGCACGGCATGGAGCCGAAGTATTACCACGAGCTCATTGGCGGCAATTTCCGGCTCGACGAAATACAGGCCGCCGTGCTCAACGTGAAACTGCCGCACCTCGATTCGTGGAGCGACGCCCGCCAGCGCAACGCCGCGTTTTACGATGCTGCGTTTGCCAAAGCCGCCATCCCGGGATTGGTCACGCCGCCGCCCGCGCCCCGGCGCGCGCGCCACATCTACAACCAGTATTGCATCCGTGTGCCGCGCCGGGACGAAGTCCGGGCGCACCTGAACAAGGCGGGTGTCGGCGCGGAGATCTACTATCCGTTGCCGCTGCACATGCAGCAGTGCTTCGCCTACCTCGAACACAAACCCGAGGATTTTCCGGAGAGTCTCGAGGCGTCGCGGGAGAGTCTGGCGCTCCCCATCTATCCAGAGCTGGTGGAGTCGCAACTTCAGTACGTAGTGGATACCATCGCGGCCCTGTTTCGCTGAGCTGGCCGATCCTAGCCGCTGGAGCCCGAGAAAAATGATTGATTTTCATAAAGAAGTTGAAGAACGCGTCGCCGGATACGCGAAGGCGACGGACATGCAGGCGGCCGCCCGGTCGTTCCTGGCATTGTCGGTAGACGCCAAGTACTCGTACAACTTCAGCTGGCTTTCCCGTCCCATCATCCAGTACCCGCAGGACATGGTGGCGATGCAGGAGCTCATCTGGAAGGTCCAGCCCGATCTCATCATCGAAACCGGTATCGCGCATGGGGGCTCGCTGATTTTCAGTGCATCGCTGCTCGCCATGATCGACTACGCCGAAGCGGCCGCTGCGGGCACGTCGCTCGTCCCGCGATCCTCGAAGCGCAGTGTCCTGGGCATCGACATCGACATCCGCGCTCACAATCGACAGGCCATCGAAGCGCATCCTTTCGCCCACCTGATCCAGACCATCCAGGGATCCAGTATCGACCGCTCCACCATCGATCGTGTTCACCAGATCGCCGCGGGCTACAAGAAAGTGCTGGTCTGTCTCGATTCCAATCACACGCATGATCACGTGCTCGCCGAGCTCGAGGCTTACGCGCCGCTGACCAGCGAGTCGAGCTACTGCGTGGTCTTCGATACGCTGATCGAGGACATGCCGGCGAATGCGTATCCCGACCGGCCGTGGTCGGTGGGTGACAATCCGCGCACCGCCGTTCACGAGTACCTGCGCCGGCTCGGCACGCAGTCCGTGAAGGCTACGGATGGCAAGACGCTGCGATTCGAAGTCGACGAAGCGATCGACCTCAAGCTGCAGATGAGCGTGGCACCCGGAGGATACCTGCGGCGCGTAGCCGGCTGAGTCGACTCCGCAGACCGCATCCCGATGGCATCCACGTCGCGCAATGTGCTGGCCAACTATGTTGGCCAGGCGTGGACGGTTGCGCTCGGATTCGCGTTCATCCCGGTCTACGTCGCCAGCCTCGGCGACGAAGGCTACGGCATCGTCGGGCTGTTCATCGTCGCGCAGGCCTGGCTCCCCCTGCTCGACATGGGGCTGCTGCCCGCCGTGAATCGCGAGTTCGCGCGTTTCACGGCTGGCGCACACGATGGCAAATCGATACGCGATCTTTTGCGTTCCATAGAGATGTTGTGCCTGGTGCCTGCGCTCGCCATCCTGCTCGGCACTTTCTTCTTCGCCGGGTTGATAGCCGAGCGCTGGCTGATCGTGAGTTCGCTGCCGATCATGGCGGTGGTGCTCTCGCTGAACATGATCGCCCTGGTCATCGGCCTGAGACTTTATGAAGGCCTGTACCGTGGGGCGCTGCTCGGCGTGGGATGGCAGACCGAATACAACGTCGTCATGGTCGCGCTCGGCACCATCCGGCACGTAGGCGCCCTGGCGGTGCTGAAGCTGGTGTCGCCGACGATCGAAGCATTCTTCATCTGGCAGGCGTTCGTTTCCTTGCTCACCGTGCTCGCGCTGGCCGCCTGCACCTATCGCTTCCTGCGGACGGCCGGTGGCCGCGGCCGATTCTCCTGGGGCGCCGTTGCCTCGGTCTGGGCATTCGCTTCGACGAGTGCCCTGACGACGGTGCTGGGGCTCGCGCTCTCGCAGACCGACAAGGTGTTGTTGTCCAAACTACTGCCGCTGGCGTCGTTCGGTGTCTTCTCGCTGGCCCTGAGCGTGTGCACGATCCTGCCGTTGCTGCTGAATCCCATCTGCACTGCCGTCTATCCCCGTCTCGTCGAACACGTGACACGCGGCGAATCCGCCGCATTGTCGGCGGTTTACCACCGCGGCTCGCAGCTGCTCGCGGTCGTCGTGATCCCGGTCGCGCTCACGCTGGCATTCTTCTCCTTCGACGTGATGCGCGCCTGGATGGGTTCCGGGGAAATCGCCGCGCAGGCGGGCCCGGTGCTCTCCTGGTACGTGATCGGCGGAATGTTCAGCGCGATCGTCCAGCTCCCGGCCTATCTACAGCTGGCGAATGGCTGGACGACGCTGGCCGCGGGCATGAATGCCGTCGCAGTCGTCGTGCTCGTGCCGCTGCTGCTGCTGACGGTGCCGCGGCACGGCGTGGCCGCCGCCGCGCTGATCTGGGCGCTGCTCAACCTCGGCTACATGATCTTCATGGTCGGTCTCATGCATCGCCGGGTGCTTCGCGGAGAGCAGTGGCGGTGGTACGGCCGTTCGGTGCTGTTGCCCCTCGCCGCCGCCCTCGCGGTGACGGGCCTGTGCTGGTTGTTGTTCCGGGATGTCATCCGCGACATGGGGCGGCCGGGCATCTTCGCCGTCGGCGTCGTGTGGCTGCTTGCCATGGGGAGCGCGGCCGCGGTCACCGAAGTCGGCAAGCTGGCGCTCGATCGATTGCGTCAGTGGCACGCCGGCATGAACGGGCGGGCGACCTGATGTCGTCACTGCCGTTGGTCTCCCTCGCGCTGCCCACCTACAACCGGCCCGCGCTGCTCGCGCAGGCGCTGGACTGTGCCTTGGCACAGACCTACCCGGCGTTGGAGATCATGGTCTCCGATAACGCTTCCACGAATCCCGAGGTGGGCGAGGTGCTGGACCGGTTTCAGCAGGCGCATCCGCATATCCGGATCTGGCGTCACGCGAAAAACCGGGGAGTGTTGTGGAATCTCTTCTTCCTGCTGGAGCAGGCCAGCGGCGAATACTTCCTGTGGCTCGCCGATGACGACTCCATCTCGCCGCGCTACGTCGAGGCGCTTGCCCGACGCCTGCAGTCCGATCCGGGCAGCGCCTGCGCGTTCAGCCGTTACAAACACATCGCCCGTGACGGGACCACGACCGAGAGGCGCGCCGGCTTCGAGCAGCCGGGGCGGTGGAGCCGCGTGGCCAGTTACCTGCTGCGCCCCGACGACGGTTTCTACTATGGCGTGCATCGCACCGCCCTGATCAGGAGCAGTCCCTACCGAGCATGGTGGTGGCCGAATCGCGGGATCGCGACCAACTGGGCCTATCCGTACCTTTTCGACGTCGTCTTGACCGGCAAGGTGAGTATCGTCGACGATCACGACGTTGAGTGGATCAACGACGAGAGGGCCGCGAAAAACTATTCGACGCCCGGTTCTCTGTTCGGCATCTTTCAGCACGCCGCGTTGCGCTTCAACGTTCACGCCGAGTTCGTACGGCGCGCCTACAGCCGGTGCGGCCTCTCCATGTCGGCGTGGGTGACGTTACTCGGCCTGGTGGCGTTGACGCGGGACTACGCAGTGTTCGCGGCGAGTCTGTTCAAGCAAATCGTTTCGCGATTGGTACGTTCCGGGCGGCGCTGAGCCACGGGGCGTGTATCGGCAATCGCAGGTCAAGAGGTGATCAGTTGAAAGCAGTCATTCTCGCGGGCGGATTCGGCACGCGGTTGTCCGAAGAATCGCACATGAAGCCGAAACCGATGATCGAGGTGGGCGGCAAGCCCATTCTCTGGCACATCATGAAGATCTACTCGCACTACGGCATCAACGAGTTCGTGATCTGCCTGGGTTATCGCGGCTACGTGATCAAGGAATACTTCGCAAACTACTTCCTGCACATGTGCGACGTCACCTTCGACGTGTCGAAGAACTCCATGGAAGTGCACCAGCAGTATGCGGAACCGTGGCGCGTGACGCTCGTGGACACGGGCCCGGATTCCATGACCGGCGGTCGCCTGCGCCGGGTGCGCGACTACGTTCGCGATGGCACGTTCTGCTTTACCTACGGGGACGGCGTCGCGGACATCGATATCGGCGCACTGGTCGCGTTCCATCGTCAACACGGCAAGCTCGCCACCGTGACTGCGATCCAGCCGCCGGGACGTTACGGCTCCATCGAGATGGACGGTCCGGTGGTGAAAAGCTTCCAGGAGAAACCCGCAGGTGACAACGCGTGGATCAACGGCGGCTTCTTCGTGCTCGAGCCTGGCGCAATCGACTACATCGACGGCGACCAGACGAGTTGGGAGCGCGAGCCCATCGAGCGGCTGGCGCGCGGCGGCAATCTCTGCGCCTACGAGCACAACGGCTTCTGGCAAGCCATGGACACGCTGCGCGAGAAGAACCGGCTCGAAGAACTCTGGGCTGCGGGGAAGGCGCCCTGGAGGGTCTGGTAGTGGCCGATTTCGGCGCCGTATATGAAGGCCAGCGAGTGCTCGTCACCGGGCACACCGGATTCAAGGGAAGCTGGCTCGCGGCGTGGTTGTGCCGTCTCGGCGCGCGGGTGTCGGGATTCTCGCTGCCGCCGCCCACGCAACCCAATCACTGGGATCTGCTGAAGCTGGACGTCGACGATCGGCGAGGTGACATCCGCGACGCGGGCGCGGTGGCGAACGCGATCCGCGAATCCTCGCCTTCGGTGGTGTTCCACCTGGCCGCGCAGCCGCTGGTGCGCGCTTCGTACCGCGATCCGTTGGAGACCTGGGCCAGCAACGTCCTCGGCGTGGCGCACGTGCTCGAAGCCTGCCGGCACAGCCCGGTACGCGCCGTGGTGATCATCACGACGGACAAGGTTTATGAGAACCACGAGTGGGCCTGGGGCTATCGCGAGAACGACCGCCTTGGCGGTCACGACCCGTACAGTGCGTCCAAGGCTGCGGCGGAGATCGTCGTCGACAGCTATCGCAAATCCTTCTTCTCCAAATTTCCTTCCTGCCTGGTGGCAAGCGCGCGCGCCGGGAATGTGATCGGAGGAGGGGACTGGTCGGAGGACCGGTTGGTGCCGGACCTCGTGCGCGCGACGGAAGCCAACCAGCCGCTGGAGATCCGCTCGCCGAAGTCCACGCGGCCCTGGCAGCACGTGCTCGACTGCCTGAGTGGCTATCTACAGCTCGGCCAGCGCCTGCTGGAAGGCGACACGGCTTTCGCCGATGCGTTCAATTTCGGTCCCGCGGCGTCCGACAATCGCAAGGTGGAAGATCTGCTGACTCTGCTCGGCGAACACTGGCCGCGATTGCAGTGGGTTCGTGGAGCGACGGCGGATCTCCACGAATCCGGTCTCCTCTACCTGGACAGCTCGAAGGCGCGCGCCCAGCTCGGCTGGCGGCCCGTCTGGAAACTGGGTGACTGTGTGCGCGAAACGGCGGAATGGTATCGCGCGCTTGCGACGGACCAACGCCTGCTGACGTTCGACCAGCTCGAGCGATATTCAGCGGCGGCGCGCGCCGCCCGCTGCGCATGGGCCGGCGCGTGAGGATCGTGAACACGGATATCGCCGGGCTCCTGCTCGTGGAATCGACCGTGCGCCGGGACTCGCGCGGCGAGTTCGCCCGTCTTTTCTGCGAACGGGAGCTCGCGGCAGTGATCGGCGATCGGCGCATCGTGCAGATCAACCGCTCGCAAACGCGCGAGACGGGTGCGATTCGCGGCATGCACTACCAGCGCGCGCCGCATGCGGAGATGAAACTGGTGCGCTGCCTGCGGGGCCGCGTCTTCGACGTGGCCATCGACCTGCGCGCCGGCTCGCCCACGTTCCTTCGCTGGTCGGCGCAGGAATTGTCCGCTGCCAATGGCCACATGTTCGTCATCCCGGAAGGCTTTGCTCATGGCTTCCAGGTGCTCGAGCCGGACAGCGAACTGCTGTACCTGCACTCGGCCTTCTACGATCCTGCTTCCGAAGGCGCCGTCCGCGCCGACGATCCTGCGATCGGCATCCGCT
>JBKPPO010000120.1:0-15911 GCA_046733635.1 Pseudomonadota bacterium | reverse complement strand
CCCCTGTCTCCTCACCAACACCTCCGCAGCCGGCGGGTCCTTCGGGACCCGGAAATCCCGTGATTTCGGAAACCGGCGGTATTCCTTCGGGATATCGGCTCGTGTGGTCGGACGAGTTCGACGTGCCAGGACTTCCCGACTCGACCAAGTGGAGTTACGGCACCGAGCGAAACTCCGCGGGCTGGTACAACAACGAGCTGCAGTACTACGCGAATGCACGCGCGGAGAATTCTCGCGTGGAGAACGGACTGCTCGTGATCACTGCGAGGCGGGAAGATCTCTCGGGTGCGGGATTCGGCGACTGGAGCGGCCAGCGTTATTCCTCGGCGCGGCTGCTCTCGCACAACAAGACCGGGTGGACCTACGGCTTCTACGAGATCCGCGCCAAACTACCTTGCGGTGTGGGCACGTGGCCCGCGATCTGGACGCTCTCCTCGCCGCCGCAGAATGCTTGGCCCGGCGATGGCGAGATCGACATCATGGAGCACGTGGGCTTCGACCAGGGCGTGGTGCACGGAACGGTGCACACCGATGCGTACAACCACACGCGCAACAATCACCGCAGCAATCGCGTGACCATTCCCGACGTGTGCACCGAGTTCCATCGTTACCAGATGCACTGGACGGCGAATCGCATCACGGTCGGCGTGGACGATCGCTACTACTTCCAATACTCCAACGACAACTCCGGCAATGCGGAGTGGCCCTTCGACAGCCCGCAGTACCTGATCCTGAACATCGCCGTCGGTGGCGACTGGGGCGGTCAACAAGGCGTGAACGACGCCGTGTTCCCCGTGCGCATGGAAGTGGACTACGTGCGCGTCTATCAACAGTAGTCATCTCGTTCGATGAATCGGGGACGCGCCCGCGAGGCGCGTCCCCTTTCCGGTGAACGAGCAATTGTCCCCGTTCAGAAAGCCAGGTGTCTGGCGAAGAACGGCAGGACGTCGGCGATGACGCGGCCGTCGGGAATCCAGTATTTGTCCCAGGGCAAGCCGCGGTACTCTTCGGCTTCGTGCTCCACGCCGAACTCTTCCAGCTTCCTCGTGAAGGACTGGTTCGCATACACGTGATCCTGGTTGGGATCGTAGCGGCCCCAGTCGTACTTGATGCCGCGCAGCGCCTTCACCTTTTCCGCATGGTCTTCGACGATGTACTCGAGAGAAAAACGCTCGCGGAGCAGCCTGGCATTTGCGACATTGAGCCGCGCGCCTCCATCGGTGATATCCGCCATGAAGTCGCAGTAGAACGGCGGATTGTCGGCATTCGGCAGGAAGGTCTGCGCCATCGCCACGAACACCGGCGTGTACGGGTCGGTCGTGAGGTCGGCGAAGCTCTTCGCGGCGCGGATTCGCGAGTAGTCAGGCCGGGACCACATAGGGACCAGACCCAGCCCCGTGCCGAAAGGGTGCGCGCCGTATACGCTGCCGAAGACATCGGGACGGCGGAACGCGTACCGCATCGCGCCGTAGCCACCCATGTGTTCACCCAGTATCGCCCGGCTTTCCGCTCGCGCCAGCGTGCGGTAGCGCGCATCGACAAAAGGCACGACTTCGTCGATGGTGAAGTCCTCGAAACGGCCGCTGGTAGGCGAGTTGGCGAAAAAGGTGCCGGGCCCGCCGGTGGTGTAGTCCGGCGCCACCGCAATGAATGGCCTGATCACACCGCTCGCGATGGCGCGATCGAATGTCGGCTGGATGGCGGAGTCCGGCGCAAACATGCGTTCGTTGCTCCAGTTGAGACCATGGAGCATGTAGATCACGGGGTAGCGTTGCTTGCCGGCGGCGTAGCCCGCCGGCAGGTAGACCTTGAGACTTCGGCGGGTGTTCAGGCCGACGCGGTTGTCGCGCAAGACCGTCGACTCGAGGAACACCGTCTCGACGGTGCTGCTGCTGGTGGGCGCCGCCTGAGCGGCGGCGATGCACATCGCAAAGAGGGCGAGTAGTCGAAAAAGCATGGAGCCTCCTGTTGGGAGGCGGGAGTCTCTCGCGGTGGAGGCTGTCTGGCGTCCTTCCTCAACGGCGAGGACGGTCAGGTCAGCGCGGGAGGCTCGGCCGATTGCCGGAACTCGGTCGGTGTCACTCCGGTGCTGCGGCGGAACGCGTTGTGGAACGCCGACTTGGAGTTGAAGCCCACGTTCATCGCTATCGCGAGCACCGTCTCATCCGGCGCCGCGCGCAACAGCCGCTTGGCTTCTGCGATGCGGTAGCTGTTCACCAGCTCGTAAAAGCTGGTGTTGAGATCCTGGCTGATCACCTGCGAAACGTAGTGAGGGCTCTCGTTCAGGGTTTCACTGAGGGTGCGCAGGGAAAGGTCACCTCTCTTATATATATCGGCCAGGGTGGCTTCGAGCTTGCGCCGGATCCGCGCCCGCGGCGCCTCGCCGAGCGCGGACTTCGCGTAGCTCACTTCCGCGGGCGCGGCCACCGCAGCTTCCTCGTTCTGGAACTTGCGCAGCAGCAAGTACAAGGCGCCGACGGTCACGCCCACCGAGATCACAGCCACGATCAGCGAGAACAGCGGCGGCCATTTGATGACCGCGCAATTGAGCGTGCGCAGGATCGCCAGCAACCACGTGGTGCAGACGATGCCCAGCGGCAGTTCCGCCCAGTGCCCGCCCTTGCCCGCAAGTCGAGTCATGAGCATCTGCCGGCAGCGATGCAGATACCAGGGCGCCTGGACCAGGAACACCGCCACGCAGAGGAACATCGTCGTGTGGATGAACCGCGCATGCCAGGGGTCGATCGGGTCCAGCGTGTTCTCGAACGTGTTGCCCAGGTGCGCATCCGCGATCAAGGGCAACGTGCATGCCGCGCCTGCGACGATCACCACCCAATGAACGCGCGGCAACTCTCGCAAATTCGGCCGCGCGCCGGCGACGCTTTCCTGAAAGGCCAGCCAGAGGCAGGGTGCAAGCAGCAACGAACCCGACATGAGCAGGCCCAACCACAAAGCCTTGAGCGGCGTGGCGGGATGGGCCATCAGTAGTTCGAACAGGAACGTGGCCGACTGGAGGATCAGGAAGGCCGTGAAGTACTGGAGCGGTTCACCGCGCCGGCCGCGCGAGCTCAAGGCCGTGCAGAAGATGCACAGGGCCACGGCCACCAGATAGAGGGAAGTCTCGGCGCTCATGGGCGGACACGATACCGTGCCGCCCACCCCGCGTCACATGGACGTGTTCCGACTACCCGCGCCAGCGAAGCGCGCGCGTGCGCTCGCGGATGGCGTTCAGCGCGCGCTGGTACTGAGGCGCCCAGTCATCGCCCGCCTGTTCGTGCACGTTATGCCAGAAGAACTTGAAGTCGAAGCCGCCGTCATCGGCGCAATGATGCGTCCAGGCTTCCGGGAGCCGCGGCTTGAAAGTGCAAAGCTGCAGAGACCAGACATGTCCCTTGTGGTCCGACTGCCAGGTGCCGAGGTCCTGCGCGATCGCGGCATCCTCGATGCCCGACTCCTCCCGAAGCTCGCGCAGCGCAGCCTCCCGAGCGGTCTCGCCGGGTTCGATGATGCCCTTCACCAGCTGCAATCCGGCGAGCGGATGGCGGAACGCCAGGATCTGGCGCATCGAAGAATCACGAAACAACACGGGGCAGGCGCGATCGGCAAAGGGCGTCGCCTTTACGATCTGATTCGTTTCCAGCGCTCCAACTTCTGGGCGAAAGTCATGCCCGCGTGCGCGGGACTGGTCGATGGCAAACATTCGTAGTGCAGCTCCTCGAATTCGTTTCGCAGATCAGGCAGAGCGAATCGGCGATACAGCTCCTCGGCCTTGCGGCCGTTGAAGAACACTCGCCGGATTTGCGGATGAGCCCGGAAGAAACTGCCGAAGTCGTTGGCTCGCGCCGAGGCGTGAACGATCGAACTATCGAGACTTCCCGGCCGCTCGGCCGCTGCGAGAACATCCCATAGCGCGATATGGTGTTCCGTCAGGATTTTCACTCGCCGCGTGTAGGGCAACGGTGACGCTCCGGCGTCGAACAGCGCGGCGATGATCTTCCAGAACGCGTTTTGCGGATGGGCGTAGTACTGCTGTAACTGCAGCGAACGCTGGCCGGGCAGCGATCCCAGTATCAAGGTATGCGGCTTCCGGCCCTCGATCGGGGGGAAACATTGGTCGTGACGCGACTTGGCGGTCACGTGATTGTCACCGCTGCCGTTGCCACCCTGGTCATCGTCCACCTTCCCCCGGCTCATCTATCCTGCCAAGTCGTTGATCGGCCTGAAACGCGCTTCATACAGTATTGAGTGCGCCCAGGTACTGGTTATACCCGGACCACCCTCGCCGCTTACACTTCGCGGTTTCCCGACAATCGCGCCCAATTTGGGCCTTCACAAATGCAACAGATCAAGATCCGCGGCGCGCGCACCCACAATCTCAAGAACGTCGACGTCGACCTGCCGCGCGACAAGCTCATCGTCATCACCGGCTTGTCGGGCTCGGGTAAATCCTCGCTGGCGTTCGATACCCTGTACGCCGAAGGTCAGCGGCGTTACGTGGAGTCGCTCTCCGCGTACGCTCGTCAGTTCCTCTCGATGATGGACAAGCCCGATGTCGACAGCATCGAGGGCCTCTCTCCCGCCATCGCCATCGAGCAGAAAGCGACGTCGCACAATCCGCGTTCCACCGTCGGCACGGTCACGGAGATCTACGATTACCTGCGCCTGCTGTTCGCTCGCGCCGGCATTGCACGCTGCCCGGATCATGGCATCGCGCTCGCGGCGCAGACCGTCAGCCAGATGGTGGACCAGATACTCAAGATGCCCGAAGGCAGCGCCGTCCAATTGCTGGCGCCCATCGTCATCGACCGCAAGGGCGAACATGCGGATGTCTTCGAGCAGCTTCGCGGCCAGGGCTTCGTGCGGGCGCGCATCGACGGCCGCGTCCACGAGCTGGACGCATTGCCGAAGATCGATGCCAAGAAGAAACACACCATCGAAGCGGTGGTAGATAGGCTGCGGATCCGCCCGGATGCGCAGCAGCGCCTGTCGGAGTCGCTGGAGACGGCGCTCAAACTGTCCGGGGGCACTGCGCGGCTCGCGCCTTATGAAGCCGAGAAGATCGGCAAGGCCGGGGACGAAACGCTGTTCTCGGCGCGCCAGGCCTGCCCGGAATGCGGGTACAGCGTGCCGACGCTCGAGCCCAAGATGTTCTCGTTCAACAGCCCGGCGGGCGCCTGCCCCACCTGCGATGGGCTGGGCCTCAAGGATTTCTTCGATCCCAAGCGCGTCGTCGCCTATCCGCATCTTTCATTGGCGGGTGGCGCCATCAAGAGCTGGGACCGCAAGAACTCATACTACTTCGCGCTGATCACCGCGATGGCGAAGCACTACAAGTTCGATCCCGAGACGCCCTGGGAAGATCTGCCGAAGAAGGCGCAGCAGGTGATGCTGTTCGGCAGCGGCAACGAAGAAGTGGAGTTCCGCTATCAGCACGGCAGCGGCCGCATCACGAAGAAGAAGCATCACTTCGAAGGCATCATTCCGAACCTCGAGCGCCGCTACAAGGAAACGGACTCGCTGCCGGTGCGCGAAGAGCTCGCGAAGTATCTGGGTTCGCAGCCTTGCCCCGACTGCAAGGGTTCGCGATTGAACCGCACGGCGCGGCACGTGTTCGTGGGTTCGCACTCGCTGCCCGAGATCGCGCACCTCACCGTCGGCGACGCCAAGAATCTTTTCGGCTCCCTGGACGTCGCAGGATGGCGCGCCGAGGTAGCGGGCAAGATCGTCAAGGAAGTCGGCGACCGGCTGCGTTTCCTCGTCGACGTCGGCCTCGACTATCTGACGCTGGATCGCAGCGCCGAGTCCCTTTCCGGCGGTGAGGCGCAGCGCATCCGGCTCGCGAGCCAGGTGGGCTCGGGACTCACGGGCGTCATGTACATCCTCGACGAACCGTCGATCGGCCTGCACCAGCGGGACAACACACGATTGCTGGGAACGCTCAAGCACTTGCGCGACCTCGGCAACACCGTGCTCGTCGTGGAACACGACGAGGAGGCCATACGCGCTGCCGACGCCGTGCTCGACATCGGGCCGGGCGCTGGCGTCCATGGCGGCCAGGTCGTGGCCGAAGGCACGCCCGAGCAGATCATCAAGAACAAGGACTCGCTGACCGGCGCCTATCTATCGGGCCGCAAGCAGATCGCACTGCCCAAGCTGCGTACGCCGCGTGATCCCAAACGCTCGATCCAGATCGTCGGCGCCACCGGCAACAACCTCAAGAACGTGACTGCGGAATTTCCGCTGGGCTTGTTCACCTGCGTGACCGGCGTTTCCGGTTCGGGAAAATCCACGCTCGTGAACGACACCTTGTTCACGCATGCGAATCACACGTTGAACGGCACCGTGATGGACATGGCGCCCTGCAAGGAGATCAAGGGCCTGCAGGAGATCGACCGCATCATCGACATCGACCAGAGCCCCATCGGCCGCACGCCGCGTTCGAATCCGGCGACATACACAGGTCTGTTCGGGCCGCTGCGCGAGATCTTTGCCGAGGTCCCCGAAGCTCGCACGCGTGGTTACGACGCGGGACGGTTCAGCTTCAACGTGAAAGGCGGCCGATGCGAAGCCTGCCAGGGCGATGGTCTCATCAAGGTGGAGATGCACTTCCTGCCCGACGTGTATGTGCCCTGCGACGTGTGCGAGGGCAAACGCTACAACCGCGAGACGCTCGACATCCGCTGGCGCGGCAAGAACATCAACGAAGTGCTCGAGATGAACGTGGAAGAAGCGCTGCGACTCTTCCAGAACATCCCGGGCGTGGGATCGCGACTGCAGACGCTCATGGACGTGGGGCTGTCGTACATCAAGCTCGGCCAGAGCGCGACCACGCTCTCGGGCGGTGAAGCGCAGCGCGTGAAGCTGGCGCGGGAACTCGCCAAGCGGGCGACGGGACGCACTCTATATATATTGGACGAGCCCACCACGGGCCTGCATTTCCATGACGTGGCGCAGCTCCTCGACGTGCTGCATCGTCTGCGAGACGAAGGCAACACCGTCGTGGTGATCGAGCACAACCTCGATGTCATCAAGACCGCGGACTGGTTGATAGACCTGGGACCGGAGGGCGGCGCCG
Source organism: Pseudomonadota bacterium (assembly GCA_046733635.1). Classification (GTDB taxonomy): domain Bacteria; phylum Pseudomonadota; class Gammaproteobacteria; order Steroidobacterales; family Steroidobacteraceae; genus CADEED01. The sequence goes on along the minus strand of JBKPPO010000120.1, from coordinate 8,836 downwards.
GCGGAGGCACGATCCTTGCCGCGGGAACGCCGGAGGAAGTGGCGAAACATCCCACTTCCTACACGGCTCACTATCTCAAGGGATTGTTGCGCTGACCGTCATCGCCTGCAGACGCTGGAAACGTCACAAGGTGAAATAGTCGTTCACGATCTGGCCGAGCGCATCGCTGGCGGCGTCGTACTCCACGCGCAGTGCTTCTACGGTTTCCAGAACACCGTCGCCATCGTGATCCCAGCCCATGGTCTCCGCGATCTCGGCGCCGGCGGCGTTGTAGCGGATCTCCGCGCGCGAACTGCGGAACTGCGCTCCCGTGCGCGGATCCAGCCAGGAGACTTCACGGCTCGACTTCAGGCCCCGCGCGTCATAGCGATCCGTGACCTCGATGCGCTCATCGGGCTCGCCATCCGCGCCCAGATCGTTGACGGTCACCTGCGTGAGCTGGCGACGATCGGAATCGTAGGTGAAGTGGTGCTCATTGATGCCGCTCAATTGTCCACCGCGATCGTCGTGCACCTCGGTCATGGCGCGCTCGATGTTGCCGGCGACGTCGTACCACAGGCGCTGCAGTGAGACATGATCGATGTGGCCATCGCCATCGAAGTCCGTCGATTGTTTGTAGTGCGTCACGCGGCCTTCGGCGTCGTAGTCGAAGCGGCTGAGCTGCCGCCAGTCGATGCGGCCGTCGTCCTCCGCATCCTGCGTTTCGTCGGTGGCGACGACGCGATCCGCGGCATCGAACTCCAGTGACTTGCGCGAACGCAGGTTGACGCTGCCATCAGCGCCATCGTCGTACTCACCCGACTGCAGGACCAGGTTTCCGCGGGCATCACGCGTGAATACCACGCGGTCGCGATGCTGCAGGGTGCCCTGGGCATCACGAGTTTCGTGAGTCTCATCGAGCACCCGGCCGAACTCGTCGTGGGTGGCGCTGCGGCGGATGTCGAGTGCGTCGCCGGGGAAGTAGTCGCCGGACTCGCGTTCGGTGACCAGCACCAGATTGCCACGGACGTCGAAGTCCCGGCCTACGATCCGCGAGTAGTCGGACTCGCCGTCGCCATCGACGTCATCGTCGATGCGCTGTTCACGAAGGCGTCCATGCACCCCACGCTGGTAGCTCGTCACCGCCTCGACCCGCCCGTCGATGCGCCGGTCGACGCTGAGCGTGTGCGCGGCGCCAGCCGCATCGAAGGTCGTGGTGAGCTGCGTGTCGTCCGTGCCGTCATTGGTCTGGTCGCCGAAAACGCGTGAGGGTACGCCGCCCGCGAATCGGAGCCCCAGCGAGCGGAACAGGTGCACGACCGGGCGGCCCGACGGAATGGCGGTGTTCGTGCGCGGAGCGAGCCCATCCAACTGCTCGGGGAATCGCGCCAGCAGCACTTCGAAGTTCACGCGGGCGTCGCGCAGCGACTCCTCGCGGTTGCGCAGGTCCAGTCCATTGGCGGGATCCCCATCCGCGTCGAGCGCAAGCAACAGCCAGGCGCGGTTGGCCGCGGACGACAATGGCGTGGAAACGGTGCGCATGCGATTGAGCTCGAGGCGCAATGCCGCTTCGTTGGCCGGCACTTCCGCCTTCGCGAGCTGCAGTAGCGAAAGCGTTGGCGCGCCGGCGGCGGACCCGAGCTCGATGCCGCCGAGACTGAACGTGACCGTCTCACCTGCGAGATAGCGGAATCGCCCGGCGGCGTCGGTCGCTCCGGACTGCGTCGGGGTCCGGAACGCGAGTCCCTGGATGCCTCCACCGTGGAACACACCTTGTTCGGCCGTGGGTTGCCGATCCTCTCTTTCACCACCCCCGCCACCACCGCAGGCAGCCAGCATTCCCGCGACCAACACCATCACCAGTCCACTCTTGTTCATGCGATTCCTCGACGGATTCCTAGCTAGTCAGACGCGGGAAATGCTGACATCGGGACATTCCCGGAACGTGTGCGGATTTGTATGGGTTGTATCGTTTTGTTTCCGGATTCCGCGGAATGTTTGTTTGTTGGTGGACGTCCGTGTGGGTCGCCAGAAGACGGTCGCGCCGCCGGGCAAACAAACCTCTTCGACCACAGGTCTGCGAATCCCCGTCCGAGCGAGTGCCAGGGCAGGTTGTTTGGATATCGGACCCCTGCTCCGCGAGGCGTTCAGCCCAAAAGCGCCGCGAACCCGGCGCAATAGCCGTAGGAATCGCCCTACGACCAGCAGGCATGTCCGCCTTCGGCAAGCCGGCAGGCCATAACCCGTAAACTCCCGGCTCTTTTACGTGTCTGACGGTGAGCTGCTGATGAATCGCTTCGCTCGCGCGACCCACCCGGCCTATTACTGGGCAATCGCCCTGTCGGTCGCCATGGTCTTCGTGCTCGACATCCAGACCCGCATCGGCGTGGCCACCTGGGTGCTGTATGTGATCCCGCTGGTGCTGTGCTTTCGCGTGAACACGCCCTGGTTGCCGCTGGCCATCGCGCCGCTGTGCACGGTACTGGTGGTGGTCGATTGGTTCCTGTCTCCGGCGGGAATCACCGGCGAGATCGCGCAGATCAACCGCGGCCTCGGCCTGCTCGTCATGTGGGGCGCCGCGTTCATGGCGCGCAGCTCGATTCTCTTGCGTCTGCGCGTGATGCGCGAAGACTGGATCCGCGGTGCGCGCGCACGTGTGGGTGAAGCCATCGTCGGTGAGTTCTCCCTGCAGCGCCTCGCGGATCGCGTGCTCAAGGTGCTGGTCGACCAGCTCGATGCCCAGGCGGGCGCCATGTACGTGGCGGACGCCACCGGCAATTACACGCGCGTCGGTGTTCTGGGCGTCCCCGCCGATTCCGCGGCGCCCGCAATCGTGAAGCCGGGCGAAGGGTTGCTGGGCCGCGCCATCGCCGAACGCAAGGCGCTCCGACTCGAAAACCTGCCGCGCGACTACCTCAAGATCAGCAGTGGTCTGGGTGATCGCCAGCCCCACGCCCTGCTGATCGCGCCGCTGAACATCGAGGACTCCGCGCACGGCGTCATCGAACTCGGCTTCCTGCATCCCACGGACGACGTGGATCTCGAATTGCTGAACGCGGTCGCGGAGCCCCTGGCCGTGGCCATTCGCACCGGCGTCCTGCGCCGCGAACGTGAAAACCTGTTGCAGGAAACCCAGGCGCAGGCCGAGGAGTTGCAATCGCAGCAGGAAGAGCTCCGCGTCGCCAACGTAGAGTTGCAGGCGCAGAGCACGCAACTGCGCGAGTCGCAGGCGCGCCTGGAGACGCAGCAGGCGGAACTCGAGCAGACCAACGTGCAGCTCGAAGAGCATTCCGACCGGCTGCGGCAACATGCCAGCGACCTGGCCATCTCCAAGCGCGAGGCGGAGCAACGGGCCGTCGAACTCGCGCGCGCCAACCGCTACAAGTCCGAATTCCTGGCCAACATGTCGCACGAGCTGCGCACGCCATTGAACAGCTCGCTGATCCTCGCCAAGCTGCTCGCCGACAACCGGGACGGAAACCTCACGCCCGAGCAGGTGAAGTTCGCGCGCGGCATCTCTTCTGCCGGCAACGATCTGCTGACACTCATCAACGACATCCTGGATCTCTCGAAGATCGAGGCGCGCAAGATCGAAGTGAATCGCAGCGCCATCGACCTCAACGATCTCGTGGGCCGGCTGGTGCAGACCTTCGAGCCCATGGCCGAGCAGAAGCAGATTTTCTTCCGCGTGATCCGCGCGCCCGACCTGCCCGCGACCATCGACACCGACGGCCAGCGTCTGTCGCAGGTGCTCAAGAACCTGCTGTCCAATGCCATCAAATTCACCGAGCGCGGCGAAGTGGCGCTGGAGATCACACCTCGCGGCGATGACGTGGAATTCGCGGTGCGCGACACGGGTATCGGCGTCGCCGAGGAACATCACCAGGTCATCTTCGAGCCGTTCCGCCAGGCGGACGGCACCACGAATCGCAAGTTCGGCGGCACGGGACTGGGCCTGTCCATCTCGCGCGAGCTCGCGCGCCTGCTCGGCGGCAAGATCACGCTCGAGAGCCAGCCCGGCCAGGGCAGCACCTTCCGTCTGCTGATGCCGCGCGTTTCGCCGGAGCAAACCGCGACACCCACGGCTCCGGCGCCATCGGCCGCGGCGGCCGACATCCCGCGCGCCGCGCACAACACGCCAGCACACCATACGGGAGCGCCTTCCTCCGCCCGCAAGCCACCGGCCGCCTCCGTGGCCGATGACCGTGCGTCGATCAAGAACGAAGGGCGCGTGCTGCTGGTCATCGAGGATGATCCCCTGTTTGCGAAGGTGCTCTACGACCTCGCGCATGAGCTCGGCTTCGACTGCCTGATCGCGAACACCGCGGACGAAGGCATGGAACTCGCGAGCCAGTTCCGTTTGGCCGCGGTGCTGCTCGACATCAAACTACCCGATCACTCGGGACTGACCGTGCTCGACCGGCTCAAGCACAACCCGCTGACGCGTCACGTTCCCGTGCAGGTGATCTCCGCCGAGGACAACACCCGCGCCGCGCGCGCCATGGGCGCCGCCGGCGCGCTCGTGAAGCCCGTGGACCGCGAGGCGCTGGTCGCCACGCTCACGCAGCTCAAGCAGAAGTTCGCGAGCGAGGCGCGCAGCGTGCTCGTCGTGGAGGACAACGAACTGCAGCGCGAAAGCATCTGCCAGCTCCTGGCCAGCGACACGACCGCCGTCTCGGCCGTGGACAACGCGGCCGCGGCGCTCGAGAAACTGCGCAGCACCACGTTCGATTGCATGGTGCTGGACCTTTCGTTGCCGGATGCGAGCGGCCACGAGCTGCTGGAACGCATGGCCGCGGATGATTCCTATGCGTTCCCGCCGGTGATCGTCTACACCGGCCGCGCCATCTCCGCCGACGAAGAGCAGCAGCTGCGCAGATACTCGCGTTCCATCATCATCAAAGGCGCGAAGTCGCCGGAGCGGTTGCTCGATGAAGTGAGCCTGTTCCTTCACCAGGTCGAAGAGAAACTGCCGCCGGACCGTCAGCGCATGCTGCGCGACGCGCGCGCGCGCGACGCCGCTTTCGAAGGCCGCCGCATCCTCGTCGTGGAAGACGATGTCCGCAACATCTTCGCACTGTCGAGCGTGCTCGAACCGCTCGGCGGCTCCGTGGTCATCGCGCGCAACGGCCGCGAGGCCTTGAACCGACTGGCCGCGAAGCCGGCGCCCGACATCGTGCTCATGGACATCATGATGCCGGAGATGGATGGCTTCGAAGCCATGCAGGAGATCCGCAAGAAGCCCGAGTTCGCGGATCTGCCGATCATCGCGCTCACGGCCAAGGCCATGCCCGATGACCAGCAGCGTTGTCTCGCCGCGGGCGCCAACGACTACATCACCAAGCCCATCGATGTGGACAAGCTGGTCTCGCTGATCCGCATCTGGATGCCGAAGTGACCAAAGCCGCGTCGATGGCGGACCTGGAGGTTCGGCTCCTGCTGGAAGCCATCTACGATCGTTATCACTACGACTTCCGTTCCTACGCGATGGCCTCGCTCAAGCGCAGACTCTCGCAGGCCTGTGACGCGCTGGGCGTCGCGACGCTGTCGGGACTGCAGGAGAAGGCGCTGCACGAACCCGAGTCGTTCTCGATGCTGCTGCAGTACCTCACGGTCCAGGTCAGCGACCTGTTCCGCGATCCCGAGTTCTTCCTCGCGTTGCGCCAGCAGGTCGCCCCGCTGCTGGCTACCTACCCGTCCATCAAGATCTGGTGCGCGGGCTGCAGCACGGGCGAAGAAGCCTATTCACTCGCCATCCTGCTGCATGAGGAAGGATTGCTGGACCGCTCGATCATCTACGCCACGGACATCAACGCGCAGAGCCTGCGGACGGCCGCGAGCGGTGTGTTCTCCGTCTCCCGCATGCGCGGCTTCACCGAGAATCATCGGCGCTCGGGCGGCCGCGGCTCGCTGTCCGACTACTACCATTCGACGCCCACGACCAGGGATTCGGCGATCCTCGACAGCGCGCTCCGGCGCAAGATCACGTTCTCGGATCACAGCCTCGCCACGGACAATGTTTTCTCCGAAGTGCATCTCATCACCTGCCGCAACGTACTCATCTACTTCGACCATGCGCTGCAGAACCGCGCGCTCGGGCTGTTCTCGGATTCGCTGGTGCGCGGCGGGTTTCTTGGGCTCGGCTCCAAGGAGAGCCTGAGATTCACGGACGCCGCGGATCTCTATTCCGAAGTGTCGATCCCGCAGCGCATCTATCGGCGGAAAGGTGCGGCATGAGCGTCGAGCTCGTTGTGATCGGCGGCTCCGCGGGAGCCATCGAGGTACTTGGCCGCATGCTCGCGCCCTTGCGCGCAGGGCTTCGGCCAGCCGTCGCCATCGTCATACACCTGCCGCCCGAGGGGCCAAGCGTGTTACATGAGATATTCGCGGGCCCGGGTTCACCGCCGATGAAGCTGGCGGAGGACAAGGAGCCGATCACGCCTGGGACGGTGTACTTCGCGACGCCGGATTATCATCTGCTCGTGGAATCCGGCCGCACGTTCGCTCTCTCGCAGGATGAGCGCGTGCATTACTCACGGCCAGCCGTGGACGTGTTGTTCGAGACGGCCGCGGAGGCCTACGGCCCTAATCTCATGGGCATCATTCTCTCCGGCGCCAACTCGGACGGCGCCGAAGGACTACGCGCCGTGAAGGACGCCGGCGGGACCACGGTGGTTCAAGCGCTTGAATCCGCCGAGATGATCGCCATGCCGGCCGCTGCGCTCGACGCCGTACCGGGAAGCATCGAAGCCGATTTGCCGGCGCTCGAGGAATTGATGCGGGGGATGAACCATGTCCGATAAGGTGAAATGTCTTCTGGTCGACGACGTCGAGGAGAATCTCCTCGCGCTCGAGGCCGTGCTCGCCGGCGACGACCGCGAGATCTACAAGGCCACATCCGGCCCGCAGGCGCTGGAGCTGTTGCTCGTGCACGAGTTCGCGCTGGCGCTGCTCGACATCCACATGCCCACGATGGATGGCTTCGAGCTCGCCGAACTCATGCGCGGCACCGAACGCTCCAAACACATCCCGATCATCTTCATCACCGCCGCCTCACCGAACGAACCGCTGCCGATGTTCCGCGGCTACGAATCGGGGGCCGTGGACGTCTTGTTCAAACCCATGAACACCGAGATCCTGCGGCAGAAGGTGAACGTGTTCTTCGAGCTGCATCGGCAGCGCGAGGCGCTCCGCCAGGCCGTGCAGTCGCGCGAGGACGTGCTGGCCATCGTGTCGCACGACATGCGTACGCCGCTTGCGGTGGTGCACACCACCACGTCGATGCTGCTCAATCCCAAGTACAAACTTTCCCCCGAGCAGGTGCGCGAACAACACGAGCGCATCCGCCGCAACGTGGATCTCATGAATCGCATGATCGGCGACCTCATGGACATGGTGCACCTGCGCAGCGGCAAGCTCTCCATCAATCCCAAGCCTACCGTCGTGAACGAAGTGTTGCGTGAAGCCGTCACTGCGCACGAGGTCCCGGCTCGCGACAAAGGGCTGCAGCTCGAGTACGACGCCGGCAACGATGTCATGCGCGCCGACGCGGATCGCGCGCGGCTCATGCAGTTGTTCCAGAACCTGTTGGGCAATGCCGTGAAGTTCTCCAAGGCCGGCGATCGCATCAGCATCGTGAGCCGCACGCGTGGCAACCTGGCGCTGATCGAGATCGCGGACACCGGACCGGGCATCGCACCGGATGACCTGCCGCACATCTTCGATCCCTACTACTCGGCCAGCACCAAGCATCAGAAGACGGGAACGGGCCTCGGCCTGTACATCGCCAAGGGCATCGTCGATGCGCACGGCGGCACGATCCGCTGCACGTCGGAGCCGGGTGTCGGCACTACGTTCAACATCACCCTGCCCCTGACGGCATGAGGTAGAGTCGCCCCATTCGATCGGGGGGCGATTCGTGCGGCGTACGACAGGGATTTTGTTCGCGCTCGCGCTGGCGATGCTTGCGAGCTCGCCGGCGACTGCATCCACGCTACCGCGTTACGAAGCCCAGGTGGTCAACCCGGACTTCGCGGGCAGCCGGCTCGTGAATACGCGCGACGGCAGCGTGCTTCTGGCCTGGGGCACGGATGCGACGATCGTTCGCTCCGAGGACGGCGTCACCTGGCGCCACGCTCTCACGCCCGGATCCGCCGATCTCTCGCAGCTTGCAAGCAACTCCCAGGGCTCGGTGTTCGTCGCCGTGGGCGCCAAGGGACTGTTGCTGCGATCCGTCGACGCAGGCCGCACATGGAAAGCCGGCAAGACAGGCGTCGACACGGACCTGCTCGCCATCGTGAATGTGGCAGGCAGCAAGACCTGGATCGCTGCCGGGGCCCAAGGACGCATCCTGCGTTCGACGGACGATGGACGGACCTGGTTCAGCGTCGAGTCGCAACTTGCGCCTACGTTGCGCGCGCTCTTCTTCGATCCGGTGAGCCGCCAGGTCCTGATCGGTGGCGATGAAGGCCTCGTGGGAGCATCGCGGGATGACGGCGCGAGCTGGCAGGTCACCTCGATCTCGATGCCCGATCCGGTATCACCGGTATCGGGCTTCCATCGCTTCGGCAAACTGCTCCTCGCCCGCAGCGCGCTCGGCCGCTTCCTCATTTCCGAGGATGACGCCGAGAGCTGGGATCTCCTTCAGGCCAGCACGCAGGCTTCCTTCGTGGACGCGGCGATGGATCCCGTGCATGGCGCCATCCTGCTCGCGGGACACAATGGCGACCTGCTGCGCTCCACCGATCTCGGCAGCAACTGGCAAGGCGCCGACCTGACGATCGATGGGCGCAAGCGGTTCCTGACTTCGTTGCAACACGACGCGCGCACGGGATCCTTATGGGCCACGAGCCCGGGG
>JBKPPO010000119.1:0-4412 GCA_046733635.1 Pseudomonadota bacterium | reverse complement strand
GCCTGACACAGCTCGGCTACGTGCAACGCGACGCCTGGGAGAATCCGGACAAGCGCTGCACGATCGCGTTCGAGCCAAACTACTCGATCGACCGCTACTACGGCTTCCTGTTCGAGCTGACATGAGCGCCCGCACCTGGATCATCCTCGCCGTGACGCTCGCGGCGCTGGCCGGCGCGGGGTTGTGGGCCTTCAAGAACCGCTGGCAACTCGTGAACTCGCTGCCGACGAGCTGGCGGGACACCGTGTTCGGCATCAAGTACGGCTTCCGCATCGAATACGACGTGATGGTGCCCATGCCCGATGGCGTGAAGCTGGCCACCAACCTGTATTTCCCGCGCAAGGCGGTGACGGACGGCTCCGTCAAACTACCCGTGGTGCTGATCCGCGTTCCCTATGACAAGAACGCGCATGGCGGCGGCATCGCGCCGGCCTTCGACTTCGCGGCGCATGGGTACGTCGTGGCGTTGCAGGACATGCGCGGCAAATACGCCTCGGAAGGCACGTTCACGCCCAGCAAATCCGACGCGGCCGATGGATCCGCGACGGTCGACTGGCTGGCCGCACAGCCCTGGTCGAACGGCAAGGTAGGTACGGTGGGTTGTTCGGCGTTGGGCGAATCGCAGATCTTCCTCTCGCGCATGCGCAATCCGCGCCACGTGGCGATGATCCCGCTGGGTGCGGGTGGCGCGATGGGCAGCGCCGCCGGCCGCTACACCTATTTCGGGCAGTACGAAGGCGGCGTCTTCAACCTGGGGTCGGGATTCGGCTGGTTCCTCTACGAAGGCGGCAAGACCCCGGGAGCCGAATATGCGGGCGGTGTGGACGTGGCGCAGGCCATCCGTGGATTGCCTTCGGGCGGGCTGGTCCGCAAATACCGCGCCGATCCCACCGATTTCGATGACTTCATCTCGAAGCCGCTCGGCGATCCGTACTGGCGGGGGTTGGGCTATGTCTCCGACGAGGACCGCTTCGCGACGCCCGCGCTGGTGATCAACACCTGGCAGGACCAGACCGTCGCGGACACGCTCGTACTGGCCGACGTCATGAAGCGTAATGCCGTGACCGAAGAGGCGCGACGCCATCATCACGTGATCATCGGGCCCGGAAATCACTGCCAGTACTTCGGTCCCAACCAGACGATGAACGTGGGCGAGTTCCGCGTGGGCCCGAATGCGCTCGCGCCGTTGTCGCAATGGCAGGTGCAGTGGTTCGATCACTGGCTCAAGGGCGAACCGCTGCCGCCGTTCCCGCCGTACCGCTTCTATGTCATGGGCGCCGACCGCTGGGTGGATAGCGAGCAATGGCCTCCCGCGGGCGTGAAGTACCAGGCGTGGTACCTGGGCGGCGAGGGCGCGGCGAACTCGCGCTCCGGCCAGGGCGAACTACTCACCACGGCACCGGCGGTGGAGCAATTCGACGAATTCACCTACGACCCGCTGAACCCCGTGCCTACACGCGGTGGCCCCGCCTGCTGCACCAACGATCCCGGGCAGTTGCAGGGCATGGTGGACCAGGCGCCCGTGGAGGCTCGCGAGGACGTGCTGGTGTACACCTCGCCCCCGTTCGAAGCGCCGCTCACCATCGCGGGCCCGCTGCGTGCGGAGCTGTACGTGAGCAGCAGCGCGAAGGACACGGACTTCATGGCCAAACTCGTGCACGTTTTCCCCGATGGCCGCGCGCTCAATGTCCAGGAGGGAGCGTTGCGCCTCCGGTATCGCGAGAGCTACGTGAACCCCACGCTGCTCACGCCCGGCGAGGTGTATCGCGTGTCCGTGGAACTTCGCGCGATCGCCTACCAGGTGCCGCAGGGCCACCGGCTGCGGCTGCAGATCACCAGCAGCAACTTCCCGCGGCTGGAGCGCAATCTCAACACGGGCGGCAACAACTACGACGAGGATCGGCCGGCGACGGCGCAGAACCGCGTCTGGCGTGCGCCAAACTACCCGTCGGCGCTGATCCTGCCCGTGATGCCGGAGTAGCTCAGAGCCAGCCGCGGATGCGGTACCACGCGAGACCCAGGTATTCGTGCATGGCGAGATCGGAAGCCGCGAGGCCGCGCGGACTCGGCAGCCACGCAAGTCCGCCCCAGGTGCCCGGCAACCGGTAATCGGTGGGAACGGGCAGGGGCTCCTTCCCCTGTTTCGCGAACAGGCCCATGGCGCGGCGCATGTGTCCCGCCGAGGTAACCAGCGCGAACGGATCGTCGCCGACCAGCTTCGAGCAGTTCATTGCGCTGTCGCGCGTATTGATCGAGTTGCGCTCGACGAGAATGGCCGCGGGAGGCACACCCAGCGCTTGCAGTGATGCCGCCATGTCGTCGGCGACGCGCGGCAGGCCCGAGATGATGATCTTCGCATCCGGATACAGGCGCCAGAGCTCGGCGGCCGTGAGCACGCGGAACGCCGAGGAATCGTTGAGCAACATGCCGGCCATCAGCGTGGGATCTTTTCCCGACCATGCCGTGAGGACGACGATGTACCCAAGTTTCGCCCTCGCCGCGTGCTCCGCGGTCCAGGCGGGATAGGCGCGCTCCAGCGGCTGCAGCAGTGTCTGCGCCACCTTGTTGCTCGAGAACACGATGCCGACGATCAGCGCGGCCGCGAAGCACGCCGTGCTCCGCGCGCGGAACCGCGGGATGAGCCAGGCGATGACACCGATGACGAACAAGGCGAGCACGATTTGCGAGGGCATCCAGCAATAATGGGGTCACTCCCCATTTGCTGGCAAAAGGGGTCAGGCCCCGATTACGCTGGATCGAAGACACCCTTGGAGAAAAACTTGATCACACGGCCATTGGCCTATGGTACCGGCGCGCTCTGCCTCGCCACTTTGCTTGCCTATGGTGGCCGCTGGGTCTGGCTGTGCGAATTGCTCGTGAACTTCCGAACGCACTTCGCGCTGTTGCTCGGAATTGCGCTGATCGTCGCCGCCGCCACGCGGCACTGGCGGATCGCGGGCGCCGCCCTGTTGGGCGTCGCGCTGAACGTCTGGCCCATGTACGGCGTGTATTTCGATTCGCCTTGGCCGGCGGAGAAAGATGCCAAGCCTGTACGCGTCGTTGCGTTCAACGTGCTGGTGAGCAATCGCGCGATGCCGGAAGTCGCCCGGTATCTCAACTCCCTGGCCGCCGACGTGGTGGTTCTCGAGGAAATGAACAATGTGAACGCCAAGAAGCTGCTGCCGCTGCTGCCCGCGTTCGGCCATCACTTTCTGGCCATCGAGGACCGGGGAATAATGATCCTGAGCCGCTGGCCACTGATCGCACCTGCGCCCGTGATCCGGGTCAGGCATGCGTTCGGCGCCCGGGCCGACGTCGACCTCGGCGACCGCCGTTTGCGGCTTTTCGGCGTCCATCTCAATTGGCCGGTGATGCCGAGGTCGGCCTGGGGCCGCAACGCCCAGTTGTCAGCGCTCGGTGACGAGCTCGGGCAGTGTGAGGGAGCGTGTGTCGTCGTCGGGGATTTCAACACCACGCCCTGGTCCGCTCATTTCCGCCGGCTCAAGAGCAGATCCGGATTCCGCGACTGCACCGCCGGGCGAGGATTCTTGCCGACCTGGTCGTCACGGCTGCCCTCACCGCTGCGCCTCCGCATCGATCATTGTCTCGTGAGTCCGGCGGTGTCGGTCGCGGGTGTGCAGGTCGGCGAAAGCGTGGGCTCCGACCACTTCGCGACCATCAACGATTTGCTGGTGGCTCGCGCTCCATGACGAAAAACGCCGCCCTGGAGAGGGCGGCGTCGATGAGAGCCGGGTGGTTTTGCTCAGCGTCCCTTGAAGTCTTCCGGCGTCAACTGATGACGCGAGAGGAGCTTGTAGAAGTCCGTGCGGTTTCGCTTGGCCAGGCGAGCGGCCTGGGAGACGTTGCCGCCGGTGATCTGCAGGATCTGCGATAGATAGGACCGCGTGAATTCGTCGCGCGCCTCGTCGAACGAGGGCAGCTTGCTCTGCGTGCCGCCGAGCGATTGCTGCACCAGTTCCACCGGGATGATCGGCGTCTGGCTCAGCGCGACGTTCTGCCGCACCACGTTCGCGAGCTGGCGGATGTTGCCCGGCCAGTCGGCCGTGGCCAGCAATTCCACGGCCTCGGGCGCGTAGATCTTGCGCACGCCGGACTCATTGCTGATCTGCGCCAGGAAGTGCGAGACCAGCAGCGGAATGTCTTCGCGGCGGCGATTCAGCGGCGGCATCTCGATGTGCACGACGTTGAGCCGGTAGTACAGGTCCTCGCGGAACTGGCCGCTCATCATGAGCTGCTGCAGGTCGCGATGGGTCGCGGAGATCACGCGCACGTTCACCGGAATCGCGTCGGTGGCGCCGATCGGGCGGATGTTGTTCTCCTGCAGGACGCGCAGCAGCTTCACCTGCAGGCGCATCGGCATGTCGCCGATCTCGTCGAGCAGCAGCGTGCCG
>JBKPPO010000118.1:0-5358 GCA_046733635.1 Pseudomonadota bacterium | reverse complement strand
CGCCCAACGATGACGGCACCTTCACGGCGCTGTTCCAGCCCGTGGCCAGCAACACGGTGTACACGGATGACTTCGAAACGAATCGCGGCTGGGCATTGACGCCCGGCGCAAACACCGCGACCACCGGGCGCTGGGAGCGCGGCGATCCGCAGCCGACGAGTTCGAGTGGCATCACGCTGCAGCTCGGCACCTGCCACGGACCCTCGACCAGTTGCCTCATCACCGGGCTGAGCGCGGGCGCGGGCGCCGGCGCCAATGACGTCGATGGCGGCCAGACTTCGATCCAGTCACCCGCCATCGCGCTGCCCGCAACGGGCAATCTGTCGCTCAGCTTCCGGTTCTACTTCGCGCACAAGAGCGACTCGTCCGCGGCCGACTTGTTCCGCGTGCGGGTGGTGCGCGCGAACGGGCAGGTGCAAACCGTTTGGGCGCGCGGCGGAGCCGCGGTCAACGTCGGCGCTGCGTGGGCCTCGCGGACGGTGAGCCTGAATGCCTATCGCGGCGAGACCATCCGGTTGCGCGTCGATGCGGTGGATACATCGCCGGGCAGCGTGCTCGAGGCCGGATTCGACAGCGTGAGCATCACGCGCCAGTAGTTTGGCGGCTCACCGTGGGCGCTCACCGGCAGTGGCTGGCGAACGCGGGTGAGTCCAGGAACGCGCCGAGGATCCGCTGCCAGGCGGGCCATTCGTGGCCGCCGTCGGTCAGGAACACGCGCTCGGGCGGCAGCTCGGCGACGAGCAGCGCATCGGCCACGCGAAGCCGGTCTTCGCGGCCGTAGCCGGCGAAGATCAACGGCGCGGGCTCGCGTCCTTGCGTGGCGGCTTGCAACCAGCGCCAGAGCTCGCGCTGATAGTTGTCGCGGTCCGGGACGTCGACCTTGGCGGGCGCGCGCCAGTTCTTGAGGCCGCCAGCGGCGGTGATCTCTTCGATGACTTCGCGCTCGCCGAGGAACGGCGCGATCGCGAGCACACCCGTGATGTCCGGCGTGTGGGCGCGCGCGTAGAACAGGGAACCGAACCCGCCCATGGACGGACCGACGAGCCAGATCTCCTGGTATCCGCGCGCCTTGGCCGGCGTGATCACGTCGCTCGCCAACCGCTCGAGGAACGTGCCTTTCATGTAGTAGCCGAAGGTGGCGTCCGCGGCGCGCACGTCCGCGGAAAGATTGCGTTGCCGAAGCGCCTCGACGAAGCCGCGTTTCTCGAACGTCTCCGCGCGATCGCCCATGCCCGGCAGGAAGACGAACAAACATTTCGCGGGGGGTGTGGGCGCCGCGTGTTCCACGGAGCGGAGCGGCACGGGCGCGCGCATTGCGCCGACGCAGCCGCCAAGGCTCAAAGGGAGGAGTGTAGTGAGGACGAGCAGGGTAGTTCGCATGGCCGCAGTCTGCAGCATCGCGATGGCGAAGTCGCCTGCAGTCCATGTCGGTAACCTCTGGCTCAGGCCCAACAAACAATCGGAACAGCGGAATGGCGAACACAAGGCGTGACCGGATGGCGTTCGCACGGCCGTCTCGTTCGATGCCGCCCTGCAGGTAGCCCTGGAACACCCCGTCTCGACGAAGCCGGCCGGAAACGAAGACCGGCGGGCGATGACCGAATCAAGGTCGCCGGGTTGGCCGCACCATGCTGCCATGCGTTACTCTGCGCGCCCGATGCGCCTGCTGCTCGTCACGCCCCCCATGATCCAGCTCAATACGCCGTACCCCGCGACGGCGTATCTGACCGGATTCCTGCGCCAGCATGCGGCGGACCTGGGTCTCGAGGTCAGCCAGGCGGACGCGTCCATCGCGTTGTTCCTGCGATTGTTCTCCGCGCCGTGGGTCGAGCGCATGGCCGGCGAGTTGAATGCGCGCGCCCGCAAGCTCAAGCGCGGCAGCGCCATGCCGCCGGCCATCGCGAGCTTCCTGGCGCAGGCCGATCGCTACGCGATCACGGTCGAGCCCGCGATCCGCTTCCTGCAGCGGCGCGATCCCAGCCTGGCCTTCCGCATCGTCGGCCGGCGCTATCTACCCGAAGGCCCGCGCTTCGAGCAGACGCAACACGAGATGTTGCACGAGGCCTTCGGTGCGCTCGGCACCACGGAGCAGGCGCGATATCTCGCGAGCCTGTACGTGGATGACCTCGCCGATGCCTGGCGCCAGGGCATCGATCCGCGTTTCGAGCTGTCGCGTTACGGCGAGAAGCTGGCCGCGAGCGCCGCCACCTTCGACCCGCTGCAAACCGCGCTGGATGGCGAACCCACGCTCGTCGACGAAGCCATCGATGGCATCACGCGCGAACTGCTGGAGCAGCACCGGCCCGAGGTGGTCGCGATCACGGCGCCGTTCCCGGGCAATGTGTACGGCGCGTTCCGCATGGCGCGCACGATCCGCGCGGCGTCGCCCACGGTCAAGCTGGTCCTCGGCGGCGGCTGGGTGAACACCGAGCTGCGATCGCTGCGCGACGCGCGCGTGTTCGACTACTTCGATTACCTCACGCTCGACGATGGCGAGCGGCCGCTGCTCAATCTCCTCACTCGCCTGACCGGCCGTGAGGCCACGCTCGTGCGCACGTACGTGCGTGAGAACGGCGAGGTGGTGCTGAAGAACGATCCCACGCAGCACGACATCCCCCAGAAGGACACGGGCGTCCCGACCTACGAGGGCTTGCCGCTCGACCAGTACGTTTCCGTCATGGAGATGCTGAATCCCATGCACCGGTTCTGGTCGGACGGCCGCTGGAACAAGATCACGCTGGCGCACGGGTGTTACTGGAAGAAGTGTTCGTTTTGCGATGTCTCGCTGGACTACATCGGTCGCTACGACGAGCCCAGCACCAATCTCATCGTGAAGCGAATCCGATCGCTGATCGACGAGACCGGTGAGACCGGCTTCCATCTCGTCGATGAAGCCGCGCCGCCTTCCGCCATGCGTTCGCTGGCCCGGCGGCTGATCGACGAGAAGCTCAGCATCACCTGGTGGGGCAACATCCGCTTCGAGAAGACCTTCAACGCCGAACTCTGCGAGTTGTTGGCGGCTTCCGGGTGCGTGGCCGTCAGCGGCGGTCTCGAAGTGGCTTCCGACCGGCTGCTGTCGCTCATGAAAAAAGGCGTGACCGTGGAGCAGGTGGCGCGCGTCACCCGCGCATTCACGGACGCCGGCATCATGGTGCACGCCTATCTGATGTACGGCTTCCCCACCGAGACCGAACAGGACACCATCGACGCGCTCGAACGCGTGCGACAGTTGTTTGCCGCGGGCTGCATCCAGTCCGCCTACTGGCACCGCTTCTCGGCCACCGCGCATTCGCCCATCGGACTCGAGCCGCACAAGTACGGCATCACGCTGCAGCCGCCCGCCGACATCCGCTTCGCGCACAACGACGTCGCGTTCCACGATCCGACCGGCGCGGATCACGACCATCTCGGCGCGGGCCTGCGCAAGGCGCTCTATAACTACATGCATGGCGTCGGACTCGAAGCCGACGTGCGCGAATGGTTCGATCCCAAGCCCGGTGGGCGCAACGGCGGCGGACGAGGACACGCGCGCCGGCGCTCGGGTAGCGTGCCGCGCACCACGGTACCGCCGGATCTCATCGAGAACGCCTTGGGCTGAAGTGCTGATCGCGTTCAACAAGCCTTTCGGCGTCATCTGCAAGTTCAGCCCCGAGCCGGGCAAACCCACGCTTGCGGACTATATAAAGGTGTCGGACGTGTATCCGGCCGGACGGCTGGATACGGACAGCGAAGGACTGCTGCTGCTCACCGATGACGGCGCACTGCAGGCACGCATCTCCAGCCCGCGGTTCAAGCTGACCAAGGTGTACTGGGCGCAGGTCGAGGGCGCGGCGACGGACGAGGCGCTCGCACCGCTGCGTCGTGGCGTCGACCTCGGAGATTTCGTCTCGCAACCCGCGGGCGCGCGCGTGATCGATGAACCCGCGAATCTCTGGCCGCGCGATCCGCCGATTCGTCATCGCGCAAAGATTCCAACGACCTGGGTGGAGCTCACGCTGCGCGAAGGGAAGAACCGGCAGGTGCGCCGGATGACGGCGAAGGTGGGGTTTCCGACGCTCCGGCTGGTGAGGGCGAAGATCGGCAACGTGACTGTCGAGTCTCTCGGCCTGGGCGAGTATCGGGAGATCGAAACGGCTGCACTCTGGTAGTCCGGCAGCTACTTCTTCTCGAGCTGCACCTTCCAGTCGTACAGCGCCGCCAGCGCCTGCTGCACCTCGCGCACGCTCGAGTGCTTCCAGCGCGGATTGTCCGGCTTCGCCTCGGCCTGGCAGTTCTGCCGAAGCTCTTCCGCACTCGATTTCTCCACCATGTCCTCGTGCATGATGGCTTTGATCTGCTTGTGAACGGCGGCCACGGGTTCTTCGCCCGCGGGCGGCTCGTACACCAGCGGCACCACTTCGGCGACGCGCTCGTCCACCTGCTTGATGAGATCCGCGTTACGCGTCTTCCATTCCTTCACCGCCTTGGCGCGTGCGGCGTTACCTTCGGGATCCACCTTCCGGCACCACTCCTCGACGGACTCGGGGCCCATGCGCCAGGCGAGCAGCGATCCGAGCTCGCGCGCGACTTCATTGCGATCCAGGGGCGAAGCAGGTTCGGCGTCCTGCGCCGAGACGGTTTGCGCGAGGAGCGTGCAGAGGGCGAGGCAGAGTAGTTTGTGCATGAGGGTGACTATTGCGCTTACCGGTCGACGACACAACCTCCACGCGATGCCGGCCGCAGTTCAGTCGCCGGTCATCGGCTGCCGGATGATGGTCTTCCACCTGGCGGGATCGGCGCGCCGGATGTCGCTCAGGTAGATCTCGTGATGTTTGCCCGCGAGCGACCCTCGCGCTTCGATGAAGTCATGCACGCGCTGGATCGTCGGGCCTTCTTCGGTGAAGGGGCCGATGTGCAGCGTCTGTGCGCAGGTCCCTTCGTGGAATTTCTGGAGCCGCAGCCGCGCGACTCCCGGCAGGTTCTTCTTGCGCTTCACGTCGGCGACGGCGGCGTCGATCACCGATGCATCCACGAAGTCCGGCTGCAGGATCATCATGGTCCATTGCCACCGGGATCGGTCGTTGGTCACGAACGACGACAGATCCTCGGACCACCACAATCCCTCGAGCGGCATGACGGCGTAGTCGATGCCTTTCGCGGACTTCTTCAGCGCGAACTTCGCCGTGTACGACACCGAGAACAGGGCTTCGACGGCTTCGGTATACGCCGGCGACGTATTCGGATCGCCCCGCCCATCGATCATGAGGAACTGGAGCTCGGGCACCTCCACGCGGGAGATCTGCTTCGCGGAGGGTTGATAGAGCTGCTTCAGCTCCTTCTTGAGGTCGATCTTCGCCAAGGTCTTCTCGAAGCGTCAGG
>JBKPPO010000117.1:0-2827 GCA_046733635.1 Pseudomonadota bacterium | reverse complement strand
CGACATGCACAAGATCCAGATCCCCGATTCCGTGCGCGCCATCGGCCGCGCAGGCGCGGGCACCAACAACATCCCGGTCGAAGCGCTCTCCAAGAAGGGCATCCCGGTGTTCAACGCGCCCGGCGCCAATGCGAACGCCGTGAAGGAACTCGTGCTCGCCGGCATGTTCCTGGCCGCGCGCAACATCACCCAGGCCTGGTCCTTCGCCAAGGCGCAAGCCGGTGACGACCATGCCATCGACGTGGCCGTGGAGAAGGGCAAGAAGAACTTCGTGGGCTTCGAACTACCCGGCCGCACGCTGGGCGTGATCGGACTCGGCGCCATCGGCGTGGAAGTCGCCAACACGGCGCTGCACCTCGGCATGAAGGTGCTGGGTTACGACCCGCAGATCACCGTGCAGCGCGCCTGGCAGCTGTCCTCGAACGTGGAGCAGGCCCTCTCGCTCGACGACCTGTTCGTGCGCTCCGACGTGATCTCCGTGCACGTGCCGCTGACCCCGGAAACCCGCGGTCTCGTCAACGAAGCCCGCCTCAAGCTCATGCGCAAGAACGGCGTGATCCTGAACTTCGCGCGCGCCCCCATCGTCGATGAAAAGGCGATTGTCGCCGCGCTCGACGACGGCCGCCTGCAAGGCTACGTCTGCGACTTCCCGACCAACGCCACCAAGGATCACCCGAAGATCGTGACACTGCCGCACCTCGGCGCCTCTACCAACGAGGCCGAGGACAACTGCGCCGTGATGGTGGCCGACACCGTCAAGGACTACCTCGAGAACGGCAACATCAAGAACAGCGTGAACTTCCCCGAGATGGTGCTGCCGCGAGCGGCCAAGACCTCGCGCATCTGCATCGCCAACAGCAACGTGCCTAACATGGTCGGCCAGATCTCGACCGCCCTGGCCGGCGCCTCGCTGAACATCGCCGAGCTGCTCAACAAGTCCAAGGGCGAATACGCGTACACGCTGATCGACACCGATGGCGCCGTGGACAACTCGGTGCTGGAAAAGGTGCGCGCGATCCCGGGCGTGCTCGCGGCGCGGGTGATATAACTCACGCCATCATGGCGAAGGCAAAGAAGCGGTCCAAAGCAGATTCCGGGAAGTCAGCGGCGCAAGATCCGCTGGCTGGACTGCGCGCGAAGATTGACGACGTCGATGCACGCATCCATGCCTTGTTGAACGAACGCGCCGGCCTGGCCCGACAGGCCGGCGTCTCCAAACATGCCGACGGGCACACGGTGGACTACTACCGGCCCGAACGCGAGGCGCAGGTGCTTCGCATGGCTCGCGAGCGGAACAAGGGTCCGCTGCGCAACGAGGAAATCCTGCGGCTGTTCCGCGAGATCATGTCTGCCTGTCTCGCCCAGGAAGAACCCCTCAAGGTGGGTTTCCTCGGTCCCGAGGGCACGTTCTCGCAAACCGCCACGCTCAAACATTTCGGTCACTCCGTGCGCGCGCTGGCGCTGTCCTCCGTGGACGAGGTGTTCCATGAAGTGGAGGCGGGACTCGCGGATTTCGGCGTGGTGCCCGTGGAGAATTCCACCGAAGGGTCGGTGAATCACACGCTGGATCAGCTGCTGGGTTCGCCACTGCGCATCTGCGGCGAGGTCGAGCTGCGCATTCACCAGTTCCTCATGGGCGGCATGGATCGCCTCGACAAGATCCAGCGCATCTGCAGCCACCCGCAATCGCTGGCGCAGTGCCGCGGCTGGCTCGACGAACACCTGCCCGGTGTGCCGCGCATCCCGGTCTCCAGCAATGCCGAAGGCGCGCGCCGCGCGCGTGACGAAGACGGCACCGCGGCAATCGCCGGCGAAACCGCCGCCGACGTCTACGGCCTCAAACTACTGGCCACCGAGATCGAGGATCGCGACGACAACACCACGCGTTTCTTCGTCGTGGGCCGGAAGTTCTTCAAGCCTTCGGGTGACGACCGCACCACGATCCTCTGTTCGGGGCTGCATACCGACGAGTCCGGCGCCTTGTTCCGGCTGCTCGAGCCGCTGGCGAAACACAAGGTCAGCATGACGCGGATCGAATCGCGTCCTTCGCGCCGCAAGAAGTGGGACTACGTGTTCTTCCTCGACATCAACGGTCACGCCGAGGATCCGCACGTCGCCAAGGCGCTCGCCGCCCTGAAGAAGCGCGCATCGCTGTTCAGGGTGCTGGGTTCTTACCCACGCGCGGTGTCTTAGGCATCGTCCAGGCCGCGAGCCAGGTCTCTCCCGAAGGTTTGGCCTTCAGGTCGCGGATCAGAGAACTCTCGATACCCGGCATGTGGGCGGCGCCGTAGAACACCGCGATCCGCCGCTGCTTCTTGTTGCCGAGCACTTCGCGCGCCTTCGCAAGCAACAGGTCATTACGTCCGCCCAGGATCGCCGACGGCCGGTCGCCTTCCATCGCGACCGTCATGGATTCCATCTGGTCGAACATCTTCGCCAGTGATTTCTTGAAAGCCGCTGCCGAGTCCGCGCTCATGAGGATGCGGATCAGGCCGAAGGTATCGAATTCGTTCAGGGCCGCCTGGTTCAGCTGGCCATTCATCTGCGCATGCATGGCGCGTGTGAACAAGGTGAGCATGTTTTCGCCGCGTTCGGCCTGCATTTTCGCGAACTGCGCCGTCGAAGCATCGGCATGCACCATGTTCCGGCCGGAGTAGTCGATGGCGCCGAGCTGGAAGGTCAACTGCAGATACTTCGCGGCAGTGAGCTGGATGGAGCTCACCGCGCTGCCGCCGCTTTGCGAATTGCGCTGATTCGCGGGCAGCGGCGCCGCAGTTGTCAGCATCGTCGGGTCACCGACCAGTTCGAACAACACCGAGTCATAGGC
>JBKPPO010000116.1:0-20465 GCA_046733635.1 Pseudomonadota bacterium | reverse complement strand
ACCCAGGATGTTCTTGCCCAGCAATCCGGCCTCGTAGGCTTCCTTCACGGCCGCTTCGAAGCGCGGCACGGGCTCGCCGAGGAATTCGCCGCGGATGTAGTTGTAGCCCACCGTGGCCGTCATGCAGTAGCCACCGATGGCCATGCCTTCGATCAGCGAATGCGGGTTGTATCGGAGGATGTCCCGGTCGTGGCAGGTGCCAGGCTCGGATTCGTCCGAGTTGCACACCGTGTACTTCTGCACCGGCGACTTGCGCGGCATGAAGCTCCACTTGGTGCCGGTGGGAAAGCCGGCGCCGCCGCGGCCACGCAGGCCCGAAGCCTTGACCTGCTCGATCACGCTCTCGGGCGTCGGCTTCTCGGCGAGGATCTTCTTCCACGCTTCGTAGCCGCCGATCTTGAGGTAATTCTCGAGCTTCCAGGATTCGGGGAACTTCAACGGCTCGAACACCGTGAGGTTCATCTTGTCCTGCCACTTTTCGAGTGCGCCTGGCATCTAGCTACCCTTACTTCAGCTCGTCGAGCACCTTGTCCACCTTCTCGGGCGTCAGGTACTCGTGGAAAACGTGATCGACCATCATCATCGGCGCGCCCGTGCAGGCGGCCAGGCACTCTTCTTCCTTCTTGAGGAAGATGCGGCCATCGGGCGTGCTCTCACCCAGCTTGATGCCGAGCTTCCTCTCGCAATGCGCGACGAGGTCCTCGGCGCCATTCAGCATGCAGCTGATGTTGGTGCAGATGCTGACGTGATGCCGGCCGCAGGGATGCGTCTCGAACATCGAATAGAAGCTGGCGACCTCGTATACCTGGATGGGCGGAAGCTGCAGGTACTCCGCGACACCATCCATGAGTTCGGGCGTGAGGAAGCCGTCGTTCTGCTCCTGCGTGAAACGCAGCGCCGACAACACGGCCGAGCGATGGCGTCCCGTGGGGAAACGGCCGATCCATTCATCGATCTCGTGCCGCGTATGGTCATTGAGCAGCCGCGACTTCTCGCCGAGCACCGGCTCGAACGTGCCGCCATCCGCAGTCTTCACGACGTGCGTCATCGATCCACCTCTCCGAACACGATGTCCTGCGTACCGATCACCGCGACCACGTCCGCGAGCATGTGTCCCTTCGTCATTTCTTCGAGCGCCGAGATGTGCGCGAAACCGGGCGCGCGGCACTTGAGCCGATACGGCTTGTTGGCGCCGTCCGAGATCAGATAGATGCCGAACTCGCCCTTGGGTGCTTCCACCGCGGCGTACGTCTCGCCTTCGGGCACGGTGTAGCCCTCGGTGAACAGCTTGAAGTGATGGATCAGCGATTCCATGTCGCCCTTCATCTCTTCGCGCTTCGGCGGACGTACCTTGCGGTCGTCGATCATCACCGGGCCCGGGTTGCGCTTCAGCCACTCGAGACACTGTTTGATGATGCGATTGCTCTGGCGCAGTTCTTCCACGCGCACGAGGTAACGGTCATAGCAGTCGCCGTTCACACCGACCGGAATGTCGAAGTCGAGATCCGCATAGACCTCGTAGGGCTGCTTCTTGCGCAGATCCCAGACCACGCCCGAACCACGCAGCATCGGACCCGTGAAGCCCAGCGCCATCGCGCGCTCCGGCGTCACCACACCGATGTTGACGGTGCGCTGCTTCCAGATGCGGTTGTCGGTGAGCAGGGTTTCGTATTCGTCGATGGCTTTCGGGAACCGCTCGACGAATTCACTCAGGAAGTCGAGCAGCGAGCCCTGGCGTGCTTCGTTCATCGCGTCCGCGTTCTTCTGCGAGCGCCACTTGGACGCCTGGTACTTCGGCATCGAATCTGGCAGATCGCGATACACGCCACCCGGGCGGTAGTACGTGGCATGCATGCGTGTCCCCGACACCGCCTCATAACAATCCATGAGGTCTTCGCGTTCCTTGAACGCAAGCAGGAACACGGTCATCGCGCCGATGTCGAGCGCGTGCGCGCCCAGCCACATCAGGTGATTCAGGACGCGCGTCACTTCGTCGAACATCACGCGGATGTACTGCGCGCGAATCGGCGGCGTCACGCCGAGCAGGCGCTCGATGGCCATGACATACGCGTGCTCGTTGCACATCATGGACACGTAATCGAGACGATCCATGTAACCGATCGACTGATTGAACGGCTTCGACTCCGCGAGCTTTTCAGTGCCGCGATGGAGCAGCCCGATGTGCGGATCGGCCTTCTGCACGACTTCGCCGTCCATCTCGAGCACCAGGCGCAACACGCCGTGCGCGGCCGGATGCTGCGGACCGAAGTTCATCGTGAAATTTCGGATCTCGTTCATTACTTCGGCACCTGGACTTTCAGCGCGGCGTCGTAGCGGCGGTCGTCGCGGATCACACGCGGCACCAGCGTGCGCGATTCGATGGTCACGGGTTCGTACACCACGCGCTGCTTCTCGGCGTCGTAACGCACTTCCACGTTGCCGATCAGCGGGAAGTCCTTGCGGAACGGGTGGCCGATGAAGCCGTAGTCCGTGAGGATGCGGCGCAGATCCGGATGACCGCTGAACAGGATGCCGAAGAGATCGAACGCTTCGCGCTCGAACCAGTTGGCGCCGGGCCAGACGTCCACCACCGAATCGATCATGGGATCTTCGGCATCCACGCAGCGCGAACGGATGCGCAGGCGCTGGTTGTTGGTCACCGAGAGCAGGTTGTAAGCCACGGCGAAACGCGCGCCGTCATGCGGAACGCGCGGCGCACTCCGGTTCACGCCGCGGCTGAAGCCGGTGGCGGTGGCCGAATAGGTCTTCCACTCGGTCTTGCCGTAGTCGAGGTAATCGATGCCGGCGAGATCGACGAGGATTTCGAACTTGAGATCGGCGTTGTCACGCAGCGTGAAACAGGCCTGCTTGACGTTCGCCGGATCGACCTCGTAGCAGAGCTCATCCGGCAGCGAGGCCACGCGCGTGAGCTGGCCCGGCAGTGCCGCTTCGACTTTCGCGGCCAGCGCCGCGATCTTCGGCGTCAGTTCGCTCATGCGCCGACCACCTTCTTGGGCGTGCGCTTGCCGATGTCGGCGATGGTGCTCGTGCGCTCGATTTTTTTCTGCAACTGGATGATGCCGTAGAGCAGCGCTTCCGCCGTCGGCGGACATCCGGGAACGTACACGTCCACGGGGACGATGCGATCGCAGCCGCGCACCACCGCATAGGAGTAGTGGTAGTAGCCGCCGCCGTTCGCGCAGGAGCCCATGCTGATCACCCAGCGCGGTTCCGGCATCTGGTCATAGACCTTGCGAAGCGCGGGAGCCATTTTATTCACGAGCGTGCCGGCGACGATCATCACGTCCGACTGACGCGGGCTCGGACGGAAGACGACACCGAAGCGGTCGAGGTCGTAGCGCGAAGCACCGGCGTGCATCATCTCGACCGCGCAGCACGCGAGACCGAAGGTCATGGGCCACAGCGAACCGGTGCGCGCCCAGTTCATGACGGTGTCGACCGTCGTCGTGACGAATCCGCGCTCCGCGAACGTTTCGACTTCGTTGTCGGGAGCGTTGTCTGCTAATCCCACTCGAGCGCCCCTTTCTTCCACTCGTAGATGAATCCCACCACGAGAATGAACAGGAATATTCCCATCGCGACGAGTCCCTGCGTGCCGATGCTGTCGAGCACCACCGCCCAGGGAAACAGGAACGCGATTTCCAGATCGAAAACGATGAAGAGGATGGCGACGAGGTAGTACCGCACGTCGAATTTCATGCGGCTGTCCTCGAAGGCCTCGAAGCCGCACTCGTAGGGCGAGAGCTTCTCGACGTCGGACTTCGCCTTCGCCTGGACGCTGCCGATGATCAGGCCCAGCGTCATCAACAACAACGCGAGGCCCGTGGCCACAGTCAGGAAGATCAGTACGGGCAGGTAATTGGCTAGCATGTCTGGCTGTTCTGCACCATCACGAAAAGGGGCAGCAACCTCTCGTGGAAGAGAGACAACCGCCCCCGGAAAAATTCGGGCGCGATTGTATCAGGGATAAAGAAAGTGATGGTGCCGACGGGGAGACTCGAACTCCCACGGATCGCTCCGCTAGCCCCTCAAGCTAGTGTGTCTACCAATTCCACCACGTCGGCTTTGAAAATCTCGCTCTCGCTTACGGCTTCTCGGGAGCCGGCTCCGGCTGCGTCGAAGGCGTGGGCACGGCATTCGCATCCACGGGCGCGGCCGAAGGCTGCGGCGACGGCACCACCGAAGGTGCGGCCGTGGCCGGAGCGACTTCGCGAGCCTTCTCCAGCAGCGATTCAGGAGCGGTCTGAACGTCGCGCTGGAAAAGATATGTGAGGCACAGGCTGTTCAGCATGAAGATGGCCGCGAAGATCGCAGTCATCCGCGACAGGCCGGTCGACGCGCCACGCGCACCGAACACCGTTCCCGACGCACCCGCGCCGAAGCCGGCGCCGGCATCGGCGCCCTTGCCTCTCTGCAGCAGCACCAGGCCGACGATGGCCAGGGCTGAAATCACCTGCAGGATTGTGAGAATCGTTCGCAACATCTTTTAAATACCTGATCTCAACGCCGCGCAGCGGCAGCGATGGCGAGGAATTCATCGGCCTTCAACGAAGCACCACCGATGAGCCCGCCATCCACGTTCGGCTGCGAAAGCAGTTCCGCGGCGTTCGCGGCCTTCATGCTGCCGCCGTACTGGATGCGCACGAGGGCGGCGATCTTAGCATCGCGACTCGCGACGCGCGCGCGGATGTGCGCGTGCACTTCTTCGGCCTGCTGGGGCGAAGCGGTCTTGCCCGTGCCGATGGCCCAGACCGGTTCATACGCAATCACCGCAGTATTGAACGCGCCGACTCCCGAGAGATCCAGGACGGCATCGAGCTGGCGATCCACCACCTCGAACGTGCGGCCCGACTCACGTTCGGCCAGCGATTCACCGACGCACAGGATGGGCGTCAGGCCCGCGGCCAGCACGGCGGCGAACTTGCGCGCGACGAGCTGATCCGATTCCCCGTACAGCGCTCGCCGCTCCGAGTGGCCGACGATGGCGCCCGCACAACCCACGTCCTTCAACATGGCCGCGGACACTTCACCCGTGAAGGCGCCCTGCGTCTCCGCGCAAACATCCTGCGCGCCCAGGCTCACACGGGAGCCGGCCAGCGCGCGGCTGATCTCCGCGAGGTAAACGAACGGCGGACAGATCCAGACGTCAGCGGAGGACTCCGGCAGCTTGTGCACGATGGCATCGACCAGCGCCGCGTTCTCCGCGCGCGAGCCGTGCATCTTCCAGTTGCCTGCGATGATTTGCCGACGCATGTATCTGACTCAGCTCCGGAAAGGGGCTTAAAAAGGGCGGCGGATCATAGCCGCCACCCCCTCAGGACGCAACGCGGCGAACGACTGCGGCGATTTCCTCGGCGCAGCGCACGGTGTCGGTCTCCTCGCGGGCTTCCACCATCACACGAATGACGGGCTCGGTCCCCGAGGGGCGCAGCACCACCCGACCATCGTCGCCCAGCGCGTTGGACACCTTTTTCACCGCGTCCTGCACTTCCGGCACTGTCTTGGGATCGAAACGTTTCGCCACCTTCACGTTGATCATCGTCTGGGGGAAACGCGCCATGCCGGCCGCCAGTTCGGCCAGGCTCTGGCCGGTCTCTCGCATGACGGCCAGGACCTGGAGCGCGGCCATGAGCGCGTCGCCAGTGGTCGTCTTGTCGAGCAGCAGGATATGGCCCGAGGATTCGCCGCCGACTTCGCCGCCATGCTCACGGAGCATGCCGAGGACGTAACGATCACCGACCTGCGCCCGTTTGAAATCGATGCCCTGCTGACGTAAGGCCACCTCGAGCCCGAGGTTGCTCATCACGGTGCCCACGACCGGGCCCTTGAGCGTGCCGGCGCGCTTGCGCGCCGTCGCGATGATGTAGATGAGCTGGTCACCGTCGACCTTGCGTCCCAGGCCATCGACCATCACGAGCCGGTCCCCGTCGCCATCCAGGGCGATTCCAGCCACGGCGCGAACGCCGGGTACCGTGAGCTGCACGAGCTCGGGCTCGGTGGAACCGCAGCCGTCGTTGATGTTGCGGCCATTGGGCGAACAACCGATCGGGATGATCTCCGCGCCGAGATCCGCAAGCGTGCGCGGCACGACCTTGTATCCCGCGCCATTGGCGCAATCGACGACGAGTTTCATGCCGTCGAGCGTCATGCCCTTGGGCAGCGATTCGGCGCAGAAATCCTGGTAGTGGCGGCGGGATTTGTCCACGCGCGAAGCGCGGCCGAGGTCCTTGGACGAACGCGTGATCGCGCCCTTCTCGAGCTCGGCCTCGATGGCCAACTCGACCTCGTCCGAAAGCTTGCCGCCTTCGGCGTCGAAGAACTTGATGCCGTTGTCGTCGAAGAGATTGTGGGAGGCGCTGATGACCACGCCGAAGCTGCATTCGAACTTGCGCGTGAGATACGCGATGCCCGGCGTGGGCAGCGGACCGATGAGCATGACATTCACGCCCGCGGCGACGAAGCCAGCCTCGAGAGCGGCTTCGAACATGTAGCCGGAGAGCCGGGTGTCCTTGCCGATGAGTACCGTGCCGCCGTTCGGCGCCAGCACGCGCGCCGCGGCGCTCGCGAGCCGCAGCGCGAAATCCACGGTCAACGGGTTCTCACCCACGCGTCCGCGGACGCCATCGGTGCCGAAATACTTACGTGACATCGAATGCTTCTCCCTGATTCACCGCGGCCGCGACGCGAATCGCGTCGCAGGTGGCCGCCACATCGTGGGCGCGCACGATACGCGCTCCGTTCAGAACCGCAATGGCGGCCAGTGCGACGCTTCCCGCAGTTCTCTGCTCCACCGGCCGGCCCGTGATCTTGGCCAACAGGGATTTGCGCGACAGGCCCACCAGCAGCGCCGCATCGAGATTCGTGAACCGTTGCAGATGTTTGAGCAGCGAAAGGTTGTCAGGAACCCGTTTGCCGAATCCGAAGCCGGGGTCGATGGCCAGACGATCGCGCGTGACGTCCGCTGCAACGCAGGCGTCGATACGGCGGGAAAGATAGGCATGCACCTCGCCGACCGCATCTTCGTAGAACGGGGCGTCCTGCATGGTGCGCGGCTCGCCTTTCATGTGCATGAGGCACAGCCCCGCGCGCGATTTCGCGGCCGCCGAGAGCGCTCCCGGCGTCTCGAATGCGCGCACGTCGTTGATGATGTCCGCGCCGGCATCGACAGCCGCGGTCATGACTTCCGGCTTGCTGGTATCCACGGAGATGAACACCGCGGACTCGCGGCGTAGTGCGGTGATCACGGGTATCACACGCCCGAGCTCTTCTTCGAGATTCGCAGCGTGGGCGCCGGGACGGGTCGATTCGCCCCCGACGTCGATGATGGCGGCGCCCTCCTCGATCATGCGACGCGCCTGCGCGAGGGCGCTGGAAGGAGCGATGAATCGCCCACCGTCGGAGAAGGAATCGGGCGTGACGTTGAGAACGCCCATGACGACCGGCGCGCTCAGATCGAGCGCGCGGTCGACACATTGCCACTGGGACGCGACGGTGCCCACGACGCTCCGCCGCGGAGAGACTAGCTAGGGCTAGTGCTGACCCGCAGGCGTACCCAGCGGCGCCTCGGGCTCACCGCTTTCCGGACGCTTCGGAGCCTTAGGCGTTCCCACCGAATCGTCCCAGTCCGCAGGCGGCTTCGGCTTGTTGCCGGCCATGATGTCCTTGATCTGCGTCTCGTCGATCGTCTCGTACTTCACGAGCGCATCCGCCATCACGTGCAGCTTGTCGAGGTTGGTGGTCAGGATTTCCTTGGCGCGCTTGTAGTTCACGTCGATGAGCTTGCGGATTTCCTCGTCGATGACGTGCGCCGTCTCGTCGGAAACCTGCTTGTGCTGCGTGACCTGGCGGCCCAGGAACACTTCGCCGTCCTCTTCCGAATAACTCAACGGACCGAGGCGCTCGGACAGACCCCACTTGGTGACCATGTTGCGGGCCAGATCGGTGGCATGTTCGATGTCGCTCGAAGCGCCGGTGGTGATGCCGTCGGTGCCGAAGATCAGCTCTTCCGCCACGCGGCCACCGAAGGCCGACGAGATCTTGCTCTCGAGGCGGCGCTTGCTGGTGCTGTAGCGATCGCCTTCCGGCAGGTACCAGGTGAGACCCAGCGCGCGGCCGCGCGGGATGATCGTCACCTTGTAGACCGGATCGTGTTCGGGAACGACGTAGCCGACGATGGCGTGACCCGCTTCGTGATAGGCCGTCATCTTCTTCTCGTCATCGGACATGACCATGGAGCGGCGTTCCGCGCCCATGTAGATCTTGTCCTTGGCGCGTTCGAATTCGTCCATGCCGACGATGCGCTTGTTCGCGCGCGCCGCGAACAGCGCTGCCTCGTTGACGAGGTTCGCGAGATCGGCGCCCGAGAAACCCGGGGTGCCGCGCGCGATGTACGCCGGCTTGACGTCATCGGCCAACGGAACCTTGCGCATGTGGACGCGCAGGATCTGCTCGCGGCCACGCACGTCGGGCAGCGGCACGACGACCTGGCGGTCGAAGCGACCCGGACGCAACAGGGCGGGATCGAGCACGTCGGGACGGTTGGTGGCGGCGATGACGATGATGCCTTCGGAGCCTTCGAAGCCGTCCATCTCCACGAGGAGCTGGTTCAGCGTCTGCTCGCGTTCGTCATGACCACCACCGAGACCGGCGCCGCGATGGCGGCCGACCGCGTCGATTTCGTCGATGAAAATGATGCAGGGCGCGTGTTTCTTGGCCTGTTCGAACATGTCGCGGACGCGGGAGGCGCCGACGCCGACGAACATCTCCACGAAGTCGGAACCCGAGATCGTGAAGAACGGCACCTTGGCTTCGCCCGCGATGGCGCGAGCGAGGAGCGTCTTGCCGGTACCCGGGCTGCCCACCATGAGCACGCCCTTCGGAATCTTGCCGCCGAGCTTCTGGAACTTGGACGGGTCCTTGAGGAAGTCGACGATCTCGCCTACTTCCTGCTTCGCTTCGTCCACGCCGGCCACATCGGCGAACGTGACGTTGACCTGGTCTTCGCCCAGCAGGCGCGCGCGGCTCTTGCCGAACGACATGGCGCCGCGGCCACCGGCGGAACCCTGCATCTGGCGCAGCATGTAGACGAACACGAGGATCAGCAGCAGCGCGGGCGCGAGCTGCAGCAGGAGCTGCATGAAGAAGTTCGGTTGCTTGGGCGCTTCGCCCTTGAAGTCGATGTTGGCCTTGTCGAGCATGCCGATCAGGGCGGTATTCTCGGTCTCGGGGTTGTAGGCCTTGAACTTGGTCTTGTCCTTGCGCGTCCCGATGATCTCGTCACCGCGCAGGGTCACCGATTCGAGCCGGCTGTTGCGGACGTCATCGAGCACGGCCGAGTAGTTGACCTGCTGGGGTTCGGCGCCGGACGGCACGTAGCGGCTGAACACCACCACCATGACCATCACGATCACGACCCAGAGCAGGATATTTTTCGTCAAGTCATTCAAAGGTTTACCCTCGATCGCGGAGCGGCTCGATATAGGAGTGCCAGAACGCTACACCATTGGAAAACCACCCGCCAGCAGCTAAAGCTCAGAACGCCGGAGAATGGCGGTGGTCCTGGTGGGATTTGATGAGGATCCTGCCGATCAGTTCAAGCGGAAGAGTGGTGAATTCCACTGCCGATTCCGCGAGATAGGCAAACCCTGGCCTGCCGTGTCAGTCGGAAGGGACCTCGCTCGTGACGTGCGAGGGAGCCGCTCCCGACCCCTCAAATCCGTCACAATCCCGGCCCATGGAACTGTCCGAACGCCAGCGCAAATACCTTCGTGGCCTGGGCCACGCCTTGAACCCCGTCCTCCTGATCGGCAACTCCGGGCTGACCCCGGGCGTCATCGCCGAAGCCAAACGCGCCCTGCACGATCACGAGCTCATCAAGGTGAAGTTCCGCGGCGCCGAACGCGAAGCGCGTGACGAAGGTCTGGCCGAACTAGCCACCACGACGGAAAGCGTGCTGGTCCAGCGCATCGGCCATACAGCCCTCTACTACAAACGCCGGAATGATCGCCCGGGAATTGTGATCCCCGACGCATAAAGCGCCCTCGCCGCTGGCCGATCTCCTATCAACGGGACGAGGATGTCTCGACGGAGGCTAACGCCGACTTCCCCGGTAGCAAGTTGCTGGAATAAGTCGTATATCAGGACACATGGCGGCTCAACACACACGCTCGTTCGGTCGCGAGGCGCTGGCGGTCTATCTAGCCGCTGCGCTGGTCGTGTTTGGAACCTGGGCCGCGTCCCGTTACCTCATCCTGCGCAAGTTCGAGAACATCGAGCAGAACGAGATCTCGCGGAACATCGAGGTCATGCGCAAGGCGCTGGTCGCCAAGAACACCGAGATCGAGATGGCCTCGCGCGACTACGCGCGCTGGGACGACATGTACAGCTACGTGTCGACGCTCGATCCCAACTTCGAATACCAGAACTTCTCCGAGGCCGGCCTCGACGAGATGAACGTGGACCTCGTGTGGGTGCTCGACCCGCAGGAGCGCCTGCTCTCCTCGTTCGAGAACGACACCGACGACGCGCTCTACAACCATCCCGCGAGCGCGCCCACCATCGCCGAGATCGCGCGGCTCACGCCGGTAGTTCGATCGGTGCTGGACCAGGAAGGCACCTTGCGCCTCGTGCTGATCAGCGGCGTGCCGCACGTGATCGCCGCGCACACCATCCTTCACAGCGATCGCAGCGGCCCGGCCGCGGGCATGCTCGTGTTCGCGCGCCGCATCGCGAACCCGGAGATCGCGAGCATCGGCGCGGACAGTCAGCTGGACGTCGACTTCGCGATGCTCTCGGACCGCTCCATGGCCGAAGAGAAGGCGGAGATCCTCGTGGCTCCGGATGGCCGCCGCATCGTGCGCCGCTCGGACACCGAGATCGAAGGCCAGCTTCGTCTCGATACCGTGGGCAATCGGCCCATCGCGGTGCTCTCCACGACACAGCCGCGCAATGTCATGCAGAGCGGTCAGCAGGGTGTGCGGTACCTCGTGGGCTGGGTCGCGCTGCTCATCGCCATCGTGGTAGCCGCGTGGCATGCGTACAGCGGCCGCTTGCGGCGCACCTCGGAAGCCGCCGCGATCTCCGAGACGCGCTACCGCGCCATCTTCGACCGCGCCGCTTCGGGCATCGTGTTGTTCGACCCGACCACGCGCCGTGTGCTCGATGCGAATCCGCAGGCGCAGCGCCTCGTCGGCGCCTCGCTCGACGAACTGCGCCGCCGCGACGTCGCCACCATCTTCGATACGCCCGTGTCGCTCGCGCCCGGCAATCAGGACGAGCCCGCGGAGAATCGGCCGGCGCAGCTCATCCGCGGCGACGATGAACGTCGCGACGTCGAACTCTCGATCGTGGACCTGGACCCGGGCACGGGCCGCGTTCACGCGATGTTGCTCCAGGACATCTCGCATCGCCGTGAAGCCGAGCGCCGCGCGCAGGAGCACCAGCTCTCGCTGCAGCACCTGGCGACGCACGACGCCCTCACCGGCCTGCCGAACCGCGCCTTCCTCAACGAGGAACTGCCGCGCCTCATCGACGAAGCCGCGCGACGCGGCGATTCGCTCTCGATCCTCTACATCGACTGCGACAACTTCAAGAACATCAACGATTCACGCGGCCATTCGATCGGCGACGACTATCTGCGCAGCGTCGCGCGCCGCCTGCGCGACTCGATCGCGAGCCCGGACCTCGTGGTGCGCATGGGCGGCGACGAATTCCTGGTGGTCACGCGCCACTACGGCATCGAGCCCGACAGCGCGGCGATCGCCGAGCGCGTCGCCGCGGCGCTCAAGAAGCCCGTGCGCCTCGGCGAGGCCACCTACTCGGCCACCACCAGCATCGGCATGTCCGTGTACCCGCGCGACGCCACCACGATGAGCGAGCTGCTCCGTTCGGCCGACATCGCGCTGTACGAGGCCAAGGCCCGCGGCCGCGACAACGTGCAGATGTTCGACGCCGCGATGAACAAGCGCGTGCACACGCGCCTCGCGCTCGAGCAGGATCTGCGCAGCGCCGTGAATCGCGACGCGATCGAAATCCACCTGCAGCCCATCGTCGACATCCGCAGCGGCCGGCTCGTGAGCTTCGAGGCACTGGCCCGCTGGAACGACCCGCGCCATGGCGCCGTGCCGCCGCTCGCGTTCATCGAAGTGGCGGAAGCCTCCGATCTCATCGTCGAGCTCGGCGAATGCGTCATCCGCAACGTGGCGCGTCAGATCGCGACCTGGACGCGCGCCGGCCTCAAGCCCGTGCCGGTCGCGGTCAACGTCTCCGCCAAGCAGCTCAAGCGCTCGAACCTGCCGGACCGCATCGTCGCCATCGCGCACGAGTTCGACATCGCCCCGCACCAGCTCGAGGTCGAACTCACGGAATCCGTCGCCATGCAGGATTCGGAGCAGCACGTGACCAAGCTGCACGCGCTGCGCGATCTCGGCGTGCGCGTGTCGGTGGACGACTTCGGCACCGGCTACTCGAGCCTCGCCTATCTACGCAACCTGCCCATCGATTACCTCAAGATCGACCGCACGTTCGTGCGTGACATGAACGTGGATCGCAACGATGCCGCCATCGTGCGCGCCATCATCAGCATGGCGCAGAGCCTGCATCTGGGAACGGTGGCCGAAGGCATCGAGACTCGGGAGCACGCGTCGCAGCTCCTCGCGCTGGGCTGCTCGACCGGTCAGGGCTACTTCTTCAGCAAGCCGATGCCGGCGCACGAGACGAACGAACTCCTGCGGACCATGCGCGGCGCAGCGCCGATGGCCACGGGCCCCAGCCTCGAGATCGTCAAGGTTTCGTAGAGTCCGGCGCGGCCGCGCGCGAGCGCCGTCGCCAGTAGATCGCTCCGGCGACCACCACGCCGAACGTTCCGAAGACGCCCAACGCCAGCCAGCGGCGACGTTCCTGGGCACTTCGCAAATCCGCCTTGCGCTGCTCGGCGAGCTGCGCGCGCCGCGTCTCGCGTTCCCGGGCTTCCTGTTCGCGTTTCGCCGCGGCCTGCATCGCCGGCCGCGCGGCCTCGATCCGCTTGTCGGCGGCGTCCATGCGTTCTCGCGCGCGCGCCTCGTGGACGGTTCCCCAGTGGATCGCCGCGTGGTAGTTCGAAGACACCTCGCCGTCCCGCTCCCAGGTCTGTCCGTACGCGGCCGGGTAGTTATGGGCCAGATCACCCAACGTGAGATACAGGTCCCCGACGATGGCATCCGGCGCACTCACGAACTGCGTGCGCTCGTTGAGCTGATAGCCGATGGAATCGATGAGATTCCGCGGCGTGCGCGGCTGGCTGCGTTCGTTCGGCGGCAGGCGCTGCCCCTCCCGCCAACCCACCACGGAGTTTTTGCGCAGCCAATTGGGATCCTTCTTCAACGCGAGCCTGGCCTCGAGGATCTTCACGTGCACCCACTCGGAGCCCTGATGCTCCTGCGGATCCCGGCGCACGCTCTCGCGGATCCACTGCAGCGCCTCTTCGTCCTCACCCGTGAGTTCGAGCGCGGTGCCGAGGTTCGCTGCCACGATCGCGTTGCCGGGCTGCTTCTTCTCGAGATCGCGCAGGAGCTGGATGCCCTCCGCCATGCGGCCCGTGAGGATCCACGCCACCGCAAGATCATTGGTGTTCTCGAGCGTCGGGCCGCTGCGATGCGATTCCTCGGCCTTCGCCGTGATCTCCGCGAGCAGTTTGTCGTTGCCCGTGCCCTTCGCCTCCATCACCTGGGACGCAAACGTGTTGATGCACGCCGTTGCGGGAACGGCGCCCAACAACCCGATCGCGCCGATCCAGGCATACCAGCTTCGATCCGCGCGTCTCACGGCCTTCCCGGCACCCAGAAATCCTTCCATCCCAGCCCGGCGTCCTTGATCGCTTGCAGGCGTCGCTTGAGCTGCGCTTCGTCGAACGAACTCGCCCCGCCCGAGCTGAACGCCACGCGATAACCCCTGGCCTTGAGGCTCTTGAGCAGTTCGACATCCGGCCCGCGATCGCGGTCGACGAGTACGGCGACCGAACCCGCGATGCTCGTGACCTGCTGGGGCGCCAACGGCAACACGCCGTAGTGCCGCGCCTGACGCCAGAATTCGTCGGCACCGCTCGCCGGCGCGGCGAGACCCAGGTCGACGAGCGGGATGTTGTCGTTCGAGGCCTGCGTGATGAGGCGATCGAGCTCGGCGTCCGCGACCGGCACGAGGCCCGCCGGCGGCGCGGCATCCGCGGGCAGTAGTTTGACCTTGATGTTGCGGTACTTCACCACGCTGCCCGGATCGTGCGCCTGCAACGCGAACGTTCCGGAGCCCAACAACCGGCCCTTCTTGTCATCCGGACGGAAGACGTCCGCCCGCTCGGCGTATTCACAGACCAGTTGATCGTTCACGAAAGTCTGGATGGTTTTGCCCACGACGCGGATGCGGTAGTTGAACCACTCGTTGTCCCGGGCCGGCGCCACCCAGGCATTGCGCACCGCGTACACACTGCCCGTCATCTTGTATTCGACGTAGCCGTTGTGATTCTCCGGCGGGGGATTCGAGTTGATGACCTGCAGTTCGTAGCCCGCGACGGGCCAGCCCGGCCCCTGCCACTTCGTGTGCACGTAGACGCCGCTGTTGGCGCCGGGTGAGGTCATCACATCGAGCGACAGCTCGAAGTTGCGGAAGTCGTGTTTGGCGACTTTGCCGGTATAGAACAGATGGGAGCGGTCGCCGCGCGAGACGAAAGCGCCGTCTTCGACGACCCAGGCCTCAGGACGCTCGGCCGTCTTCCAGCCGGACAGCGACTTGCCATCCTGAAGCGGAATCCACTCCTGACCCATCACCGGGGCCGCGAGCGCAGCCGCCACCCACAAGAACGACAACCGCTTCATTCGACCCCCTCGTGACAAAACTCAGACGTAGCGGACTTTCACCACTTCATAGCTGTGCGTGCCGCCCGGCGCCGCGACGTCGACCACGTCGCCCGCGCTCTTTCCCACGAGCGCGCGCGCGATGGGCGACGTGATGGAAATGCGGCCCGATTTGATGTCGGCTTCATCCTCGCCCACGATCTGGTAGCTGATGGCTTTGCCATCGTCCTGATCTTCGAGTTCGACGGTGACGCCGAAGATCACCTTGCCGGTATCCGGCATGCTCGACGGATCGATGATCTCCGCGGTCGACAGCTTGGCCTCGATCTCCCCGATCCGGCCTTCGATGAACCCCTGTTGCTCGCGTGCGGCGTGATACTCGGCGTTCTCCGAGAGGTCGCCATGACTGCGCGCCTCGGCGATCGCCTTGATGACTCGCGGGCGATCCTCGGTCTTGAGCCGCTTGAGCTCGTTCCGCAGCGCTTCGGCGCCGCGCAGGGTCATCGGGTTGCGTTTCATGTCCGGGCCTCTTGATGCAGGTCCTGGAGGCGATTCACTTCGACTGCGTCCAGGTGGTCCAGAGCTTCGCAGGTTGCGAGCGCGCCCGCGAGCGTCGTGTAGTACGTGACCCGCTTGTGCACGGCCTCGCGCCGGATGGAGTTGGACTCACGGATGGCCGTCTTGCCTTCGGTGGTGTTGACGATCATCGTGAATTCGTCGTTCTTGATCATGTCGACGATGTGCGGCCGGCCCTCGCTCACCTTGTTCGCTCGCTTGCAGGGCACACCCGCGTCGGTGATCACGCGCGCCGTGCCGTCGGTGGCAGCGATCTCGAAGCCCTTCTCCACGAGCTTGCGCGCCAGCACGACGGCGCCGGGCTTGTCGCGCTCGCGCACGCTGATGAGCACCACGCCGCTGCGCGGAAGCGTCACGCCCGACGCGGCCTGAGCCTTGGCATAGGCCTCGCCGAAGGTGCGGCCGGTGCCCATGACCTCGCCCGTACTCTTCATCTCGGGACCCAGGATGGGATCCGCCTCGGGGAACTTGGTGAACGGGAACACGGCTTCCTTGACCGAGTAGTAAGGCGGCACCACTTCGGTCGCCTTCTCCAGCGACTTGAGTTTGCGGCCCGCCATGACTCGCGCGCCGATCTTCGCCAGCGGCACACCCGTGGCCTTGGAGACGAACGGCGCCGTGCGCGAGGCGCGCGGGTTCACTTCCAGCACGTAGATAATGCCGTTCTGGATCGCGAACTGGATGTTCATCAGGCCGATCACGTTGAGCGCCTTCGCGAGCTTGCGGGTCTGCTCGCGCAGTTCGTTCTGCGTCTCCGGCGTCAGGCTGTTCGGCGGCAGAGAGCAGCCCGAGTCGCCCGAGTGCACACCCGCCTGCTCCACGTGTTCCATGATGCCGCCGATGAGCACGTCTTCGCCGTCGCTGCAGGCGTCCACGTCCACTTCGATGGCGACGTCGAGGAAGCGGTCGAGCAGCACGGGGCTGTCGTTGGACACGCTCACCGCGGTGTTCATGTACGTGCGCAGGTCGTCTTCGCTGAACACCACTTCCATGGCGCGGCCGCCGAGCACGTACGAAGGACGCACCACCAGCGGGAAGCCGACTTCACGCGCCAGCTTCACGGCCTGCTCTTCGGTGCGCGCCGTGGCGTTCGCGGGTTGCTTGAGGCCGAGGTTCTTCACGAGCAACTGGAAGCGCTCGCGGTCCTCGGCCACGTCGATCGAATCGGGCGTGGTGCCGATGATGGGCGCCCCCGCAGCCTCGAGCGCGCGCGAGAGCTTGAGCGGCGTCTGGCCGCCGTACTGCACGATCACCCCTTCGGGCTTTTCCTTGTGGATGATCTCGAGCACGTCCTCGAGCGTCAGCGGCTCGAAGTAAAGGCGATCCGAGGTGTCGTAGTCGGTCGACACAGTCTCCGGATTGCAGTTCACCATGATGGTCTCGAAGCCATCCTCACGAAGCTGCAAGGCGGCGTGCACACAGCAGTAGTCGAATTCGATGCCCTGGCCGATGCGGTTGGGACCGCCACCCAGGATCATGATCTTCCGCTGCGTGGTCGGCGCGGCCTCACATTCCTCTTCATACGTGGAATACAGATAGGCCGTGGAGGTGGAGAACTCCGCGGCGCAAGTATCCACACGCTTGAACACGGGCCGCACGTTGAGCGCATGGCGCTTCTCGCGCATGCCCTGCTCGAGGATGCCCGTGAGCCGCGCGAGGCGGCTGTCCGAGAAACCCTTGCGCTTGAGATCGCGCAGGCGCGTCGCATCGAGGGACGACAAGCCCTCCTCGCGAATCCGGGTTTCCTCGTTGATGAGATCTTCGATCTGCGCCAGGAACCACGGGTCGATGTACGACAGCTCCTGGATACGCTCGCTCGACCAGCCCGCGCGGAACGCATCCGCCACATACAGCAGGCGGTTCGGACCGGGCGCCCGCAACTCGTAGGCCAGCTTGTCGCGGTCCTCTTCCGAGAGCGCGTCCTTGAATTGTTCGTTGAGACCGTCGAGACCGGTCTCGAGGCCGCGCAGCGCCTTCTGCAGCGACTCCTGGAACGTGCGGCCGATGGCCATGACCTCGCCCACCGACTTCATCTGAGTGGTCAGACGCGAGTTGGCGGCCGGGAATTTCTCGAACGTGAATCGCGGCACCTTGGTGACGACGTAGTCGATCGACGGCTCGAAGGAGGCCGGCGTGGACCCACCCGTGATGTCGTTCTTGAGCTCGTCGAGCGTGTAACCCACGGCGAGCTTGGCCGCGATCTTCGCGATCGGGAAACCCGTGGCCTTCGACGCGAGCGCGGACGACCGCGACACGCGCGGATTCATCTCGATGACCAGCAGGCGGCCATCCTTGGGACTCACGGCGAACTGCACGTTCGAACCGCCGGTCTCGACGCCGATCTTGCGCAGCACCGCAATCGATGCGTTGCGCATGCGCTGGTATTCCTTGTCCGTCAGCGTCTGCGCGGGCGCGACGGTGATCGAGTCACCCGTGTGTACCCCCATGGGATCCAGGTTCTCGATCGAGCACACGATGATGCAGTTGTCGTTCTTGTCACGAACGACTTCCATCTCGTATTCCTTCCAGCCGATCACCGATTCTTCGATGAGGACTTCGGACGTGGGCGAGGCATCGAGGCCGCGCTCCACGATCTGCTCGAACTCTTCGCGGTTGTAGGCAATGCCGCCGCCCGACCCGCCCATGGTGAAGGACGGCCGGATCACGCAGGGGAATCCCAGCGTCTGCTGGATCTCCTGCGCCTGCGCCAGCGTGTGCGCCACGGCGGCGCGCGGGCATTCGAGGCCGATCTCCTTCATCGCGTTCTTGAAGAGCTCGCGGTCTTCGGCCATGTCGATGGCTTCACGCGAAGCGGCGATCAGTTCGACATCGTGACGCGCGAGCACGCCCTCGCGCACGAGATCGAGCGCTGCGTTGAGTGCGGTCTGTCCACCCATGGTGGGGAGCAGCGCATCGGGCTTTTCCTTCTCGATGATGCGTTCGAGCGTGCGCCAGTTGATCGGCTCGATGTAGATGGCGTCGGCCATCTCCGGGTCCGTCATGATGGTC
Organism: Pseudomonadota bacterium; assembly: GCA_046733635.1. Taxonomy (GTDB): domain Bacteria; phylum Pseudomonadota; class Gammaproteobacteria; order Steroidobacterales; family Steroidobacteraceae; genus CADEED01. The sequence goes on along the minus strand of JBKPPO010000116.1, from coordinate 2,037 downwards.
GCGGGGTTCGAGTTCACCAGGATGACCCGGTAACCCTCTTCGCGCAGCGCCTTGCAGGCTTGTGCGCCGGAGTAGTCGAACTCGCAGGCCTGCCCGATGACGATGGGGCCGGCGCCGATGATCAGGATGCTTTCGATGTCAGTACGTTTTGGCATTGTCTTCTATGAGTTCAGGCGGCCTTGTCCGGCGGGTTCTTCCCGCTGGTGCGCGCGCGCAGCTTCTGCTGCAGTCGGCGGAGCATCAGGTGCACGAAACGATCGAACATCGCTCCCATCTCCTGCGGTCCCGGGCTGGCTTCCGGATGGCCCTGGAAGCTGAACGCGGGCTTGTCGATGCGCGCGATGCCCTGCAACGAGCCATCGAACAACGAGCGATGTGTGGCCTTGAGTGTGGAAGGCAAGCCGCTCTCGTCCACCGCGAAACCGTGGTTCTGGCTGGTGATGAACACCTTGCCCGTCTCGATGTCCTGCACCGGGTGATTCGCGCCGTGATGGCCGAACTTCATCTTCATCGTGCGGGCGCCACTCGCCAGGCCTAACAACTGGTGGCCGAGGCAGATGCCGAACGTCGGCATGTCCGCGACGACGATCGCGCGGATCGCCTCGATGGCGTATTCACAGGGTTCCGGATCGCCGGGACCGTTCGAGAGGAACACGCCATCCGGGTCCAGCGCCAGCACTTCTTCCGCCGGGGTCTGCGCCGGCACCACCGTCATGCGGCAACCGCGATCGGCGAGCATGCGCAGGATGTTGCGCTTCACGCCGAAGTCGTACGCCACCACGTGCAGGCGCTGGTGCGCGCGCATCACCGGGCGATTCTCGGGCTGCCAGATGCTGCCCTCGTTCCACTGGAACTGCTTCTTGGTGGAGACCACCTTGGCGAGGTCCATGCCTTTGAGACCGGGGAATTTCTTCGCGAGGCGCACGGCCGCGGCGGCGTCGATCTTGTCGCCTGCCATGATGCAGCCCGCCTGCGCGCCTTTCTCGCGAAGGATGCGCGTGAGCTTGCGGGTATCGATGCCGGCGATCGCAACCACCTTGTGGCGCGAAAGGAAATCACGCAGATCTTCCGACTTGCGCCAGTTGCTGGCCGTCGGCGGCACGTCCCTAACTACCAGCCCGGCCGCGAAGGCCGTCGGCGCCTCGAGATCTTCCGGCGTCGTGCCGGTGTTGCCGATGTGGGGATAGGTGAGCGTGACTATCTGCCGTGAGTACGAAGGATCGGTGAGGATTTCCTGATAACCGGTCAAAGCGGTATTGAAAACGACTTCGCCAGTGGTATTGCCCTTGGCGCCGATAGACTGGCCGCTGAAGATGGTTCCATCTTCCAGAGCCAGAACCGCGGTTATCGTCACGCGGAAACTCCCGTCGAGCCTCAACAGGCCCGTAAAAATGATTGAGTGAGTGGTTGCTCTCCGCGCGGAGCGTACATGCACAAAGCGGGAGGAGTTCTCTCGAACATCCTCCCGCCCTGCGTTGGACTAACCCGTTTCGGATTAGGCGGCGATTTTACGAAGCGCACCCCGGGGTGTCCACGAAACTTCTTGCCCGTTTCGTGGTGAAAAAGCTGGAAAAGTTCTAAAGCCGGCGTTCGAAAGCGTCGCTAACTGATTGTTTTCAATCCAAGTACGTTGGCCATCGAATACCGGCCGGGTTTTTGCGCTGCGAGCCAGGCAGCCGCCTGGATCGCCCCGCGGGCAAAGATCGACCTGTCCGTGGCCTCGTGGGTGACCATCAGACGCTCCCCGGGGCCGGCGAACCACACTGTATGGGTACCCACGATATCCCCCGCCCGCAGGGAGGCGATGCCAATCTCGCCGCTGCGCCGGGCGCCTTGCCCCGAACGTCCGGCCAGCGTATCGGCCTTGGGGTCCAGGCCACGCGCCCTGGCGGCGCTGTCGGCCAGTGCGAGCGCCGTGCCCGAGGGCGCATCGAGTTTGTGCTTGTGGTGTGCCTCGACGATTTCGATGTCGAACTCCGCGGGCAATGCGGCCGACGCGAGGCGCACCAGCTCCTGCGCCACCGCCACTCCGATCGA
>JBKPPO010000115.1:0-2289 GCA_046733635.1 Pseudomonadota bacterium | reverse complement strand
GTAACGGGCGATGTAGGTGCCGTTGTCGCAGATGTACCGGAAGAAGGTTCCCAGCGGCCCGTCGTTGTTGAAGCTCAGCGAGAGCGTGCAGATCGCGCCGTTCGCGGCCTCGAGCTGGATGGACATGTCCATCGCGATGCCGAGCTTGGGGTGGATGGGCCCCTGGATGGCGTTGGCGCGCACGATCTCCGACTGCGTCTGGTAGCGGAACAGATCGACCGTGTGGGCGGCGTGATGCCACAGCAGATGATCGGTCCACGAACGCGGCTGTCCTAGCGCGTTGATGTTCGTGCGCCGGAAGAAGTACGTCTGCACATCCATCTGCTGCAGCGAGATCTCGCCGGCCCGGACGCGCCGGTGGATCCACTGGTGCGAAGGATTGAAGCGGCGGGTGTGACCCACCATCGCCACGAGCCCGGTCTTCCGCGCCCGCTCGGCGACGGCCTCGGCATCCTTCCAGTTGTCGGCAAGCGGAATCTCGACCTGCACGTGTTTGCCCGCATCGAGGCATTGCAGGGCCTGCGCCGCGTGGATGGGCGTGGGCGTCGCCAGGATCGCGGCATCGACGCCCGGCTGGCGCAAGGCGTCCGCGAGATCGGTGGTGGCATGAGGCACGTCGTACTTGCGCGCCACTTCCTGGGTCGCGGCGAGTTCCGCTCCGACCACCGAGGCGACTTCGATGCCGCCTATCTGCCGGATCGCATCGAGATGTTTGACGCCGAAGGCGCCGGCGCCTGCGAGGACGACTTTCATGAGGATGCTCCGAGCTCGGGTTGCAGGATGAGGTGACCCACGGCCGTGTTGGACGCGGGCACGTGATAGAAGCGATGCACCTGCTTCACGGGGCCGTCGAGCGCGCCGCGCATGATGAGCCACATGACGAGCTCGATGCCCTCCGAACCGGCCTCACGCAGGTAGCGGTCGCGCGGAATCCGGGTGAGCGACTCGGGATCGGACACCATGCCGTCGAGGAACGCCGCATCGAACTGCGGGTTGATGAGCCCCGCGCGCGGACCCTGGAGCTGGTGGCTCATGCCGCCCGTCCCCCAGATCTGCACATTGAGATTGCCGGGGAAACTCTCGATGGCGCGTCGGATCGCCTTGCCGATCGCGTAACAACGCGCGCCCGAGGGCGGTGGGTACTGCACGACGTTGACGGCAAACGGAATCACGCGCACCGGCCAGGCCTTGGGCTGGCCGAACATGAGCGAGAGGGGCACGGTGAGACCGTGATCCACTTCCATGCGGTTGACGAGCGTGAGATCGAAATCCTGCTCGATGACACTGGCGGCGATGTGGCTCGCGAGTTCGGCGTGACCTTGTACGGGCGGCACCGGGCGCGCGCCCCACCCTTCATCCGCCGGCATGAATTGCTCGGCGCAGCCGATGGCGAACGTGGGGATGAAATCGAGACTGAAAGACGTGGCGTGATCGTTGTAGACGAGGAACACGACATCGGGCGTGTTGTCCGCCATCCACTGCCGCGTGAACTCGAAACCTTTGAACAGCGGCACCCAGTAGGGCTCGGCGGACTTGCCGAGATCCATGGCCGCGCCGATGGCAGGCACGTGGGAGCAACCGATGCCGGCGGTGATACGCGCCATCACGCACCTCCCGTGCCGGATGAATATTTGCGACCGCCGGAGATCATCATCTTTGCGTAGTCCTCCTGGCTCATGCCCGTCATGAGCGCGGCCGCGTGCTGAAAACTCTTGCCATCGGTGGCGAAGATCTTGGCCAGGAAATAGATGTTCCCGCCGAGCGAGATCATGCGGTTGTAGTCGCGCGTCAACACGCCCTGCTTCTGCTCTTCGCTCATCGGCCACTCGTCCAGATAGGCCCGTTCGTTTGCCTTGAAACGCTCGCGATTCGCCGACTTCATGAGCGACATCGCGAACATGTTGAGGTGGTAGCCCTTGCGCGACATGTCCGCGTCGAACACCGTGGTGCCCGGAATGTCCGAATACGCCTTCGCGTTCCAGTAGAGCTTCATGGGATTGCTCACGAGCAGACGGCGCTGCAGATCCAGCGTCGGCGCGAACTTCGGGATCAGGTCCACGAGATCGCCGTCATCCGGCATGTGCGGTTTCAGATTGGGATGCGGCCAGTCCGTGCCCCACAACACGCGATCCGGAAACGTCTCGACGATGCGCCGCGCGAACGGCACGAAGTCCGTGTAACCCGGAGCGCCACTCGCAGACAGCCGTTCGGCGCCGCTCACCTTCGACCAGATGTGCGGATGGCGATGCAGTAGTTCGACGAAGCGCGAGAACTCGGGCCCTTCGACGG
>JBKPPO010000114.1:0-9157 GCA_046733635.1 Pseudomonadota bacterium | reverse complement strand
GGATCACCGCGTTGCCAGAGCCCGGTGGTTGCCGTGTTCGCACCGGCCGTGTTGTTCCAGCCGCGCCCGGCTTCGAAGTCGTCGCTGAAGACCACGATCGGCGCCGAGGGCTGGAACAGCGCCGTGAAGGTGCCGTCATCGTTGGGCGTGACGATCTCGTGCGTGGCTTGCCCGCCATCCGACCAGGACGCGAACTCGTAGCTCTGACCCCCGGAACTCTGCGGCGTCACCACGCCCAGCGTGCGGATGATTCCCTCCACGCCCGTGAACGAGTACGGCGCGGTGATGGGCGCGCCATCGAGTGTGAGCTGCGCGTTGGTGATGTTGCTTTCGATACGGACCACGGAGGTGAGCGGCCGCACGTCCACCGACGAGGTGTGCGTGAGTCCCGAGGAATCCCGCACGGTGAGGATCACGCGATAGAACACGTTCGCCGAGGTCTCGCCGCGATTCGCGATCGTGAACGTGCCCGTCGTGATGCCGCTGACCGGCGCCACGTGCGGATGCGTGTGATCGTCGTGGTGGAAATCGACACGCCAGGTGAATGCGCTCGGCGGCAGATTCCCCTGCTCCGGGTCGGAAGCGGTGCCCGCGAACGTGAAGGTCTGCCCGCCCCGATACGGCGCGCCGTTGGCAGGCGCGGTGATGGTGCCTGTGGGCGGCGCGTTGGTGAGCACCGTGAGAATAGCCGGGTTGCTCGTGGCCGAGCCCGCGCCATTGCTCACGATCACGCGGAACACGGCGCCGGTGTCCGAAGCGGCGGTCGTGAAGGTGTACGACGCGGCGTTCGCCCCGGCGATGTTCACGCCATTACGCTGCCACTGATACTGCAGCGGCCCGGTTCCCGAAGCGGACACCGTGAAGGTGGCGGTCTGTCCCGCGGCCACCGTCTGGTTTGCAGGATGCGTGGCGATGCTGGGCGCGGTGTTGGCCGTGTACTGCACCCGAAACAACTCGCCGCCGCCACGGGCCAGGTAATAGAGCGATCCATCGGGGTGCACCTGGATGTCGACGAGCGAGCTGATGCCCGTGGCGAAAGCCTCCGAGGTCGAGTAGTTCGACGCCGGCGTCAACGTGCGGATGAAGCCGCCGCAGAAGTCACCGAAGAAGTAACGGCCGGCGTATTCGGCGGGGAAGTTGGACGTGGCGGGCCGATAGAACGCCGCGCCCGTGATGGCGCAGGACGAGCCGGCGTTCTGATACGAATGCACGGGATACCGCACGCCGGCGCTGCCCGCGGGGTTGGGACCCTCGGTTTGCGGCCAACCGAAGTTCGCGGCCGCGATGGCATGGTTCACTTCTTCCCAGGTGTCCTGGCCCACGTCATTGACGTGGATGCGGCCATTGGTGGCATCGATCGCGAAGTTGAACGGATTGCGAAGTCCGCGGGCCCAGATGGCCTGGTTGAGACCGGAAGTCTGGCTCAGGAACGGATTGTCGGCGGGGATCGTGCCATCCGGGTTGATGCGCAGGACCTTGCCGAACGTCGACGTGAACGATTGCGAGGTGCTGCTGTTCGCGTTGTCGCCCACCGCGATATAGAGCTTGCCGTCGGGATGGAAATGGATGGCGCCGCCATTGTGGTTGGTCGCGGAGCTCAGCGCCGGCAGGTTCAGGATCTGCACCTCACTACCCGCGGCCGCGACGTTCGGATTCGCGGCGCTCGCCGTGAAGCGGCTCACGCGGTTGTGGATCGGCGAAGTCGACGTGGTGTAGTACAGGTAGACGAACTGGTTGGTGGCGAAGTCGGGATCGAAGGCGATGCCTAACAAGCCCCGCTCGCCCGCGGAACTCACGCTCAAGGTGACGAACGGCTGCGAGAGCAACACGCCCTCGCTGATCACGCGGAGTGCTCCGCCCTGCTGCGCCACGAAGATCCGGCCATCGGGTGCGATCGCCATGGCCGTGGGACTGGGGAGCCCGGCCGCGACGCGGGTTTCCTCGAACCCGGATGGCAGCGTGGCCGCCATTGCGGGTATCGCCGCCAGCATCAGGGCAAACAACGCGAGCAGACCTGTAGCGACGCGAGGCATCGGTGATCCCTGTGTGTTCATGTTTCCTCCGTGATGCCGGTCGTATAGGCCTCGCCCGGAACCCCGGCAAGACGATTTATTCCTACAAACGCCGGCCGTTTCGGCGTCACCCGCGCTGCTGCGATGAAGCAGGGTCATTCACAAGCGCCGCTCGCCCGGTAGAATCGCGCCCCTCCCATGACGTCCGGCCCCGCCCGCTCCCCTTCCGATCTCGAATCCGTCCTGCGTCGCGATCAGTTCCGCCTGCGCCGCGAGCGCGATCGGCTGCGCAACGACAAGCTACGCGGCAATGACGTCAAGGCGGCGGAAGCGGCGCTCGAGGCCAAGATCGCCGCCTCTGCGCGGGCCCGTGAGGCGCGGGCGGCCAGCGTGCCGCGTCTGTCCTATCCCGAGGAGCTGCCGGTCTCGGCGAATCGCGAGGAGATCCGCAAGGCCATCGAGCAGCATCCCGTGGTCATCGTCTGCGGCGAAACGGGATCGGGCAAGACCACGCAGTTGCCCAAGATCTGCCTCGAGGCGGGCCGCGGCGTCTCGGGGATCATCGGTCACACGCAGCCGCGGCGCATCGCCGCGCGCGCCGTCGCCTCGCGTATTGCGGAGGAACTGGGCGTGCAGCTCGGTGGCCTCGTCGGATACAAGCTGCGCTTCCAGGATCACAGCCGCCCCGAAGGCCTGATCAAGCTGATGACGGACGGCATCCTGCTCGCGGAGACGCAGGGTGACCGCTTCCTCGACGACTACGACACGCTGATCGTGGATGAAGCGCACGAGCGTTCGCTCAACATCGATTTCCTGCTGGGCTATCTGAAGTGGCTCCAGCCGCGCCGGCCCGATCTCAAGATCATCATCACGTCGGCCACGATCGATCCCGAGCGCTTCTCGCGGCATTTCGGCGACGCGCCGATCATCAACGTCTCCGGTCGCAGCTATCCAGTCGAGGTCCGCTACCGGCCCGTCGAGCTCGAGGAAGACGACGACGAAACCTCCGGCGATGAACAATCGGCCATCCTCGCCGCCGTGGATGAACTCTGGGGCGAGCAACCGGGCGACATCCTCGTCTTCCTGAGCGGCGAGCGCGAGATCCGCGAGACCGCCGAATCGCTGCGCAAACATCATCCGAATGGCTGCGAGATCCTGCCGCTGTACTCGCGACTGAGCGCCGAGGAGCAGCAGCGCGTGTTCAGGCAGTCCGGACGGCGCCGGGTCGTGCTGGCGACGAACGTCGCGGAAACCTCGCTCACCGTGCCCGGTATCCGCGCGGTGATCGACACCGGTGTGGCGCGCATCAGCCGCTACAGTCATCGCAGCCGGCTGCAACGGCTGCCCATCGAGAAGATCTCGCAGGCTTCGGCGAATCAACGCTCGGGCCGCTGTGGTCGTGTGGGCCCGGGCGTCGCGATCCGGCTCTACTCCGAAGACGATTTCAAGGCGCGGCCCGAATTCACCGAGCCCGAGATCCAGCGCACCAATCTTGCGGCCGTGATCCTGCAGATGCATGCGCTCAAGCTCGGCGACATCGAGCAGTTCCCGTTCGTGGAGCCGCCGGATGGCCGCTACGTGCGCGATGGCATCCGCACGCTCAAGGAGCTCGGCGCGCTGGACGACGAAGCGAAGCTCACCGACATCGGCCGGCGCCTGTCCAAACTACCGCTGGATCCCAAGCTCGGCCGCATGTTGCTGGCCGGCGCGGACGAGCATTGCCTCGACGAGATCGCGATCATCGCTTCGGCATTGTCCGTGCCCGATCCGCGCGACCGCCCGGCGGACAAACAAACCCAGGCCGACCAGAAACACGCGCCGTTCAAGGACGAGCAATCCGACTTCCTGTCGCTGATCAAGCTGTGGCGCGCCGTGGAAGATCAGCGCGGCAAACTCTCGCGCGCGAAGCTGCGGGGCTGGTGCAAGGAGAACTTCCTCTCCTATCTACGGCTGACCGAATGGCACGACGTGCATGGCCAGGTCATGGAAGTGGTCAAGGGTGAGCTGGCGCTCAAGATGAATGCCCAACCCGGACAATACGCCTCCATTCACCGCGCACTGCTCGCCGGCCTGCTCTCGCAGGTCGCGCAGCGCAAGGAGCAGGCCGAGTATCTCGGCGCCAATGGCACCAAGCTGCACATCCACCCGGGTTCGGGGCAGTTCAAGGCGCGGCCGCCCTGGATCGTGAGCGCCGAGCAGGTGGAGACCACGAAGGTTTACGCGCGCAATGTCGCACGCATCGATCCGCAATGGGTGGAGACCGCGGGCGCGCATCTCGTGAAGCGCCAGCATTACGAGCCGCATTGGGAGAGGCGCGCTTCGCGCGCGGCCATCTACGAGCGAGTCACCTTGTTCGGGCTCACGCTCTCCGCCGGCCGCAGCGTGCCCTACGAGCGCATCGATCCCAAGGCCGCGCGGGAGCTGTTCATACGCCACGCGCTGGTGCTCATGGAGTACGACTCGCGCGCGCCCTGGCTGGCTCACAACCTCAAGCTGCTGGAAGAAACCGAGTACCTGCAGCAGAAGGGCCGGCGCGTCGACCTGCTGGGCGACGAGAACCTGCTCTACGCGTTCTTCGACGCCCGCCTCCCGGAGGGCATTTCCACCGGCGCGGCTTTCGAGAAATGGCGGCGGGAAGCGGAGGCGAAGCAGCCGAAGATCCTCTGGCTCACGGCCAAGGACATCGCGCCCACCGATGCCGAGCTCGACGCCGAGCGTTTCCCGGACCATCTGTCCGCGGGTCCGCTGGTCGTGCAATTGCGCTACCGGTTCGAGCCGGGCCATGAAGACGATGGCGTCTCCGCGCTCATCCCGTTGCACATCCTCAACCAGCTACCGGAAGAGGCTTTCCAATGGCTGGTGCCGGGGCTCATCGACGAGAAGATAGAGGCGCTGGTGCGATCGCTGCCCAAGAACCTGCGCGTGCACTTCGTGCCGGTGCCGGATGCCGTGGCCAAAGTGCTGCCCCTGCTCGACCACGGCCGCGGATCACTGCATGCGCAGCTCGCGCAGGCGCTGCACCGGACGGCGGGCGTTCCCGTGCCGGCGGATGCGTTCCGCGAAGACCTTCTGCCGCCTCATCTGCGCATGAACTTCCTGCTGCTCGACGATGCGGACAAGGTGATCGCGCGGTCACGTAGTTTGGCCGGCTTGCGCGGCACCCACGCGAGCGCGTCGCAGAAGAACTACGCCGAGCAATCGCAGCTCACCACCGGCGCGAAGAGCTGGGTGTTCGGTGATCTGCCGGAGCGGCAGGAGATCTCGGCGGGCCGCCAGCAGATCGGCTATCCCGCCCTCGTCGACGAAGGCGCGACCGTGGGCCTGCGCGCCTTCGCCACGCCCGCCGAGGCGCGCGCCAGCCACGAACGCGGCAGCGCTCGCCTGATCCGCTTGGTGATGGCGCGCGATCTCAAATCCATGCGCAAGGATCTCGCCGTGAACGTGCAAGGCGAGATGGTCTACAAGAATCTCGAGAAGCATCCGCTGCTGAATCCCGAGCTCGCGCCCGGACGTGATCTGCGAGAGGACCTGCTCGACCAGGTGGTCATGACGGTGTTCCTCGATGGACGCGAGCCGCTGCGCAGCGGCCCGGCGCTCGACGCGCGCGTGACCACGCAGCGTGGTGGCATCGGACTTCCCGCCCAGGAGATCTCTCGCTCCGTGCAAGGCTCGCTCGAGCGCCTGTTCCGAATCCAGGCCGCGCTCAACAAGCCGCAGGCCGCGCCGGCCGCGGTCGACATCCGCTCGCAGCTTTCATGGTTGGTGCCGGCGGGGTTCCTCATGACCACGCCCTGGGAACGGCTCAAGGAATTCCCGCGGTATCTGCAGGCCATCGAGCAGCGACTCGAGAAACTGCCACTGAATCCCAAGCGCGATGCGGAACTCGCCGCGCAGGTGGCGCCGCTCGAGTCGAAATATCGCGCGCGCGTGAAGACGGAGCGCGGCCTCAAACCACCGGGCTCAGACGAATTCCGTTGGCTGCTCGAAGAGTTCCGTGTGTCGCTTTACGCGCAGCAACTCAAGACGCGAGTACCCGTCTCGGCGCGGCGATTGGAAGATGCCTGGGCAGAACGCGAGAAGCTGCGCCTGGATTGAATGTCGCCAGACCTCTTCGTGTGACAGAAAGCTTCCGGGAGCTTCAACACAGGATGGGATCATGGCTCGCAAAAGGATCTTGAAAGCGGCGGCTGCGATGACGCTGATCGCTCCGGTAGCGTCGCTTGCAGCCGAGCCCGGCTTCTACCTGGCCGCATCGTTGGGACTACGTTTCCTCGAGCGTGTTGTTCCAGTTCTGATCTCGGATCGGGCGTGGGCCTGACTACTGCCGGAAGTTGCGAATGTCCTGCGTCAGCTCCGGGAAATCCGGCTGATCGAATTCATGACCCCGGTGCTGCAATAGGTGGAATGACGCCTGCGGCAAGGCGCGCCGATACTTCTCGAAGTGCGACTTCGGAACCACGTCATCGTCGGCGCTTTGATAGAAGAACATCGGCCCGATCTGCCGGAGCTGGCCGAGCTCATCGTCCGTCATCGCGTATTCGGGAAAATCGTCGCCCCAGAACGGTACCGCGATCAGGAACAGCGCCTTGAAGGCCGGCGGCTGCGCCGATTGCGACAGGAACTTGAGCAATGTGGACGCGCCAAGCGAATGACCGACTACGAATGGCTCATCGAGACCGGACATCTGCTCGGCGATGCAGTCGGCCCATGCTCCATGGTGCGGATCTTCGGGGTCCGGCATTCGTGGGGCATGGACCTTGAAGCCCGGGCCCAACGCGCTTTCGAGCAGCGGTTTCCAGTAGATCTCGCCGCCCCGGCGTCGCGGTTCGCCGGCACCATGGATGACCAGGACGTCGTACATCTCAGCTCCCTGCCGACGTCAGCGCGTGAAGGTCGGGTTTGATGTCGAGGACCGGTGTGCCGTCGATGGCTTCGAGCGGACGCACGTGCAGACGCAGGCCGTCGACCTCCAGCAAGGTCACGGGATGCAGGCCGATCGGATTGGGGCGGTCGGCCGATCGCGTCGCAAATACGCCCTGGAGCGGCGCGCTCGGGTCATCGCGAGGATGGACCTGCAGCAGATCGCGCTTGCCTTGATGCAGCCACGTCAGGAGCAGGAGGCGATCTCCAGTCTGAAGACCGAAGACAGCCGGTGAGAATCGCGCATCGAGCTCTAGCCACGCCGAGGGGGCGCCCTCGCTCCCCTGCTTCGGCGCGGACAATGCGTTTCGAAGGGAGGAACGGACGATGCCGATGGGATCGAGGCAATAGTCAGCGAGGGTCGTTGTCACGCGTGAATCAGCTCGATCCCCAATTTTCAATCGCGACGGAATAGCGCATCGCAGGCCCCTCACTTTCGCCCCGCACCAGCATACAACACGCCCCCGCCGCCCATAGCCGGCTCCCGCCTGGTCGTAGGACGACAGCCGCTCGCATCCGGTGGCTTTCTGATCCGTGCGGCAGGTTCGAAATGCTATTCGGTGGGTTCACAAAGGAATCTGCCATGGCTCGTGTACTCACCCTGTTCGTCTTCTCGCTCCTGACCGCTTGCGGCGGCTCCGGACAAAGCGATCCGCCTCCGGCGCAGCCAGCACCGCCGATGCAGCCCGCGCCTCCGCCGCCCTCCGTGGAGGAACCGGTTCGCGAGGTCATGAACCGCGTACATGGCTATCTGCTGACGGCGACTCCGCTGCGACCCATCGACGGCGCTACGGGCAGCGCGGTATCGCTCGACGCCATGCCTGCCAACGTCGCGCTCGCGCGCACGGACATGCGGATCGACTCGTACGAATCGGGCGTCACGTATTCCGGGGCGCTGCGGGCCACGGAGGTCACGGGCGACGCACGTTTCCGCACGTATGTGGACGAGCGGCTCGGCGGCCTCGCTCGCATGGCCGCGCACATGCGGACCAACTACCCGACCGCGACGTATGCCACGTATCCGTCGAGCGTGTCCGGCGATTTCTCGCTGCGCAGGATGCTGTTCCCGCAGAACCTCGACGACTCCGGTTCGATGTGCGCGGCGATGATCAAGGCGGACCGCGCCGGAATCGCGAGTGGCGCGCTACGCCCGTGGATCGACAATTTCGTGAACTGGGTGTCGACGCGGCAATTCCGCCTCGCCGACGGGACGTTCGCGCGCAACCAGCCGATGCCGAACTCGGTGTGGCTCGACGACCTCTACATGAGCGTGCCCTGCCTCGCGCAGATGGGCCTGCTCACCGGCGACCGCCGCTACTTCGACGACGCCGCCCGGCAGATCCTGCTGTTCCACTCGAGGATGTTCGTGCCGGCAAACAACCTGTGGATGCATGGATGGGTGCAGGAGATGAGTCCGCACCCGTTGTTCCATTGGGCGCGCGCCAATGGATGGGCGCTGATGGCGCTGGTCGAACTGCTGTCGGTGCTGCCGGAGGACCATCCCGAGAGAGCGCGTTTGCTGGCCATCCTCGAGACACATGCCGACGGGCTTCGGCGCGTGCAGGCCTCTTCCGGACTGTGGCATCAGCTGTTGGATCGGCCGGATTCGTACGAGGAAACTTCGTCGAGCACGATGTTCGTGTTCGCCTTGGCGCGCGGCATCAACCAGGGCTGGCTGAGCCTCTCGACCTACAGTCCCGTGGTGATACGCGGCTGGAACGGCGTGACGACGAAGGTGAATGCGATCGGACAGGTCGAGGGCACCTGCGTTGGCACGGGTCTGGGCTGGGACGATACGTTTTATTTGAATCGGCCGACGAACGTGAATGCGGCGCATGGGTATGGGCCGGTCTTTCTCGCGGGGGCGGAGATCATCGAGCTGTTCCGGAGGTATCCGGACCTGCGACTCAACTGAGTGGCCGCTGAATATCGGAAAACTACTCCGCTTGTCATTGCCTAACGGCTGAGTTGAGCGGCGCGCGCGCCGACGTACGAACTGGGCACTTTATCTCTCACGCGTCCGCTCCAACGATTTGTTAGACGTGCAGGCTGCCTCACCAGGCTCGCAGTAGCGCTTTAGCACAGCGCCGGGACCATCCTTTTCCATCTCAGTGAGCGTATCGCCATCGAGCGAATAGTCGAAGCGGAACTCTCCATCCCTAAGGCTACTGAAACCCTCGACGTGAACCGAAATGCATTGGGGACGGTCGTCGGCCTTTGAGCCT
>JBKPPO010000113.1:0-12265 GCA_046733635.1 Pseudomonadota bacterium | reverse complement strand
TCAATCAAAGAGTATCCATAGGCCCATACGCTGGACTTTTTACAGTCCATCTTCTGGACATTTGGTACTCGGTTAATGCACTCCAAAGAGTCATCGACGCGAGTCCCCACACAAATTACCTGCAAATTTTTAGACAGCGCTACGGCCGCTGGGGCCGCAGAAGGGGGCGGAATTATAGGCGTGAACCGCATTCCGTCAACCTTTGATTCGAACTCTTATCTCACTCACCGCTCGTGGCCGTTGAGGCCGTCGGTGCGTGAGGGGGCGCATTATAGGCAGCGAATTCGGTCTGTCAACGCGCTGTAACAACTCTCGTCAGATTAATCTTAAGTGCCTGACGGCAAAGAGGTTTTACCTCATTTTTGCCTCGGAAATGGTCGTTTTTTGACCAAAGCCGACCGTGTTTCACTTCATTCGAGCGTCACCCAGCGGAATTTGTGCTTGCCCACTTGCAGCAAGTATTTCCCCGGGGTCAGAACGTGGTCCCTGCCAGCCACCTTTTCAAGGTTTTCGGGGCCAGTTCCAACGCGCACCGCTCCCTGATCGAGCATCCGATTGCCGTCGGATGTGCTCACCACCAGCCCTGCCCCCTTGAGTACGTTGGCGAGTCGCTGCGGCACGGCGCCAGTAGTTAGTGTGATCTCGTCTATCTTCTCCGGCACATGGCCTTGCTGGAACCGGGCCACGAAGGCATCACGCGCGCGCGTGCCAGCGCCTGCCCCGTGGAATCGATCGACGATTTCCACGCCCAGTTCGAACTTCACATCGCGAGGATTTCGTCCTTCGGCAATCGACACCCTCAGCGCGGCGATCTCCGAAAGTGGCCGGAACGACAACAGCTCGAAATACCGCCACATCAGGTCATCGGAGATCGACATGAGCTTGCCGAATTGCACATCCGCAGACTCGTTGATGCCGATGTAATTGCCGAGGGATTTCGACATCTTGTTCACGCCATCGAGCCCCTCCAGGAGCGGCATCGTCATCACGATCTGTGGCTCCAGCCCGTAACTTTCCTGCAACTGCCGGCCTACGAGAAGATTGAACTTCTGGTCCGTGCCTCCGAGCTCGACGTCGCTCTTGAGCGCCACCGAGTCGTATCCCTGCACTAGTGGATAGAGGAACTCGTGGATGGCGATAGGCTGACCACCCTTGTAGCGCTTGGCGAAGTCGTCACGCTCGAGCATGCGCGCTACCGTGTGGCGTCCCGCGATCTCGATGAGACCGGAGGCTTTCATGTCACCAAACCACCGGGAGTTGAAATCGACCCGTGTCTTCTCGCGATCGAGAATCTTGAAGATCTGTTCCTGGTAGGTCTTGGCGTTCGCCTCGACCTGCTCTCGGGTGAGCGGAGGCCTCGTCGCATTGCGGCCCGTCGGATCGCCGATCATTCCCGTGAAGTCACCAATCAGGAAGGTGACCTCATGGCCGAACTTCTGGAACTGCCGCATTTTGTTGATGAGGACCGTGTGCCCCAGGTGGAGGTCGGGAGCGGTAGGATCGAACCCGGCCTTGATTCGCAGCGGCTTTCCGCGTTGAAGTTTTTTCACGAGCTCGCTTTCTACGAGCACTTCTTGCGTGCCGCGCAGCAGCTCCGCCAATTGATTCTGCAGTTCGCCGTTCATCACTAAGGTTCGTTCTTGGTTGTTTCTCTGGACTTGACGAGGCCGAGTAGCCGCGCACATTTTCTGCCTTTTCAGGCAATTGACCCTTTATCGATCCGTGCGTTACGTTCTATAGATCGTGCCAATCTTCATCAAGTCTGCAATCCCGGGACTATCGAATCGTTCCGCGTTCGTGCTCCAGTTCGCACTGGTGGCCAGCCTCGCCACGCTGGCGTTGTGGCCGCGCGACCACGCGTCCGAGCCGCAAATCGCTCAACACAGCGTAACTGACGCGCCCGCGCCTCAGGAAACCGCCGTTCCGCAGGAAGCCAATCTCGCGTTCTCCACGATAGAAGTGGTCGTGATGCGGAACGACACCATGGACCGCCTGTTCCGGCGGCTGGAATTGAATCTCGCCGATCTGGCGATGCTCCGCGACCTTCCCGATCTGCGCAGTCAAGTGGACAAACTGCGCCCCGGCGAGCGCCTTCGCTTCACTCACAAGGATGGAGAGCTGCTCGGGCTGGAGCGGAAGCTGTCAGATAGTGAGACTCTGCAAGTGACCCGCGGCGAAAGTGGGTTCAACACGCATGTCCTGGAGAATCCGCTGGAAGTGAGGGTGCGCACTGGCAGCGCCACGATCAACAGCTCGCTGTTCCAGGCAGCCAATGAAGCGGGTCTCACTGACCGAGTGGCTTTCGACCTGTCCGAGATCTTCCAGTACGACATCGATTTCGTACTCGATATCCAGGCGGGCGACCGGTTCACCGTGGTGTATGAAGAGGTTTTCCAGGATGGAGAGCCACTGCGCATCGGCAACATCCTCGCAGCCAAGTTCGTCAATGACGGCCGCGAATACCGTGCGGTCCGCTATGTCGATGGCGAAGGCCGCGGACAATATTACTCACCGGATGGTAAGAGCCTTCGCAAGGCATTCATTCGTGCGCCGGTTCAGTTCTCGCGCATCAGTTCGCGATTCAACCTGTCGCGCAAACATCCAGTTCTCAATCGCATCCGGGCGCACAAAGGTGTCGACTACGCCGCGCCCACCGGCACTCCGGTGCGCGCAGCCGGCGAGGGTCGCGTCAAGTTCCTGGGCCGTCAGGGCGGCTACGGCAATGTCATCGAGCTCGAACATGGATCCGGGGTGGTCACTGTGTACGGCCATCTCTCGCGTTTCGCTCCCAAACTCAAGCAAGGTCAGCGAGTCGATCTCGCTCAGGTCATCGGCTATGTCGGATCGACAGGTCTGGCCACCGGACCCCATCTGCACTACGAATATCGCATTCGCGGCGTGCACAAGAATCCCCAGACAGTGGCGCTTCCGGACGCAGAGCCGATTCCGGCGGCGGAACGGGATCGCTTCCTGACAACCACCGCGGACCTCGTGAATATCATCGATCTGCCGGCGGGACCTGCTCTGGTTGCCCGCTGAGCCCGCATCAACTGTCACAGTAATCCGCCCTCCCCTGTGCTGAGATAACGCGATTTCGAATTCGCGCTATCTCGCCATGGACCAGCCGGATCTCCGCTCAGCCGATCACTACATCAATCGCGAGTTGTCGCTGCTCGAGTTCAACGAGCGCGTGCTCGCTCAGGCGCTGGACGACAAGGTCCCGCTGCTCGAAAGACTGAAATTCCTGTGCATTTCATCGAGCAACCTCGATGAGTTCTTCGAAATCCGAGTCGCCGGCCTGAAGCAGCGCATCGAGCTGGGCTCCGATCAACCCGGTCCCGATGGCCTCGCGATACCGGATCAACTTCGCGCGATTCATGAGCGGGCGTATCGGCTCATCAATGCGCAGTACGCCTGCCTCAACGACGTCCTCCTGCCTGCCATGCGGCATCAGGGTATCGAACTACTCGCCCGCGCGTCGTGGGACGCCGATACGACCAACTGGCTGGAACAGTACTTCGAACGGGAAATCGAGCCGGTGTTGTCGCCGCTTGGCCTGGATCCTGCGCGCCCTTTTCCTCGCATCCAGAACAAGAGCCTCAATTTCCTGGTGCGGCTCGCGGGTGAAGACGCGTTCGGTCGCGATACCGGACTCGCTGTCGTGCAGGCGCCGCGGTCTTTGCCGCGGGTCGTGGCGCTCCCGGAGCAGGACGGCCTCAAACGGTTCGTGTTGCTCACTGGCATCGTGCAGCAGTTCGTGTCCAAACTCTTTGCCGGGATGGAGGTGTTGGGCTGCTATCAATTCCGTGTGACCCGAAACAGCGATCTGTTCGTCGACGACGAAGAAGTCGACGACCTCCGCCGGGCACTCGAGGGCGAGCTCGCGCATCGCCGTTACGGCGCCGCCGTGCGACTCGAAGTTTCGCGCGACTGCCCCCCGGACCTCGACGCTTTCCTCATGCGGCAGTTCACCCTCAACGAGGTGGATTTCTACGAATCCAACGGCCCGGTCAATCTCAACCGCCTCGCTGCCATCTATGACTTAGTGCAGCGGCCGGATCTCAAGTACCCCATTTTCACTCCCGGCCTCCCGAGGCGAGTAGCGGGTTCGTCCGATCTTTTCGCGGTGATCAAGCAGAAAGACGTCCTGCTGCATCACCCCTTCCACAGCTTCGGCCCGGTGATGGATTTCCTGCGAGGGGCCGCCGCCGATCCTCGCGTGCTGGCGATCAAGCAGACCCTGTACCGTACCGGCAATGAATCGCCGATCGTCGACGCGTTGGTGGCGGCTGCGCACTCGGGCAAGGACGTCACTGTAATCGTGGAACTGCGGGCGAGATTCGATGAAGAAGCGAACATCGAACTCTCCAACCGGCTGCAGGAAGCCGGCGCCCACGTCATGTACGGCGTGGTGGGTTTCAAGACCCATTGCAAGATGTCAATGGTAGTCCGGCGTGAGCAGGATGGGCTCCGTCGCTACTGTCATCTCGGCACCGGCAACTACCATCTGCGCACCGCTCGCGGATACACCGATTACAGCTTGTTCACCTGCGACCCCGAAGTGGGACAGGACGTCCACGAACTGTTTCTGCAGCTCACCAGCCTCACCCAGACACCGCGACTGACCAGACTCATCCAATCGCCGTTCGGCCTGCACGACAAGATGATCGAAAAGATGGATCGCGAGGCGCGGTTGGCCGCGGCCGGCCGGCCAGCCCGGATCATCGCCAAGATGAATTCCCTGGTGGATCCGCAGTCGATCGAGGCGTTGTACAGGGCGTCCCGCGCGGGCGTGCAAATCGACCTCATCGTCCGTGGCCTGTGCGCGCTCAAGCCTGGAATTCCCGGCGTTTCCGACAACATCCGCGTGCGTTCCATCGTCGGCCGGTTCCTCGAGCATTCCCGCGTGTTCTATTTCGGCAATGATGGTGCCGACGAGTTGTACCTGGCCAGCGCGGACTGGATGGAGCGCAACTTCTTCCGTCGGGTGGAGATCGCATTCCCGGTCCGGGAGCAAACCCACCGCGATCGCATCCTGCGCGACCTGAACCTTTACCTCGCCGACAACACGCACGCGTGGGCACTCGGGCGCGACGGCAAGTACACGAGATGTGAAAAAGGGAACGAGGAAGCGCGAGATGCGCAGAGCGCTCTGCTGACGCGCTACGCAGCCGGCAGTGCGCCAGTTATCGCGCCCTAGCGAGCACGGCCCTATCGGGCCGTAAACACCCGCAATCGGAATCCCACGGTCCTGAGGTGCTCGATCTCGCTCTGCAGATCAGCCACCGTGAGCGGATGATCATCCAGCCAATCCGGCGGGAAACGCACTTCCAGCGCATCCGCTTTGGGCGTGAGCCTGATCGCCGGCAAGCCAGCAGTGCTCCGGCCACGGTGCAGCAGCACCGCCAATCGCAGCAACAGCGTCATGGCAGGCGCCCGCTTTTCCCAGGGCGGCGCCAGCTCCTTCGCCTCTTCGATGGCCGGCTTGCGCCGGTGACTTCCCACCATCAAGGACAGCAATTTCTGCTCCTCCCGCGGGAACCCGGCCATGTCGGCATTCGCGAGTAGATAGGCACCATGACGGTGATAGCCGCTGTGCGCGACGTCGAGGCCTATTTCGTGGAGCCTCGCGGCCCAGCGCAACAGCAGCTCCACGGCCGGATCGGACAGCGACCACACCTGCTCGACTTGGCCGAGGAAGTCCACCGCCGTCTGTTCCACGCGATCCGCCTGCGCGCGGTCGACATGAAAGCGCTCCTGCATGCTGCGGACCGTGCGTTCACGTGCGTCTTCATCGGTGTAACGCCCGAGAAGGTCATAGAGAAGCCCTTCACGCATCGCGCCGTCGGCGACCTTCATCGACTCGATGCCCAGTTGCTCGAACACCTCCGCCAGAACGGCCACGCCTCCCGCGAACGACAGTTTGCGGTCGTCCGTCAGCGAAGCGAGCTTGAGGTCGCGAATGTGCTCGATCTCGCCGAGCTCGTGGATGATCCGCTCGAGACCGTCCGCCCCGATGCTCAACGCGTCCGGATCCATCTCTCGAATACTGTCGAAGATAGCGCGCACGGTGCCCGAGCTTCCGACCGCCTCATCCCAGCCGCGACGGCGGAATGCAGCCTGGTAAGGCTCGATGGCCTGGCGCGCGGCCACGCGGCACCGCTGCATGCGCTTCTGTGACAGCCGGCCGTCCGCGAAGAATTCCTCGCTGAGACGCACACAACCCATCTGCAGGCTTTCGAGCTCCAGCGGCTGCAGCCCTTCGCCGATGATGATCTCCGTGCTCCCGCCACCGATATCGCAGACCAGCCTGCGGCCTGGGCCCATCGGCATGGTGTGCGAGACGCCCGAATAGATGAGTCGCGCTTCCTCGATGCCCGAGACGATTTCGATGGGATGGCCGATGGCTTCGCGCGCGCGCTCCACGAAGGATTCCGCGCGCTTCGCGCGGCGCAGCGCATTGGTACCCACGACGCGCACGCTGTCGGGGCGCATGTCGCCGAGCCGCTGGCCGAAGCGCTCGAGGCAGGCCAAAGCCCGCGACGCCACGTCCTTGTTCAGCCGTCCATCGGCCTCGATGCCCGCGCCCAGGCGGACCATCTCGCGCAGGCGATCGAGGATGACGAGCTGGCCGTGCGTATAACGCGCGACCACCATGTGAAAGCTGTTGGAGCCGAGGTCGACGGCGGCAAGTACGTCAGGGACGGACTTCGGAGCGCGTCGCGCCACGTCGACTTGCGATCAGGCCGAGAAAGAAGAGCCGCAGCCGCAAGTAGTTTGCGCGTTCGGATTGCGGATCACGAACTGCGCGCCATCGAGGCCTTCCCTGTAGTCGATCTCCGCGCCGGTCAGGTACTGCACGCTGATCGGATCGATGAGCAATTTGACGCCCAGATTCTCGACACAGGTGTCGCCGTCCTGTTCCGCCTCGTCGAACTCGAAGCCGTACTGCATGCCCGAGCATCCGCCGCCCTGCACGAACACGCGCAGTTTAAGGTTGGGATTCCCCTCGCCACGGATCAGGTCGCCCACTTTGCGGGCTGCGGAGTCGGTGAAGGTCAGGGTCTCGGAAGCTGTTTCGGTCATGGCAGGCACAGTACGCGCGCTATTTGGCAGCCGCAACCTCGGACTCCGCGGAGGTCGCGGATTCTGCGGCATTTGTCGCCGGCGCGGGGTCGGCGGACAGGGGGATCAGCTTTCCCGTTATGACGGCGCCGGGCGCCATTTCAATGACCCCGTAGTGAACATTTCCGTTCACTCGCGCCTTGCCGCCGAGCACCAGACGCTCGCGCGCGTGCATGTCGCCGTTCACGGTCCCGTTCATCACGATATTGGTGACCTCGACCGTGCCTTCGATGAAGCCGCTCTCGCTCACGGATAAAGCGCCGCCATCCGAGGCGTTGCTGCGCACGTTGCCGTTCACGCGGCCGTCTAGATGGAGACCGCCCGAGAATTCGAGATCGCCGTTGAGCGTCGCGGACTTGCCCAAGAGCGTGTCGATGCGAGTCGTTGTCTGCTTGCGTCGCCCGAACATGCCGTCTCCATCCTGCCCGCATCACTGCGGATCGACGCTCCACACATAGGACTGCTGCACCGGAGCGGACCCGCGCCGGTTGGAGCGCACTTCCACCAGCAGCTGTTCGGGTTTCATGCCCGCGGGCATGGTGATTTCCTCTTCGATGTTTTCGAGATATCGAAAGGTGAAGGGTATCTCACGCCGCTTGCCGCCGGAGAGTGTCGCGAAATCCGCACGCCCGGGCTTGCCGTCCACTTCGCCGTCGACAGACAGGACGACCACGCCGCTCACCACGCTGTCCGGCTTCATGGGCTGGACCAGCGTGACCCGCACGCGGAACTTGTTTGCCGAGGACGTGGCCACCATACGCGCCTGCTGGATTTTTACCTCGGTGGAGTTCGCATTTTGGGTGACGATCCCGCGGTAGAACGCCAGTTCCTGGTTGGCGCGAGCCACCTGAGCCTGCAGATCGCCGATGGTGCGGCGGACCTCCTCGCGCTCCCGGGTCTGTCCTACGGTGGATGACTCCAACTGCGCCACCTTGGCGCGGAGCTCGGAGATCGTCGCCTCCTGAGTCTCGATCTCGTTCTGCAACGCGGTACGTTGCTGGAGCCCCGACACCACGTCGTAACCCGCACGATATCGGCCGAACTCGAACATCCCGTACACGCCGCCGACGACGACGAGCAGCAGCAGGATGACGGTGATCCAGCGTCTCCCGGGCGCATACGTGGTGACTACCAGTTTGGGAGGCAGGCCGGGCATTACCGGATCAGTCCTCGACCGCGACGGCGGATTCCGCGTCCCACCATTCCGGCAACGCTGGCGCGCCGGCAGGGAATGCCGCAGGCGCGAGCTCCTTCAGCATGCGGACGTAAACCGGCCGTTTGAAATAAATGACTTCGCGCACGGGGTCCCAGTAGTTTGCCCAGCGCCACCCGTCGAACTCGGGTTCGCTGGTATGGGTGAAGTTGAATTGCACTTCCGACTCGGGGACGGAGAGCCTGAGCAAGAACCAGCGCTGCTTCTGACCGATGCACAGCGGACCGCGGCCCCGCCGGACGTATCGTTTCGGGAGGCGATACCGGATCCAGTCCGCCGTGGATCCCACCAGCGACACGTGCGCGCTTCCCAAGCCGATTTCTTCCTGCAGTTCGCGATACAAGGCCGCTTCGACCTCCTCACCCTGGCGGATGCCGCCCTGGGGAAACTGCCAGCCACGTTTTCCCGTGCGCTGGCCGAGGAATACCTCGCCGTTGTCACGCATCAGGACGATGCCGACATTGGCTCGATAACCCTCCGAGTCGATCCAGTCACTCATGACGGACGTTTTACCGGGTGGCACGCGGCCGAACAAGGCAAGGTGTTTAGAATGCGGCGTGCCTTCCCGCTCCTCCATCGCCGCGCGCTTCGCCGCCTTGTCGGCACTCGCCGTGATCGTGGCCGCATTGGGCCTGGTCGCCGGCTCGACGGACCTCGGCATACAACCCGCGTTGCTCGCACTTTTCGGCGATCCTGCTGAACCCGCTCGCACGGTCGTACACGATCTGCGCGCGCCCCGCCTGCTGTCCGCCTTCACCATCGGCGCGCTGCTCGCGCTTTCGGGCGTGTTGCTCCAGGCGCTGTTCCGCAATCCGCTCGCGGATTCCTACGTGCTCGGCGTCTCGGGCGGCTCTTCTGTCGGCGCATTGCTTGCGCTGCTCGCCGGCGCCTCGCTGTGGATCGTCCAGTGTTCCGCCGCGCTCGGTGCGATCCTCACGACGCTGCTGGTGCTCGCGCTCGCTCGCGGCGGGGCCACGGTGCGGGTGCTGCTTACGGGAGTCGTAGTGGCCAGCGCCTGCGGCGCCATCGTCACCCTCGTGCTGGTGCTCGCGGACAACGGACAACTCCGCGGCATGATGTTCTGGCTCGCCGGCGACCTTGGCTGGGCCGCGCACCCCAGCGCCATGGCCGCCCTCACCTTGTTAGTCACCGCGGCGATGCTGCTCGTGGCGCGGCCGCTGGATGTGCTCGCCACCGGCGAGACCACCGCTCAAAGCCTGGGCCTCGACCTGTCGCGCTGGCGAGTGCTGATCGTCGTGTGCGCGGGCACACTCACCGCCGGCGCCGTCATCCAGGGCGGTGCCATCGGTTTCATCGGCCTTGTGATCCCGCACTTCGTGAGACTCGCGTTCGGCACCGCGGCGCACCGCGTGGTCATACCCGCCGCCGCGCTCGCCGGCGGCACGTTGTTAGCGGCCGCCGATCTCGTGGCCCGCACCGCCTCGGCGCCGAGGCAGCTCCCCGTGGGCGCGATCATGGCGCTGCTGGGCGTTCCGATGTTCCTGGTGTTGCTGCGCCGGCTGGAATCCCGCGCCTGAGTCGTCAGTGGCTAGCCGATGACGTGGCTGGCGACTTCGACGCGATTACGCCCCGCGCTCTTGGCGCGATATAGAGCGGCATCCGCCTCCGAGATCAGCCGTTCGGCCAGCGCCTTGTAATCATGGCTTCGCGGCTGAGCCTGCGGCCGCGCGGTCGCCAGGCCGATCGACAAGGTCACCGTCACGTGCGCGCCGCCATGCACGCGGATCGGCGTGGCGCCCACGCTGTTGTGAATGCGTTCCGCGAGTTTCACCGCATGTGCGCTTTCCGCGCCGGCGAGCAGGATCGCGAATTCATCTCCGCCGAACCGGGCGCCCGTATCCCCCGCGCGAATCTCCGCCTCCGCGCGTCGCGCCACCTCCTTGAGCGCCTCGTCGCCGGCCAGGTGACCGTAACGATCGTTGATCTCCTTGAAGTGATCCATGTCGATCATCAGGCAGCTCAGGGCCTTCCCCGTGCGCTCCGCGCGCGCCAGCTCCTCGCGCAGCCGATTGTGGAAATAGCGGCGGTTGTGCCATCCGGTGAGGAAGTCGGTGACGCCACTGCGCACCAGGCGCGCGCGATTCACGGCGTTTTCGAGACTGATCGCCACCACCACACCGAGATGCGCCAGGAAATCCGCCGCAAGATCGGAAGTGAACCGCAGTGAATCCTTGCTGCCGAAGGCGACCACGCCGATCGCGCGGTTGTCGCGCGGCAGCGGGATCAGCGCAAGGCTGCCATGCATGAGCCGCGGCGAGATCAGCAGCTCGTGGTCCGACGCGTTGTATTGCCCGAGCCAGGGCCGGTCGAACTGCGCCAGCCGAGGCGCCAGCGGCGAGACCGCGTCGATGAATCGCACATCCTCGATGACGGGACTCGACAACGTTTCGTTGCCCGAGAGATGGCGCAGCTCGTGCTGCGGATCGAACAGCGACAAGGTCACCACGTCGAGCGCATAGGCCGAACGCAGTCCCGAGACCACGCGATCGAACAATTCGCCCAGGGAATGCGCGCGCAGCAGTTCGACTTCGCGCTCCTGCGTCTTGCGAAGCAGGACTTCGTTCCTCTGGACCTCTTCCGTCAGTGCGCGCAGCCGCTCGCGCAGCTCATCGGCCGTGCCCGAATACGGATCACGTACCCCGGAACTCACGCACGCCGCTCGGTGACGGACCGGCGATCCTCGAGGTATTCCCGGCCGCGGCGCATGAGCGCCTCGAAAGCGCTGAAATCCTGGGAGATCACCGCAGCACGCAAGCGTTCCACCGCCAGCGACAAGGCTTCCAGCGACTCCGAACCGTAATCGTTGAGGCTCTGGATCTCGAAATACAACTCCGGGCTTTCCTGCGCCACGCGCGACGCCACGTCGAGTTGCGAATCGAAGGTGGTCGACGAGAGCTTCGCGAGCTTGGGTGCGGCCTCGCCACTTTCGGCCAGCGCCGTGAAGAACGCGATGTTCAGCGCATGGGAAAGCCCCAGCACGTAAGCAATCAGGCGATCGTGATCGTCCAGCGACATCACGGCCTGTTCCACCATGGTGGACGCAAACAGTTCGCGCGCCGCCTGCGTGGCGTCAGGAGAACCGATGTCCACGAAGATCACGTGGCGGCCCGAAAGCAATTCCGTATCCGGTCCGAACATGGGATGCACGGAGGTGACCCGGCAACCATGCGACTTGAGCGCATTGAGGCCCGCGCGCAGCGGCGACTTCAGCGAGCCCACGTCGAAGATCACGCCCTTGGGCCGGCGCATGGCGAGTTCGCGCAGGATCTTGTCCGTCGCGCCCAGCGGCGCGGCGACCACGATGAAATCCTGCCTGAGATCGGACTCGCGCCAGTCCGCGATGTGCGCGAACCCGGCGGGTGAGCCATTGGGGTCCGCCACGGTCACGGCGAAGCCCTGCGAAGTCATGAACTCGGCGAACCAGCGGCCCATCTTGCCATTGCCGCCGATCACGAGCGCCGTGCGGCCGGAGCCCGTACCCTGCGCGGCGACACGCGCCTGCTCCTGGGTAGTTAGCGAGGAGCGGATCAGCAGGCGGAGGATGTTCTCGGCAACCTGCGGGGCGACGCCATACTGCTTGCCCGCCTCGCGCGCGGCGAGCAGCACTTCGCGCTCGCGGTTGTAGTCACGGGTGGCATGGCCGGTGGACCGCTTGGCCGCGATGATCTCCCGGCTGGTCTCCTGGCGTTTGCCGACCAGCTCCAGGATCTGCCGGTCGAGTTCGTTGATCCTGGCGCGCAGGTCTTCGAGCGAGCTCATGAGTCATCCTATGCAACTGTAAGTTCAAGTCCGAGCTAGCTTTTATCGGCAACCACGCATGACTGCAAGGCTACCGCGTCACGGATACCATACGCGCCCATGGAGTTGTTCAACGACCTGCTTCCCGAACCCCTGCCCGCCGAACCC
>JBKPPO010000112.1:0-4893 GCA_046733635.1 Pseudomonadota bacterium | reverse complement strand
GGGATGTTCCGGAACACGGCGCCGGCGCCGCGGTTCTGGTTGAACGCGTTCACGCGGAAGCGCGCGAGCTTCGGGATCTCGAACGAAAAGTCCGTTTCGAAGAACTCTTCGTAAGCCTTGCGCTGCTTGTCGTTCATGATGTCGTACACCATGCCGTGCACTTCCTTGTGGGTCAGCGCGGGCATGTTGATACGTTTCATGTCGCCGTCGACACGGATCATCGGCGGCACACCAGCGGACAGATGCAAGTCCGAGGCGTTATTCTTTACGGCGAAAGCGAGGAGCTGGGCGACGTCGACGGCCATGCGGTGTCCCTGTGAAAGCGCCGTTGAGTATAGACCCGGGTATCACTGATCAATATGTTATCCCGTCCGCAGAATTACTCTGAGAGCGTCAGAGGGGCCTGTTCACGCATCGCCGAGGCCTGCCGGTACGCCGGGAGAAGTGTGGATTCCGTCACGCTTCTGGCCGTATCGAAAGGTCAGAGCGCCGCAGCAATCGGCGCGGTCGCGCACGAAGGCATCGAGCATTTCGGCGAGAATTTCCTGCAGGAAAGCCTGCCCAAACTCGGCGAACTCGCCGGCCGGGAGCTCACCTGGCATTTCATCGGCCGCATGCAGGCTAACAAGACACGGCCCATCGCCGAGAATTTCGCCTGGGTACATGGCGTGGACCGGCTGAAGATCGCCGAACGGCTGTCGGAACAACGCCCTTTCCATGCGCCGCCGCTCAATGTCTGTCTGCAGCTCAACGTCGGTGCCGAGGAAAGCAAGGGCGGGGTGTCGACGGTGGAGATGCCGGCGTTGGCGCGCGCCGTGGCGGCACTGCCGAAGATCCGGCTGCGCGGCCTCATGTGCATGCCGCCGGCGGAGCCGGATGTCGCCCGGCAGCGTCAGTGGTTTCGCGAGACGCGGCAACTCTTCGATTACCTCAACGAACACGGCTTGGGACTCGACACCTTGTCGATGGGTACCAGCGCGGACTTCGAGGCGGCGATCCTCGAAGGCTCCACCATGGTGCGCATCGGCACGGCGATCTTCGGGCCGCGCGACTGAATCAACACCAGAAGAAAAAATCACATGGACATCACGGCGGCATTCATCGGTGGCGGGAACATGGGCGGGGCACTCATGCGCGGACTCATCGCGCGCGGCCTGCCCGCCGGGAAGATCAGCGTCTGCGAAGCCAACCAGGCGCGGCGTATCGCGTTGGCCGATGAACTCGGCGTGCACGTGACAGCCGACGTACACGAAGCCGTGAATGGCGCGGACGCGGTGGTGCTCGCGGTGAAACCGCAGGATATGGCGGGTACGGTGCAATCCGTGGCGTCCGCCTTCGCCAAGAACCCACCGCTGGTGTTGTCGATCGCTGCGGGCATCCGTGTCGCCGACATCGAGTCCTGGTGCGGCCCTGGCGTACCGGTCGTGCGCGCCATGCCGAACCGGCCTGCGCTCAACAGCGCCGGCGCCACCGGCTTGTACGCGCCTGCCTCGTTGAAGCCCGAACATCGCACGTTGGCCGAGCAGGTGTTGGGCGCCGTGGGAACCACGGCCTGGGTATCGGAAGAATCCCTGATCGATGTCGTCACCGCATTGTCGGGCAGCGGCCCCGCTTATTTCTTCCTGCTCGCGGAACTCATGACCGACGCCGCCGTGAATCTCGGGCTGGATCGCGCGAGCGCGCAGGAACTTTCGATCCAGACGCTCTACGGCTCGGGCCTCATGGCGCGGCAGAGCGACGGCGACCTGGCGCGCCTGCGCGCAGAAGTCACATCCAAGGGCGGCACCACCGAAGCGGCGGTGCGTTCATTCGACGCGGCGAACCTGCGTGGTATCGTCGCCGCCGCACTTTCCGCCGCGAGCGAACGCGGCCGTGAGATGGCCCAGGCCTTCGGAGACAAGACCCGCAAATGAACGCCCTGCACTACCTCGTCGATACGCTGCTCACGCTGTACCTGTACGTGATGATCCTGCGGTTCGTCATGCAGCTCACGCGCGCGGACTTCCGCAATCCGATCGCCAATGCGGTGCTCATCGTCACCAATCCGATCGTGATGCCCTTGCGCAAGATCTTCCCGCCCGTGGGCAAGGTGGATAGTGCGACGGTGCTGGCCATCATCATCGTGGCCGCGGCCACCGTGGGCATCCTCACGCTCATCGCCGCCGGCCGGCTGTTAGACCCGATCTCCTGGGTCGTCGCCACCGCGCTCATGCTGGTGCGCGCGTTCATCGTGTTCTACATGGGCGTGATCATCATCTACGCGCTGCTCTCCTGGGTGGTGCCGGGTGGCTACAACCCCACGATGGCGTTGCTCGGCAACGTCGCGGAGCCCGTATTGCGGCCTTTCCGCCGCTTGATTCCGCCGATCGGCGCGCTCGATCTCTCCGCGCTGTGGGCGTTGCTCGCGCTCGGCGTGTTGTTGCGCCTGCTCGATCTCGCCTAGGCATCACAATCACTTAAAGAACATTTCGACGCTGAATCACAGGCGTTTTTCACGCTTCTCTGGCGAAGATTCGTACAGCACGCAAATGTTTTTTTCGCGCGACGCTCATGCGTGAACTCACCGACGTGCACGCGCGACCCTAGAAAACAAGGCTAAAAATGCTTGCGCGCGTTCGCGCGTGTGATATGTTGCGCGCCGAATAGCTCGCCGCGGGACATTTTTTCCGCTGCATTTTTTAAGGAGTCGAGTAATGGCTAAGAAAGGTGGCGCCCCGACGAAGTCGGAAATCATCGCGACGATCACGAAGGACACCGAACTGTCCCGCAAGCAGGTTGCCGCGGTGTTCGAGTCGCTGAATGCCCAGATCAAGAAGAGCCTGCGCGGCGGTGGTCTGTTCACGCTGCCCGGTCTGCTCAAGCTGAAGGTCGTGAAGAAGCCCGCCACGAAGGCGCGCGAAGGCATCAACCCCTTCACGAAGGAAAAGATGGTGTTCAAGGCGAAGCCGGCCTCCAAGAAGGTCCGCGCTCTGCCGCTGAAGGCCCTGAAGGCGTTCGTGAACTGATCGCGCGTTTCGCGCGTGCCACCACGCGCGGAGCAACGAAAGCCCTGGCATCGCAAGGTGTCGGGGCTTTTGCGTTTCTGGGCTGAAGTCCGGGGCTAGCCGCGCAGGAAATCGAGCAGCAGGGGCTTGAGCTCGTGGAGCCGCCCATGGAAGAAATGCCCCGCGCCCGCCAGTACGTGCAGACGAGGCTGGCGCGGTTGATCCCGGGCCCAGGACAACACTGCATCGGGCGGCACCACGTCGTCGGCATCACCCTGTACGAGCAGCCACTCACATTCCGGATGGACCACGGTCCCGAGCTCGAAACGCGCGACGGGCGGCGCCACCGCGACGAGTTTGTCGGGCGCGAGCTTCTCCGCGCCGCGCAGCGCGACGAAGGCGCCGAACGAGAATCCGCCTAACCACAGCGCCGCACCGGGGAACCGGCGGCGGCCCTCGGCCACCACGGCAGCCAGGTCTTCCGCCTCGCCACGACCATGGTCGAAGGCGCCGGCGCTGGCGCCCACGCCGCGGAAGTTGAAGCGGAAACAGGGGGCGCCGCATTCGTTCATCGATCGCGCCAGCACGTGCGTCACCTTGTTGTCCATGGTGCCGCCGTACAACGGATGCGGATGGCAGGCCACGCCGAACACGCGCGGCGATTCCGCCGCGTCGTCGGGGAACTCGAGCTTGGTCTCGAGCTGGCCCGCCGGCCCGGCGAGCGCGAAGGTTTCCGCGCGCGTCACGGCGCCTTGTAGACGGTGTCGTCCTT
Organism: Pseudomonadota bacterium; assembly: GCA_046733635.1. Lineage (GTDB taxonomy): Bacteria > Pseudomonadota > Gammaproteobacteria > Steroidobacterales > Steroidobacteraceae > CADEED01. Next base: position 1,137 of record JBKPPO010000112.1, on the reverse strand, counting down.
CATGACGAACGACACGCGCTCCATCGCGCTGATGTCCTCGAGCGGATTGCCGGGCACGCCGACGAGTTCGCCGAGCTTGCCCACGGCGATGCTGCCCACCTTGTCGTCGAGCTCCAGGAATTTCGCCGGCGCCGACGTGGCGGACTTGATCGCTTCCATGGCTGGCATGCCGGACTCCACCATGAGCGCGAATTCGCGCGCGTTCTTGCCGTGCTGGCTCACGCCGGTGTCCGTGCCGAAAAGTATCTTCACGCCGGCCTTGTAGGCCTTGCCGAACGTGCTCTGGATCTGCGGCCCCACCTGCAGCGCCTTGGGGCGCACCACGGGGGGGAAGAAGTTAGGGTCCTGAGCCTGGTCGAACACCCAGCGGCCCGCGGTGATGGTCGGCACGTAGAAGGTGCCGTATTGCTTCATGAGCTTGATGCCTTCGTCGTCCATGAAGGTGCCGTGCTCGATGGTGTCCACGCCGCCGCGCACCGCACGCTTGATGCCCTCCGCGCCGTGGGCATGCGCCGCCACCTTGAAGCCGTAGTCGCGCGCCGTCGTGACGATCGCGCGGATCTCCTCTTCGGTGAACTGCGGATTGAGGCCATTCTTGGCGATGGACAACACGCCGCCCGTCGCGGTGATCTTGATGGTGTCCGAACCGTCCTTGTAGCGCTGGCGCACGGCCTTGCGGGCGTCTTCCACGCTGTTGATCACGCCCTGGTCCGGCCCCGGATCCGCGGGGAACTTGCGCGACCAGCCATTGGTGGGATCGGCGTGGCCGCCCGTGGTGGCGATGGACTTGCCCGCGGCGATGATGCGCGGTCCCGGCAACTTGCCGGCATTGATGGCGTTGCGGAGCTGGATGCTGGCGCGATAGGAATCGCCCAGGTCGCGGATCGTCGTGAACCCGGCTAACAAGGTGCGCTGCGCGTACACCGTGCCGTCGATGGCGACGTCACCCTCGTTCTTCTTGTAACCGTCGATCTCCGACGTGCGGCTGTACTCGCTGGTGACGTGCACGTGCATGTCGAAAAGGCCCGGCAGCAACGTGCCATTCTTGAGATCGACGACGCGATCGCCGGCGCCGGGCGCGCGGTAGCCGGACTCGATGGCGGTGATCTTCCCCGCCTCCACCACCACGGTCTGCTG
>JBKPPO010000111.1:0-3841 GCA_046733635.1 Pseudomonadota bacterium | reverse complement strand
ACAAACGTTTGTTTGGTCTCACTTACCACTAGAAATTTTGGGGTACCCCTACATGAAATTGAACGTTGCTCTCGCCGCCTCGATCGCGGCTGTTGCCCTGCTGGCTGGCTGCGCCAAGAAGGACGCGGAAGCCACTGCTCCGGCCGCTGACGCTGCCGCCGCCGCTCCGGCTGCCGATGCCGCCGCCGCCTCGGCCGATGCCGCTGCTGCCTCGGCTGATGCCGCTGCCGCCTCGGCTGATGCCGCTGCTGCTGCCGCTCCGGCTGCTGACGCCGCCGCTGCTCCGGCTGCCGATGCCGCTGCTGCTCCGGCCGAAGCCCCGAAGCAGTAATCGATAGCGATTACGCTTCGAGCTGAAAGGCTCATGACGGCCCGGGCAGAAGGCGAACACCTCTGCCCGGGCTTTGTCTTTTCTGAACGGGTGAAAAGTGACAGTCAGCGTCCGTGATGCGCGTGGTTCCGCCAGCGATCGCAAATGGATCGAAGGCGTCTACCGTGACTATCTAGACGATCTCTCGCCGCTGAACACTGGTGTGTTCAGCGCGACGTCGCTGGGCGAGATCGGCTACAGCGAGTCCGACCAGCTCGACCGCTGGTTCGGCGACTCCGCCGTGAATCCGCTCGTGATCCTGCGTGGCGCGGAGCCCGTGGGATTCGCCATGGTGGCCCATGGCAGCGCCGGCGCGGGGCGCGCCGTGGTCGACTACCGCATGGCCGAATTCTTCGTGATGCGCGCCGCGCGCCGCCGCGGCGTGGGCCGTTCCGCCGTCGAGCTCATCCTCAACCGTTTCGCAGGGCGCTGGGAGATCACCGAATACCTGCGCAACCCCGTCGCCGTGTCCTTCTGGCGCCGCGTGGTGGCTAACTACACTCAAGGACGCTACCAGGAGCGGGTGACCAATGGCGAAGTGCGGCAGGTTTTCGAATCCGGCGTCTCCCGCGCGCAGAAGCCGGCCTGAGCCGCGCCTCCGCAGCCTCCTCTTCACCTCGCTGCTCGTCATGACCATGGAAGGCGGTTACGCCGGCCCGCGCCCCAGTGGCTCGTTGGTGCCGACGCGGTCCGAGGTGCTCGGCACGCAGGGCATGGCCGCCACGAGCCACCCGCTCGCGAGCCAGGTGGCGCTCGACATCCTGAAGCGTGGCGGCACGGCGGTCGACGCGGCCATCGCCGCCAATGCCGCGATCGGCCTCATGGAGCCCACGGGCAATGGCGTCGGCGGCGACCTGTTCGCCATCGTGTGGGACGCGAAATCACAGAAGCTGCACGGCTTGAACGCCAATGGCCGGTCGCCGCGATCGCTGACGCTCGCGAAACTGCGCGAAGAACTCCGCAAGCGGAATCTGCAGAAGATCCCGCCGCGCGGGCCGCTGCCGGTGTCCGTGCCGGGCACCGTCGATGGCTGGTTCGCATTGCACGGGAGGTTCGGCAAGCTGCCGATGAAGGAACTGCTGGCGCCGGCCATCTCGTACGCGCGCAACGGTTTTCCCGTCACCGAGGTCATCGCGGAAGGCTGGGTGCGCAATGCGCGGCTGCTCAAGGACTATCCGAATTTTGCGGCGACCTTCATGCCGAACGGCCGCGCGCCCGCCAAGGGCGAGATCTTCCGCAATCCGCTGCTCGCGGACACGCTGACGCGCATCGCAGAAGGCGGCCGCGACGCTTTCTACAAGGGTGACATCGCGCAACGCATCGAGAAGTACATGCGCGCCAACGGCGGCTATCTCACTGCCGCGGACCTGGCCGCTCACGAGTCCGAGTGGGTGGAGCCCGCATCGACGAACTACCGTGGCTACGACGTCTGGGAATTGCCGCCGCCCACCCAAGGCATCGCGGCGCTGCAGATGCTCAACGTGCTCGAAGCCTACGACCTCAAGAAAATGGGTTACGGCAGCCCTGAATATCTGCACGTGTTCGTGGAGGCGAAGAAGCTGGCGTTCGAGGATCGCGCGCGGTACTACGCGGACCCGCAGTTCGCGAAGATTCCGCTGAAGGCGCTCCTCTCGAAGGAATACGCCGCCAGGCGCCGAGCCTTGATCAAGCCGGACAAGGCGGCGCTCGAATATCCCGTGGATCCGCAAGCACTGGAGACCGGCGACACCATCTACATGACCGTGGCGGACGCCGCCGGCAACATGGTCTCGTTGATCCAGAGCAATTACCGCGGCATGGGTTCGGGCATGACGCCCGATGGCTGCGGCTTCATCCTGCAGGACCGCGGCGAGATGTTTTCGCTTCAGGATGGCCACGCGAATGTCTATGCGCCGGGCAAGCGGCCTTTCCACACGATCATCCCCGCGTTCGTCACGAAAGATGGCAAGCCCTGGTTGTCCTTCGGCGTGATGGGCGGCGCCATGCAGCCGCAGGGGCACGTGCAGGTGCTCGTGAACCTCATCGACTTCGGCATGAACCTGCAGGAAGCCGGCGACGTGCCGCGCGTCCGCCACGACGGCTCGAGCGAACCCACCGATGAGGTGATGCGGGACGGCGGCGTGGTGGTGCTCGAAGTGGGCGCCAGGCCCGAGACGATCCGGGCGCTCGAAGCGATGGGGCACAAGGTGCAGGTGGCCAACGATGGCGACTTCGGTGGTTATCAGGCCATCCTGCGCAACGCCGAAGGCGTGTACTTCGGCGCCTCCGAATCCCGCAAGGACGGCGCCGCGCAGGGTTTTTGAAGCGTTCGCGGCGCCTTGCTACTGGATGGCGGGGATTCCGAGGTTGATCGCATCCGCAGGGGTGCCGAACTCCGAGGCGCGTGGTTTGCGCGTGGTCGGCGCCATCCGTCCGGAGTGGATGGCCTCGAGGTTGGCGTGTGTGGCCTTCGCCGCAGCGACGAGTTCGGGGTAGGGCCGGTCCGTCACGTCGATCCAGCCGATGTTGTAGTTCTCGCCATCGCGGCGGCCCGTCACGGGCTGGTCTATCCACTGATACCAATGCGTGCCGAGAATTGCCGGATGGGCCGCGGCGTTCTCCACGTAATAGGAGTACGCGACGCCGCGTTCGGCCTGGTTCATGGTCTGCACCAGGCCCGGCGCGAGGCCGCGTTCGGGCACGCCGAAATGAAACTCGCCGATCAGGATGGGTAGTTTGGTGATGCGGTGGCAGGTGTCGATGAAGTCCTTGGGCGGCATCCACCGGTACTTGTTCATGCTGTAGACGTCGAAGCCCTTGGCCAGCGCGATGACGTCATCCGGTGGCGTGCCGCCGAAGCGGATCCCGAGATGCAGGTGGTTGGGGTCGTGCCGCCGCACGGCGGCATTCACGATCTCGAGATATCGCACGAACGCCGCGTGGACCATGGCCTTGCGCGAGGCGGGTGAGTCACCGCGCGCCAGCTCGGTCTTGAAACGTTTCTGCAGCTCCGATGCAGGTCCGGCCAGCACGAGGTCGACAAGCTGGCTTTCACGCGCGGGCCAGGGCGGCTCGTTGCCGATGAAATAGCCGATCATCCAGGGATCGTTCTTGCGATCGCCGAGTTGTTGCGCAGCATCGCGATCCACGCGCGCCGCGAATGCCGCCGAGTACACATCGGGCATACCCATGATCGCGCCTTCGATGTGTTGCCACCCGCGCAGCGGGAATACGTAGGGCTGACGCAGTGTGGAGCCAGGCAACGCATCGTTGAGCGCGGGTCCGTAGGCGGTGTTCAGGCCCCAGGCGCGCATGCGCCGCGAGGTGACCTGCGCAGCCGGAGTTCGCCATTCGGCGCCGAAACGCCGCTGGAGGTTGGCGAGATAGAAGGAGACGGGATCGCGCAGGGGATCCGCCGCGACGCCCGGGGGCTGCCATTGCGCGTTGGTCGGAATGCTGGCGAACAGGCGGGATCGTCCCAGGATCTGCGTG
>JBKPPO010000110.1:0-3354 GCA_046733635.1 Pseudomonadota bacterium | reverse complement strand
TGCCGCAGGACGGCCGCATCAGCCTCAAGATCGCGGGGCGCTCGGTGGACGTGCGTGTCTCCACCATCCCCTCGGGCCATGGCGAACGCGTCGTCATGCGTATCCTCGACAAACAGGCGGGTAGATTGAAGCTGTCGGCGCTGGGCATGGATCCCAAGACCGAAGCAATGATCGCGGACCTGTTCAGCAAGCCGCACGGCATCATCCTGGTCACCGGCCCCACGGGCTCGGGCAAGACGACGACGTTGTACGCGGGTCTCGAACACCTGAACGACAACACGCAGAACATCATGACGGTCGAGGACCCGATCGAGTACTACATCGACGGCATCGGCCAGACGCAGGTGAACACCAAGGTGGACATGACCTTCGCGCGCGGACTGCGCGCCATCCTGCGCCAGGATCCGGACGTGGTCATGGTCGGCGAAATCCGTGACCTCGAGACGGCCCAGATCGCCGTGCAGGCCTCGCTCACGGGTCACCTCGTGCTGAGCACGTTGCATACGAACACTGCCGTCGGCGCCGTCACGCGTCTGCGCGACATGGGTATCGAGCCCTTCCTGCTGTCCTCTTCGCTGATCGGCGTGATCGCGCAGCGGCTCGTGCGCACATTGAATCCGGACAACAAGGTTCCGTTCGAAGCCGGCGAATACGAGCGCCGTCTGCTGGGCATCGAGGCGGGTGAGCCCTCACCCCTGCTGTTCAAGCCCAGCGAATCCGGAAACGGATTCCGCGGCCGTACCGGCATCTACGAGCTCGTGGTGGTCGACGACCAGATGCGCACCATGATCCACGATGGCGCTGCCGAGCACGAGCTCGAGCGCTACGCGCGCACCCTCACTCCCTCCATCCGCGACGATGGTCTCAGCAAGGTGCTGAAGGGCGAGACGACGCCGGAAGAAGTGCTGCGCGTCACGCGCGAGGATTGATCCTCCGACATGGGCGCCTTCGAATACACCGCACTCGATAGTGGTGGCCGCGAAACCAGCGGCGTCGTCGAAGGCGACACCGTCAAACATGTGCGGCAGATCCTGCGCGAGCGCTCGCTGCTGCCGGTCACGGTGGCCGAGGTCAAACATGGCGAGGCCAAGCGGCAACGCTCGTTCAGCTTCTCGCGCGGCATCTCGGCCAGCGACCTGTCGCTGCTCACCCGGCAGCTCGCCACGCTGGTGAAGGCCGGCCTGCCGCTCGAAGAAGCCCTGCTCGCGGTGTCCCAACAGTCGGAGAAGCCGCGCGTCCAGAGCATCATGCTGGGCGTGCGCGCCAAGGTCATGGAGGGCCACACGCTGGCCGATGGTCTCGGCGAGTTCCCGAAGGTGTTCCCGGAGATCTATCGCTCCACGGTGGCCGCGGGCGAAAGTTCCGGCAAGCTGGATGGCGTGCTCGAGCGGCTGGCCGACTACACCGAGGCCCGCGAGGTGACGCGCCAGAAAGTGCTGGGCGCCATGCTCTACCCCATCGTGTTGTCCATCGTCTGCCTGGGCATCGTCGTCGGCATGATGGTGTACGTGGTGCCCAAGGTCATCGAGGTCTTCGACTCGAGCAAGGGCAAACTTCCGTTCGCCACCCAGGTGCTGATCGCCGTCAGCGATTTCCTGCGCAACTGGGGTTTGTATCTGGCGATCGCCATCGTGCTCGCCATCGTAGGCTTCGTGTACTGGCTCAAGAACCCGGACAACCGCCGGCGGTTCCATCGTTTCCAGCTCCGGCTGCCGCTGTTCGGCAAGCTCGTGCGCGGCTTCAACACCGCGCGCTTCACGCGCACGTTCAGCATCCTCGCCTCGAGCGCCGTGCCGGTGCTCGAGGCCATGCGCATCTCGGGCGAGGTCGTGACCAATCTACCCATGCGCGACGCCGTGGCCGCGGCTGCCGCGCGCGTGCGCGAAGGCGCCCCCATCGGCCGCTCGCTGGCCACGAGCAAGCTGTTCCCGCCGATGACCGTGCATCTGATCTCCTCGGGCGAATCCAGCGGCGAGCTCGATTCGATGCTGGAGCGCGCCGCCACCAATCAGGAGCGCGAGCTCGACGGCATGATGGGCGCGCTCGTGGGATTGCTCGGCCCACTTCTCATTGTTGTGATGGGCCTCTTCGTCATGGGCATCGTTTTTGCAATGCTCATGCCCATCTTCGAAATGAACAACCTCATCCGATGATGAATCGTTGATTAACCCCATTGCATGACTCCGCGCGCCGTTTTATAACGCGCGCATCCGAGGTCGCTTCGTTTACGGAAATGAACGAGAAGCCCGAGTCAGAAGAATTCGATGAGGACGAGGAAGAAGCCACGTTCGAGGCAACGAGCGACGTGGACTTCGATCGTCTCGCCAAGGATCTGGACGCCGCCAAGAAGCGCGGCCAGAAGCTGGGTGATCCGGCGTGGCGCCGTCTCGAGCGTCGCCGCGAAGAGAAGGACACCGCGGAGCTCACGAGCGACTTCGATGACTACAACATCGATGACGACTCCACCGCGGTCCGCAAGATGAACATCGCCAAGGATCTCGGCGGCTGATCACCGCGCGGCGCTACGCTCGCGTCGCGTTTCGCTTACCCCATGTCGCCCGAGGCGCCCGTAAGATCGGGCGCATGAATACTCCCGTCGTGCGCAAAGCCATCGTTCTCGGTCCCGGTGAAGGCCGTCGTTATCCCATGGGCCGCATCGCGGCCGTCTTCAAGGCGGATGGAGACGAGACCGCCCGCGGGTACTCCATTTCGGAATGGTGGCTCGACCCGCATACCGCTGGCCCGGGGCCGCACTCCCATCCCGAAGACGATGTGTTCTACGTGATCGCCGGCACGATGAGTGTGCTGGCGGGCGAGGAATGGGTGCAGGCCGGGACCGGCTCGTTCGTGCTGATTCCCGGGGGCGTCACGCATGATTTCGAGAATCGCGGCGATGAGCGAGCCGGAGTGCTCAATTTTTACGGGCCCGGGACGTTCGAGGAGCACATGCCCGAGATCGCGGACTGGTATGCGAAGAATCCGCCCGCGAAGGTGTAGGGGCGCCGGGCTAGCGGAAATCGCGCGAATGCGTGACGAGTGAGCCCAGCATCCGCGTGCGGTCGGCCAGCTTCTTCGCCACCACGTGGGTCACGCCGCCCTCTTTCTGCAATTCACCCGACACTTCCAGCAACCGCGAGCCATTGGCGATGCGCCGCTGCGCCGACCACACGCGCTCCCAGACGATGAGGTTCACGCACCCCGTCTCGTCCTCCAGCGTGATGAACATGACGCCACCGGCGCTCTGCGGCCGCTGACGCGCAGTGACGATGCCGGCCACGCGCACCGGACGGCCATGGGGCAACTCTCCCAACTGCTTCGACGTGACGATGCTGGATTCGTCGAGCTGGTCCCGCA
>JBKPPO010000109.1:0-11582 GCA_046733635.1 Pseudomonadota bacterium | reverse complement strand
GGTGTGCCGGGCGAGATCTGCATCGGCGGCGATGGTGTGACGCTGGGGTATCTGAACCGCCCGGAACTCAACGCCGAGCGTTACCTGGACAACACCTTCGACGAACGCGGTGGCAGGATCTACCGCACGGGCGACCGGGGCCGCTGGCTCTCCAACGGCACGCTCGAACATCTCGGCCGCCTCGACTTCCAGGTGAAGGTGCGCGGTTATCGCGTGGAGCTCGGCGAGATCGAAGCCAACCTGCTCACGCTGCCGCAGGTGGCGCGCGCCGTCGCCATGGCGCGAGAAGACCGCGCGGGTGACGTGCGCCTCGTCGCCTACGTGGTGGCCCAACCCGGCGCCTCGCTCGACGAAGCGGCGCTGCGCGCGCACGTGTCGAAGATCCTGCCCGAATACTTCGTGCCGCAGCACTTCCTGGTGCTGCCGGCGATCCCGCTGTTGCCCAACGGCAAGGTGGACCGGAAAGCGTTGCCGGCGCCGGAACAACCCAAGTCCGCGCGCACCTATTCACCGCCGCGCAACGAACTGGAGAAATCGGTCGCCGGAATATTCGAGGCGGTGCTGGGACTTCCCGGCATCGGTATCGACGACGACTTCTTCGCGCTCGGCGGTCACTCGCTGCTGGCCGCGCAGCTCACCGCGCGCGTGAATCGCGAGCTTGGCGTCAAACTGACGCTGCGCACCTTGTTCGATGCGCCGACGATCGCGCGACTCGCCGACAAGGTGGCGGCCGAGCGTGCAGGCGGCGCCGCACCACAGGACGCGCCGATCGCGATCCGCGCCGAACAGAAGAAAGCGCCGCTCAGCATCATGCAGGAACGCCTGTGGTTCCTCGAGCAGCTCCATCCCGGCCGCGTGGTCTACAACACACCCTCGGCGCATCGCCTGCGCGGCGCGCTGGATCTGCCGGCGTTCGAACGTGCGTTCGCGGAGATGGTCCGGCACCAACCTTCATTGCGCACCAGCATCCTCGTGGAGAATGGCGCCGCCCAGCAGCTCATCAATCCCAGCGTGACGTTGCAGCTCACGCCCGAGGACCTCTCCGCGCTGCCCGAGGCTTCCCGCGAGACCCGACTCCTGGAGCGCCTCAACGCGCTCACCAACGAGCCTTTCGATCTCACCGCGCCACCGCTGTTCCGCGCGCGGCTGTTCAAGCTCTCGCCGGACGAGCACGTGCTTCTGTTCGTGCCGCATCACCTCATCTGGGATGGCTGGTCCTTCGACCTGTTCTACGAAGAACTGGCGCAGGTGTACGAGGCCTTCAAGTCAGGCAAGCCGAGCCCGCTCGCACCGCTGCCGATCAGCTACGGCGACTTCGCGGCCTGGCATCGCGAATGGCTCAAGGGTCCCGACTTCGCGCGGCAGATCGCCTTCTGGCGCGAGCGCCTCGCGAACGTGGCCGAGGTGGCCGAACTACCCGCAGACAGGCCGCGGCGCCCCGGCATGTCCGGCGAAGGCTGCACGGAATGGATCAAGGTGGACAAGTCCACCACCGAGGCGCTGCGCGAAGTCTCGCGCCGCGCCGACACCACGCTCTTCATGACGCTGCTGACGATCTACTACGTGCTGCTGGCGCGCGTCAGCGGCCGCAAGTCGCTGGTCATCGGCACGCCGGTGCGCGGACGCAATCTGCCCGAGGTGGAGCGCGTCATGGGCTATTTCACCAACCTGCTGCCGCTGCACCTCACGGTGGACCGCAACGAGTCCTTCGTCGACCTGCTCAAGCGCGTCAAGGCCATCGTGCTCGACAGTTTCGCGAATCCCGATGTGCCGCTCGAAAGCCTCATGCGCGAGCTCACCGTGCAGCGAGGCGAAGGCGGCTCCCTGCTCTACCAGGCGTTGTTCTCCTTCCAGGACGCGCGCCATCGCGTGTCGAACTGGGGCGGCCTCTCGCATGAACAGATCCTGTTGTTCCAGCGCGGCGCCACGGAAGATCTCGGACTCTGGTTCCTCGACAACGATCGCGGCATGGTGGGCGGCATCACCTACAACGCGGACATCATCGATGCGGAGTCGGCGCGCCTGCTGCGCGACCGCTATCTCAAGCTGATCGGCGAAGTGCTCGCGGCCGCGGATACGCCCGTGGGCCGGCTCAACATCGAACTGGAATCCGACTCGAAGCAGCTTCGTGCGCTCGCAGGTCCGGTGAAATCGCCCGACGCGAACGCGACGCTGCACGGACTGTTCGAAGCGTCCGTCGACAAGGCGCCCCAATCCGCCGCCGCCCATGCCGGCGGCTGGAGCATTTCGTACCAGGACCTCGAGTCCCAGGCGAACCGCATCGCGCATACGTTGATCGCGCGCGGCGTCACGCCGGGATCGGTGGTCGCGCTCTGTGAGGAACCGGGGCAGACCTTCCTCGCGGCGTTGTTAGGTGTGCTGAAGGCCGGTGGCGCCTGCCTGCCGCTGGATCCGGGCGTCGCCACCGCGCGCGCCGCCAGCGCGCTGTCCATCGCTCGCGCCACCGCAGTCGTCGGAAACTCGCGCTTCCAGGACGTCGGAGCAGGTCTCGAGCTGAAGACCTTGTGGCTGGATGCCGAAGCTGCCGAAATCTCCGCCGCACCCGCGACGCGGCCGGCCGTGCGGGCCGGAGATGCGGCGCTGTTGCTGGATCTCGTCGGCAATCCCCTGGCGCCACGCATCGTCACGCTGCCGCACGCCACGCTGGCGAGCACGATCGCCGGAATGCGCGACGCCTTGCACCTGAACGCTTCACACCGTTGCCTGGCCGCCGGCGCGATATCGGCCGAGACCACCGTGCTCGAGTGGCTGCTGCCCTGGAGCGCCGGCGCCTCGAGCGTGATCGTGAAACCGGAGACGCTGCGAGATCTCGAGGCGCTTCGCCGGGAGATCGACGCGGGCGTGAACCTGCTGCAACTTCCCACCGAGGTCTGGTCCGCGTTGTACGCGCGTGGCTGGCGGCCGGGTGCGGAGTTCATCGGCCTGGTTTTCGGCGAGCGCCCGACGCTGGAGCTCGGCGAGCAGTTGGCTTCGGCCGGCCGCATGTATCGCGCCTGGGGACTTCCCGAGGCCGGTGGCTGGACTACGCTGTCGCGCATCGAACGCGCCGAAGACGCCCTGTTGTTGGGCCGGCCGGTGGAACCGGCGCGCGTCGAAGTGCGCGACGAACAGCGGCTCACGTGTCCGATCAACGTCTGGGGTGAACTGCAGATCCACATGCCTGGGCTCGCCGCCACGTCGGGGCCGCGCATCTATGGCCGCTGGCGCTCCGATGGTCGCCTCGAGCGCCAGGCCCAGCCGGATGACGCCGTGTATGCGGCCAACACCCGATTCGACCTGCGCGCCTTCGAGCAATTGCTGCGCGCGCAGACCGGCGTGGACGACGCCTTCTGCCTGCTACGGGTCGACGCGAACGCCCGTCCCGTGCTCGCGGCCTACGCGGCCGGCAGCGATCCCGAGCTGCGCAGCCGGCTTCGCCAGGTGCTGGCCGAACACACCCCGCCCGTGCTGAGCCAGACTGAAGTGATGGTGCTGAACGCGTTGCCGCGAGCGGCGGATGGGCGAATCGACCTGCGCGCGTTGCCGCAGGTGGAATCCGACGCCGCCCCGCGCGCCGACAATGCGTTCGTCGCCCCATCGACCGAGAAGGAGAAGATGCTCGCCGAGCTCTGGTGCGACCTTCTCGGCCTGCCGCAGGTGAGCGCGCGTGACAACTTCTTCGACCTGGGAGGACACTCGCTGCTGGCCATGCAGGCCATCGCCACCATGGAAAAGAAGACCGGTCAGCAAATCGCGGCGCGCCGCTACATGTTCCAGACTCTGGCGCAGCTTGCCGCGTCATACGACGAGCCGGTCGCCGCCCCCGCCCCGAAGCAGGGACTGGTGGGCCGGTTGTTAGGCGCCTTCCGGGGTGGCAAGCGTTGAACGAAGCGACGCTCTGGGTGGTCGACCTGGCCGCACGGCGAACCGATGACAGCCTGCTGTCTCCGGAGGAACGTGCGCGCGCCGATCGCTTCGTGTTCGAGGACGACCGCTCGCGGTACGTCACGGGTCGCACGGCGCTCAGGACATTGTTAGGCCGGGAACTCGGTCTGGCGCCGGGCGCCGTACCTTTGGGCGCTTCGGCACACGGCCGGCCGCTGTGCGCGCCGCTCGAAGGCCGTCTCGATTTCAACCTCAGCAACAGCGGGGATGTGGCGGTCATCGCGCTCGCGCCGCAAGAGAACGTGGGCGTGGACGTGGAGACCTTCCGCCCCGTGCACGATGCGCTGGGATTGAGCCGGCACTATTTCTCGGCAGTCGAGTCCCGGGATCTGGAGCGTCTCGAGCCGGGTGAGCGCGATCGCGCCTTCCTCACTTGCTGGACTCGCAAGGAAGCGGTGCTCAAGGCCACCGGCCTCGGCCTGTCCATCGCACCCGCGACGGTGCAGACCGGCATCGAGGCGACGCCTGCGACGGTGCACATGGCCAAGGGCTCCTTCGAACTCCACACGCAGCCCTTGCAAGTGCATGGGGATGAGACCGCGGTAGTGAGTCTCGCGCTGCCTCGCAAGGCCGCGCAGATCCACGTGCGCGAATTCCAGTTTCCGGCGGCTCGGCCATGACGCCCGTCCGATTCGGCAGCGGCACACGCGAGATGCTCGGCTTCTACCACGCGCCTGCGCGCGTGGTGCCGGAGGCGCCGGCCGTTCTGCTCTGCAGCCCGTTCGGTCCGGAGGCCATCCGCAGCTATCGCATGATGCGGCTCATGGCGGACCGGCTCTCCGCCTCCGGCTGCGCCGTGATGCGATTCGACTACCACGGCACGGGAGACTCTCCCGGCAACGATGACGCGGCCTCTCTACCGGGCTGGGCGGGCGACGTCGGCAGCGCGCATCGCGAACTCGTGTCGAGATCGGGCAAGAGCTCGGTGTCCTGGGTGGGCCTGCGTCTCGGCGCGTCGCTCGCGTCCATGGCCGCACAGACGCTGCGCTCCACGCTACAGCTCCTCGTGCTCTGGGATCCGGTCGTCACGGGCCTCTCGTTCCTGGAGACCTACCGTTCGCACTCCGGGCCCAACGTCGGCGTGGCCTTCGAGACCATGGGATTCGAATTCTCCGACCGGTTCCGCAATGACCTGAGCTCACTGAACCTCGCCGAGGCCTCACTACCCGACGATCTGCGCGTCGCGGTGATCGTCGGCGCCGAGGATCGCGCCGCGCTCGCGATGAAAGAGTCGCTGGAGCGCAGCCGCGTGAGGCTCGAGTGGACGGTGTCACCAGCCGTGGCCGAGTGGAACTCGGAGAAGGCGCTCAACAGCGCGGTGATCCCGATGCAGGTGCTGCAGGGGATAGAAGGCAAGATCCTTCAGGGCGGCCCGGGAACACGCGCATGAACGAACAGACGTTGCAGTTCGGCCCGGACAATGCGCTCGTGGGCACGCTCGTGACCTCCGAGAAGCCGCATGCGGGCATCGGGGCGCTGCTGTTCAATGCGGGCGTCGTGCCGCGCATCGGTCCCAATCGGCTGAATGTGCGTATCACGCGCGCGCTGGCCGATCAGGGCATTCCGGCGATGCGCTTCGATCTCTCGGGTCGAGGCGACAGCGCCCCGGCGCGCGGAATGGAGTCATACGAGCAGCAGGCCATCGCCGACCTGCGCGCCGCGATGGATGTCATGACCCAGCGCACGGGCGTGCGCCGCTTCGCGGTCATGGGCATCTGCTCGGGCGCCGAGAATGCCTTCCACGCCGCGCTCGCCGACGACCGCATCGTCGGCATCACGCTGCTGGATTCCTACCACTACCCCACCTGGCGGACGAGCCTGAACCGCTTTCGCCAGCGTGCGCGTCTGCAGGGCGGCCTGGTGCCCGCCACGTTCGGATGGCTCATGAGACGCCTTCGGCCAAAGGCTCATCACCCTGGGAGCGGCGGCGCCGCGAAACACGACAGCGCCGCGGCCACGAGCTTCGGCTCCATCCGTCCCACCGCCGCGGAGTTCGCCGGCAAGCTCAAACTACTGCTGGATCGCCAGGTGGCGATCGACCTGCTGTTCTCGGGGAGCTTCCTCGAGACTTACAACTACTCGAACCAGTTCCGCGACGTGTTCGGCCGCTACGGCATCGTCGACCGGATGCGCGTGGAGTATCAGCCCGACCTCGACCACACGCTGAGCACGCAGGCGATGCAGCAGGCGATGGTCGCGCGAACCACCCGCTGGTTCACCGACCTAACCACCCGGTAATCGGGAATTGGGGTCACTCCCCATTTGCTGGCAAAAGGGGTCGGGCCTGCTTCAGCAAGCGCGACAGTCGCGAGCCTCTTCCTCCGGGCTCACATCTTGTTCCAGCCAATCTTCTCGGGTCCGCCTGACGGCTGCCGAACGGTTTCCGGAGACAGAGGATCGGATGCCCGGCAACGCCCAGCGTGCATGCAGGGGTGCGTGAGCGGGCCGGGCTCGTCATTCGCAAGGCACGAAGCCGCTCCCCGGCCCGATCGGAGCCTAGGTTCCCATCACCCAATCTGCGGTTGAGGCGTCTTCCGCGTCCTGATTGCGGCGGCCAGACGCTGGCGGGGTTGGACTCGCCCGAATGACCCGGCGAAAAGCGAATCCACCCCTGCATGCGCGATGGGCGTTACCGCCACCCATCCTTTCTTTCCGGGCCTGACCCCTTTTGCCAGCAATTGGGGAGTGACCCCAAAAGAAAAGGCCCGCTTTGCAGCGGGCCTTCAAGCTCATCGACGGTACTTTCGTTCTTATGCCGAAACTTGCTGCTGCTTGCGGCGGCGCGTGAACGCGGCGCCCGCGAGAGCCATGCCGAACAGGCCGAGTGTGGCGGGTTCGGGCACCGAGGCCGGCGGCGTGGTGATCGTGCTGGCGACGTCGCCATCGCGCACCACCCAGACCTTCAGGTAGTCCGTCAGCGAGGCCAGACCCTGCTCACCGAAATGCATGTGCAGGAACCAGGCGCGCGTGCCAAAGGCATCGTTCGTGAACGTGGTATCGCTCCAGTAGTTGCGATAGATCAGGTTGACGAACGGGTTGTAGCCGGTGCCGGTGGGCATCGGATCCGAAGGAATCGGTTCGTAGTCCGGGGCGTAGCCGAGGTTGATGTAGTACATGTACGCGAGCTCGCTGGTCACACCGGCGGTGTCCCAGCCCCAGCTCGAGTCGGCATTGATGGTCGAAGGCAGGCGCCAGTCGTCCCACGTCACACCGCGCACGGTGTCGTAGTACTCGAGATTCGCCGCGAAATCATGCGCGTCCTGCCACTGCAGACCGCCGTACGGAGCGTGGCCCGTAGTGGCCGCCAGGCTGGCGTCCTGCATCCAGGTGATATTCAGGACGTCGTCATAGATCAGGCCGCCGCCGCGGTCGATGAGGGCTGCCTGGCTCGCCGTCGAGCCCAGGGCCACCGCTGCCAGTGCCGCGCTGATCCAACCGATCTTCTTGCTGTTCGTTTCCAACTTCTTCTCCGCTGCCCGGGGTCTGTCAGCCCGGTGTGGCGGCAATCTATCGACCAGTGCCCGGATCAGGGGTCCGGGACGGGGCGCGATTTGGAAAAGTGTGAAGTAGATCGAAACCGATTCTGGCCGGACATAACGTGTCCGGACGCCCCCGAACGCCCTACTTGGCGTCGATTTCCGCGCGGCGGCGATCCGTATCGATGAGCTCGGCGTTGAGCCCCATGCCCCCGAACAGGAAGGCGATGGTTTCCTCGTCGAAGGCCTCTCCGGGCGCCGGAGCGGTCAACAGGCGGGCGCCCTTGGCGGTGAGATCGGCCACGCCCTCCTCCACCGAGTCCGTGCGGAAGGCCAGGTGATGCAGCCCGCCGCCGCGCGTCTTGATGAACTCCACGAGCGGCGATTGCAGCGAATCCGGCTCGATGAGCTTGATGTCGAGCGACCCCGGCTTGGACAGGAACTGCACGTTCACCTGCTGCCGCGTGTTGTGGACGGGCTGGGTGCGCGGCTGGTATCCGAACAGCTTCTCGAGCATGGCCCTCGCAGGAGCGAGTTTGCGCACGGCCAGGCACACGTGATCGAGCCGGTAGTCAGGCTTCACGACTTGCGTCCCAGCCAGCCGCGCGTGAGCGTGAGCATCTCGCGCTGCCACTCGTGGAACGACAACACGTGATTCGCATGCGGGATCACGTGCTGCTCGATCTGCGGCAGATAACGTTCGAGCTGCGCCGCGTGCGGCGCCACGAACTTCTCCTCGTATTCGGACTGCAGCCGGTCGCGTTCGCTGAACAACATGAGCGCACGTCCGCCTCGCGCGAGGAAGCTGAAGTACGCGCGCGGGAACAGCGGATTCGCGTTGCCGCGTTGTTCGGTGGGTGCCGCCGCCGCAACGGGCGCGGCCGCCGCGCCCGGCGCAGGCATCGCAGCGGCCGCCGCCGCGGCGGGCGCGGCAACCTTGGGCTGCTCCTTGACGAACAACCGCTTGATGACGCGCCAGATCACGCCGTATTCGCTGCGGAACGTGAGGAAGCGAATCCACGACTTGGGCTGGAACAGCCGGCGGATGTAGCCGCGTCCACGCTGGTCGATCTGCGTCTGCGTGAGGTACGCCGCCGGCGTCGCTGCGTTGCTGGCCAGCGTGACGGTCATGCCGATCGAGAGCAGCGACTCCACCTTGGGATTGCGCTCGGCGGTGAGGATGGCCGTGATCGCGCCACCACAGAGCCCGCCCAACATGAAGCTCCGCGCACCCCGCGTCTTCTCGAGCCACGACAGCGCCGCGAGCGTGTCGTCCACGTAGCGACCCACTTCGATGTTGTTGTACACGTCGGCGAGCTGCGTCTCGGCGAGATCGCCTTCGGAATCGCCGAGGCCGTAGAAATCGAAGCGCAGCACGGGATAACCCTGCGACACCAGCATCTCGGTCAGCGGCATGTAGAGGCGCCCCGGGCCCACGCGCATCTTCACGCCGGGCGAGAGCAGCACCACGTACGGCTTGTCCGCGCTGACGTTCGCCGGCAGATGCAGCACGCCAAACAACGTGAGGCCCGCGCGATTCGGGAAAGTGACGGCGAGGACTTCAGACATTGCGCGACTCCAGCCAGGCCAGCGTGCGGTTCTGCAGGTCCTCGGCGCGGCTGATGAATGGTTTGATCTCGCGCCAGAACGGCTGTTCGATGGCGCGATCGAAGGTCGCGTCCTGACTCGCGGCCACGAAGGCCTGCAAGTCTTCGCGCGGCTTCACCTTGTCCGTCGCCGCGATCTGCAGCACCAGCGTGCCGCCGGCGTGACGGAGGCCCGTGCCGCGCAGCTCCGCCGTGCGTGTCACGGCACTGTCGAGCAGCGGCAGACCGATCTCGTAGCCCTCGACGTTAGCAGTGCCACCGGAGCGCATGTGTTCGACGAGCTGGTCACGGTTCTCGCGCACCTTGCCGTACACGGAAAGCTGCGTACTCAGATTGATGCGCAGCAGCTCCTGGATGTAGGCCTCGCCATCGAGCACGGGATCCCAGAGCACGAGCGGCGCGGATATCGCGGCGCCGCGCTGACTTGCACGTTCGGCATACAACGCCGCGAGCGTCGCGCCGAAGCGCAATCCCACGAGGCCGATGCGGCTCGCCCCGCTGCGTTCGACGAGCACGCGAGCGGCCGCATCGAGATCGTCGAGATAGGTATCGACACCAGCCTTCGCGGTGTCGCCTTCGCTGTCACCGGCGCCGGTGAAATCGAAACGCAACACGGGAATGCCGCGCGACGCGAGTGCGCGGGCAAACACCACGAAGACCCGATGGCTCCAGAGCTTCTCTTCCCCGAAGGGATGACTCATGAGGACGGCGGTATCGCCACGGCGTTGGGCGGGCTGGTGCAGCAGACCGAACAGGCGTGTATCGCCACGGGAAAAGTAAAACGGAATCTCGCTCACGGCTTCGAACTTGGGCTCACTGGGGCAATGTTATGGACCATGTCTCGTTTACTCATTCGCGTCCGGGACCGCGGGTGGCGGGGCCGGAATCCATCTTGTATAAGGCACGCGCATTGTTTTACCGGTCCTTTTCGCAACGGCGACGCAAATGAAAAAGCTCAAGCACATGGCAGGTCTGGCGCTCTTGTCCGCGAGCCTGCTCGCGAACGCCGAGACGCCAGGGCCGCAAGCTTCGGCGACGGGAGAAACGGGCGTGATTGTAATTATCGGGGCCTCATACGCAAATGCGTGGCCCGTCACACGAATCGGCAATCTGCCCGTGGTGAACGCCGGCGTGGGCGGCAACCAGACGCGCGACATGCTCGCGCGTTTCGAGACCGACGTTCTCGCCAGGAACCCCTCGCATGTGCTCATCTGGGGTTTCATCAACGACTATTCGCGCAGCAGCCGCGACAAATACGCCGAGGCCGCACGCGGCGTCGAAGCGAACTTCCGGCAGATGGTGGACCTCGCGCAGGCGCGCGGCATCAAGGTCTCGCTCGCGACCGAAGTCACCATGCCCGCCTCGGCCACCTGGCACGGCAACCTGCTCGCCACCGTGTATCGCAGCCTCGGCCGCGAGAGCTTCGCCGATCGCGTGAATCGTGAAGTCATGAACAGCAACGTATGGCTCAAGTCGTTCGCGGCCGAACGCGGACTGCCGGTGGTCGACCTGCAGTCGGCGCTGTCGCCGAAGGGCTTCTATCGCGACCGCCGCTTCACGCAGCCCGACGGCAGCCATCTCAATGAGGCCGCCTATGGCGCGCTCACCGCATATGTGGATTCGAAACAGGACGTAGTGAGTCGATGAACAAGACCTTGAAGATCGCGATCTTCGGCGGTGGGCGCATGGCGCTCAATCACGCCACGGCCATCCGCCTGCAGCCCGACACGCGCCTCGTGGCCGTGGCGGATCCGTACCTGCCCACGGAAGAAGTGAAGGCGAAGTTCGGCGCCGACGTCGAACACTTCAAGGATCCGGTGGAGCTGCTGCAGACTGCGAAGCCGGACGTCGTGCACATCGTCACGCCGCCCGGCACGCACTTCGATCTGGCGATCAAGTGCCTCGAGAACGGCGCGAGCATCTACGTCGAAAAGCCGTTTGCGCTCACCGAGGCCGATGCCACGCGCATCCTCGATCTCGCCGACGCCCGCGGCCTCAAGGCCATCGCAGCCCACCAGGTGTTGTTCCAGCGCGCCGGCCAGCTCTACCAGACCTGGCTGCCGATGCTTGGCAAGCTCATCCACGTCGAAAGCTACTTCTCGTTCAAGCCGGTGCGCCGGCGTCCGGACGGCGGCGCGCCGCTGTCGGCCGAAGACCAGCTCATCGACATCCTGCCCCACCCCACCTACCTGATGCTGAGCGCGCTCGAGACCACGGGCCACAAGCCCGAGCTCACCGCGCTCGACGTGCATCCGGACGGCGAAGTGCGCGCGGTCATCCGCTGCGGCGACACGCTGGCCACGCTCATCGTCTCGCTGCGCGCGCGCCCCATCGAGTCCTATCTACGCGTCGTGGGCACCAACGGCTCGGTGACCGCCGACTTCATCCTGGGTGACGTCGTGGCGCTTCCGGGGGCGGGCGCCTCGGGCCCGGCCGTCGTGGTCAAACCCTTCAGCCAGTCGTTCAAGAAGTTCTGGGGAAGTTTCGCGGGCGTGGGCCGCCTGCTGTTCCGCAAACAGAAGAGCTACCCAGGCCTGGGCGAACTGCTCACGCT
>JBKPPO010000108.1:0-41802 GCA_046733635.1 Pseudomonadota bacterium | reverse complement strand
AAGCAACAGAAGAAGAACAGGTTGCCGAGCAGATGCCAGAAGTCGCCATGCGTGAACACGGCGGTGAACATCTTGAGCGGGTCGAGCTGATCCGGGTAGAACGCGAGCGCGAGGCGATCCGGCGTGGTGCTGGCGAACACGAAGATCAGCAGGCAAACCACGCAAACGAAGATGCTCGCGACGGGGATGCCGCTGGTGCCGGACTTGCCGAGCGGGAAGATCAGCATGGGCCGGTTATATACCACGCCGCGTGACCGGAAACTGCATGACGCGTTGTCACAGCCGCGTGATCACGCGCACCGTCGTCTCGAGGTAATTGCGGAAGCCCATCTTCTCGTACAGTCCGCGCGCCGCGGCGTTATGACTGATCACGTGAAGGAACGGCGTCTTGCCCCGCTTCATTTCGCGGTAGACGAGTTTGAGTGTCAGCTTTTTTGCCAGTCCGCGTCCCTGGAATTCGGGATGCGTGCAGATTCCGCTGAGCTCCTGCAGGTCGCCGGCGCACATGCGCTCTCCCGCCATGGCGATCAGGCGGCCGCCATCGAAGTATCCAAAGTATTCGCCCAACTCGGGTGTTCGAATGCCGAAGGGTCCCGGGTTGGTGAGCTTCGCGAGCCCGACGGCTTGTGAGGCGTGTTCCGCCCGCAGCGGCAACGCATCCGGCGCCGCTTCATCGGCCGGCATGGGGGCGTCCCAGATCATCTTCCACATGCGCGCGTCGCGGTCGATGCGCCAGCCGGCAGGCGCGACGCCAGACCAGATGTCCGTGTAGAAGCTGTCGCCGGGCTCGCAGTAGCGCGCGAGAGTGGCGAAGTCCGGTTGCGACGGATCTTCGAAACCGACGATGGGCGAGAAGCCCGGCGCATAGCGGCGCACCGCTCCCTCACCCGCCGCGAACCTCGCGTGCGGCCCGGCGAGGCAGTTCCACATGATGTTGTCGAGCAACATCCCTGACTACCGGGCTGAGACCCACTCGAGTTTTCCGATCATGCCGGGAGCTGGAATCGCCGATGCATCGTTCATCGCGCCCTCATTCTGTTGGCGCGATGATAGCCCTTCGATCCGATCGCCAGCGTCAATTCACTGCGGTAGTCCTTGCCCGCCGCGAGGCTCCGAAGCACATGCGCGAAGTCGTACTTCGGCTGCCAGCCCAGCACCTCCCGCGCGCGCTGGTTCACGTAGACGCGGTCCAGCACCGGCAGCATCTTCCATCCCGCCTGGCGGAACAGCGCCGGGAATTCGGGGTAGTAGCGCGCCAGCACGGCCGGCGCATCCACGCCGAGTTCGGCCACATCCTCGCGGCTGAAAGGTGTGGTGGCCGTGATGATGAACTTTCCCCAGCCGATCGCTGGCGCCTTCTCGAGGCCGAGGAGATGCGAGCTCACCACGTCCTCCACGTCGACGCGGCGGTACAGGTATTCATTGGCCTTCAGATTGGCTTGGTCGTATGCGGCGGCGCGTTCCGCCACATCGTCCTCTTCCGGAAAGAAGCGCGAGGTGCGCAGCACCAGCACCGGTAGTTTGTGATTGCGGTGGAACAACCGGCAGATGTCTTCCGCCGCCGTCTTGGTCACGCCGTAGATGTTCTTCGGGATCGGCACCACGTCTTCGGTGATCCAGGCCGCGGGAGATCCCGCGGGCGGAGTGAGCGCATCGCCGAAGGTGCTCGTGGTGCTCGTGAAGATGAAGGCCCGGACCTCGTTGGCCACCGATGCTTCGAGCAGGTTCAGCGTGCCCGTGATGTTCGTGTCGACGAATGCCTGGCGGGGATGCGTCGCCACGTGCGGCTTGTGCAGTGTGGCCGCGTTGAGCACATGCGTGACGCCGCGCATGCATTCATCCACCACTGCGCGATCGGCGATGGATCCCACGATGTCGGTGTAAGGCGAGGGCAGCAAGTCGACGCCCACACAATCGGTTTGTTTGGCGCGCAGCGTGCGCATCAGCGCCTCGCCCAGATGTCCCGCGCTGCCGGTGACCAGTACTTTCAAGATTCAACCCACGTCGATGGAGCCACATTGATGGAGAAATAATGCGCCTCGTGCTTCATGCCTTTGCGGACGTAGAAGCGATGCGCATCCACGCGCCGCACGTTCGACACGAGCCGCACCTGCCGGCACGACTGGCGCGCTGCTTCGGCCATGAGCCAGTCGAAAAGTTCACTGCCGTAGCCGCGCGATCGGGCGCCTTCCGCCGTCACCAGGTCTTCGATTTCCAGATATCTGCCGCCTGCCAGCCATTCGGAGACGCGATAACCCGCCACGGCCTTGATGCCGTCGTCGTCGAGGAAGGCGAGTCTGAAATGGTGGGTGGATTCGAGCCGCCGCACGAAAGGGAGGAATTCCTCTCGCGCGATTTGCGGGCGCAGCTCGCTCATCACGGGATAGCAGGCAACGATCTGGTCGTCGCTCTCGGCGACACCGATCCGGTTCGTCATGGTGCGCTCCGTATTTCGGGGCGCGACTAGATCACGCGGGTATTTCTTCCGTCAATCGCCGATGAGCTTCGGACGGACCGGCGCCTTCGGGGAGGTGGCGCCGGTCCGTCGGGCTCTCTTGGGGCGTTCTTACTCGAGTCCCATGCAGCTCGCGTAGTAGCTCACGGTGGCCGGCCAGTCCGAGAACACGCCGAGCACCTTCACGTCCTGCGCCAGCGCATGCAGCGCGAGGTACATGTCGCTGTCCTTCTTCACCACGAGACCTTGTGGATCATAGGCAGCGTAGAAACCACCGAACGCCGCGCCACGGCGCAGGTCGGAGCGCTCGAAGCTCCAGGTGATGATGTCGAGTCCCGCGGCCTTGATGTCGCGCGCGTATTGCGAAGGCACCAGCGTGTTGGTGCTCGCATCCACCGCGAGCAACGCGGGAATCGGCGGCGCGAAGATGCGCACGCCGTTCGCACGCGCGGCGCGCAACTCGGCGACGGTCAGCGGCGGGAGACCGGCGCTCGGATCCACGTCATCGAGGTACACGGCCTGCTTGCCGTAACGCGGCTCGTTGCGGATCCAGTACAACACGTCTTCCACGTTGAACGACTGCGGCCAGACGTCCTTGGGCTGCACGCCCGCGCGCTTGAACTCGTCGATCATGGCTTGGGCGTATTTGCCCTGGCTGCCGAACACCTGGTTCACGCGGACCGGGTTGCCCGCCTTGAGCTCGGGCGTATGCCCCACGCCTAACTTCTTGTTGAGCGCGATCGATTCGCGCAGCGTGAGCAGTGTGCCGCGGCTGTTGTAGAGATCCGTGCGCCAGGCGGCGGTGCCGCCCAGGTAGCCCGCCGCCGTGGTGGCGGCCGGAGCCGACGCGTCCATCTTGCCCTTGAGCGTGCGGAACTCGGCGAGCGTGATGTCGCTGGCGCAGCAGCGCGGCGAAGAGTTCGCGCCGGACCAGGGGGTGCTGCACTTCGCGTTGAGCGGCGTGTTCACGATGTTGGTGGTCGTGTGCAGATCGCACTCGTCGTGACGGCAGACGAGCTGGCCGTCCTTCGTGAACGTGACGTCGCACTCGACGATGCCCGCGCCCTGGCGCGCGCCGGCGGTGTAGGCCTCTTTGGTGTGTTCGGGCAGCAGCAGCGGGGCGCCGCGATGCGCGATCGAGAACTTGGTACGGCGGACGAGATCGTCGGAGCAGCGCTGCAGCTTGCGCTTGAGCTCGCTGTCGTCCATGCCGTCGACGAGCCACAACGGACGCTCGCCTACCTGGATCGACGGATCGCCGCCCTTCCTGTCCCGGTCATGGCGGTCTTCGTGGCCGCGATCGTAGGCGCCGCCGGCGTCGTAGTCGCCGGCCATGGCATGCAGCGAGGAAAGAGCAATACAAGCCGCGAACGCGGCCACGAATGCGAGACGCATGAGTACTCCCTGGATTGGTGGAGCCGCACATGCTGGGAGTGGCTCATGTCACTGCCGTGACGCTACCTTGACGAATCCTTGTCCGCTATCGATCGACGAGTTGCGGGCGGCTCTCCATGATCATTTGCTCCATGTCCCTGCGATGCAGGGGATACAACGTTTCGAAATCCTTCACGAAAACGAGTATCACGATCTGGACGAACGACTCGTTGAGTTGCCGGAGCAGGATGACGTTCCTCGAGCCACTGGCCAGGTCACCGACCAGCGCTTCGAATCCCGGCGCATCGATGTCGTCGAAGTCCGTGAGCGGCGTCGCGCCTGGATTGTTCTGGAGCCAATTGCGGCGCAACACGCGCACGTATTCTTCGACCGTGCGGACGTCGGTGCCGAATTCAGGCACCAGTGGTTCCATCTCGAAGCGGAGCCCGATCAGCTGGTTCAGCGCAACATCCTTGGGCCCCAGCACCGCGACGAATTTGTTGTCGAACGGCCATCGTTTCCATCCTTTCACGGGCTTGAAGTTCCATCGAAACATCTTCGGATATCGGTCCAGTACGCTCTTGATGGCCGGCACCTCGTCGCCGCGTCCCACCGAGGCGGCCATCCGGTGCAGATGATCCAGCCGGTTCAATTCCCCGCTGACGGCCGATGCGAGCAACGTGCTGATCGACGCCCATACTTCTTCGAAATTCGCGCGGTCGCGCACCGCCTGCGCTGACGGCAGACCTCGCAGGCCGAATGAGGCGTGGGAGCTGCGCAGCAACACCTGGCGTGTTGCCGCATCGATGAGCCGGTAATCCACGGCGAGGCTGGGCGTGATGACGTCGGCTTCCTTCAGGTCGAGGGTGGATAGACCTGCGAAGGACTCATCGATCTCGATCAGGTAGTCGAAGCCGTCCTCGGCAGCCGTGGGCAGCGGGTCGTCGAGATTCTTTCCGGTGAAGTACCGCTCGCGCTCCTGGGACACCGTGATCTGGAACACGTCGGCGTGTCGCGTGCGCATGAGGAAGCTGTCTCGGAACGCTTTGGCAAGCGCCGGCGCGCGCTGGAATCCTGCCAGTGTCCGGTTGAGTTCCTCAGCCAGCGGCTTGTTTTTCTTTTCCATGGCCGAGTCATGGATGATTTGCGGCAACACGCCGGTCAGGGTCGCATCGATTCCGTAGTCCCACCGGGAATACACCCGGACGCCGAAGGGGTCGCTGTCGGGCCCGAGGACCACGAGAACCTTCACCTGGCGAGGCGCGGATTCCTGCGCGCCTGCCGCCGCAACGCTCAGGCCAAGCCAGAGCGCGAAAATGATGATCCGCAAGACGTCCTCCCGGGATTGCGACTGCGGGCGGATTGTTAGCGCAACTCGCGCGGAGAAGCGAGCGCCGAAAGTGGGGTCAGCTATGCCGACCTTGTTTGGTCTCGCGCGGCAGGCATCTCGTCACTCAGGACCGGAAGCCAATCTTCTCGTGCGTCCCATCGCAGAACGGCTTGCTGTTGCTGCCGCCGCAACGGCACAGCCGCGCATTCTCGAGCCGCGCGACCACGCGGCCGGTGCCCGAGATGATCTCCATGTTGCCGCGGACCTGCAGCGGGCCGTCACGCAGTGGCGTTACTTCGAGCGCGCCGTCGCGCACCGGCAGCATGTCGGCCTTGCCCGTGGGCGGCTCGCCGCTCGCAGCGAAATTCACTTCGTGATGTGAGCCGTCGCAGAACGGCTTGTTCTTCGAGGCGCCGCAGCGGCAGAGCGTGTACCGGTAGTTGCCGGCCGGCGCGCCGTCGAGGCGGATGTCGGCCTTGATGGCGTACGGCCCGCCTTCACGCACGCTGATGAGATTGACGGGCGGCGCCTGCTCGTCGGGCTGGCCGTCCTTGCGCTTGTAGCGGATGGCGCCCGAGACGCAGACGTGTGCGATCTCGGCCAAAGCCTCGGTGGGCATCGCATCGGGATTGATCCACGGCCCCTTCACGTTGGCGATGAATACCTTCGGGCCCCAGGTCACGCAGAAGCGCGAGTGGATGCACTTCTTGCCTTCGTAAATCAGCGTGAGATCGCGGCCTTCGATGTAGTCGACGTCCCCTTCGGTGCGCGGCGTCGGCGCCACGTTCCCCGGTTCGATGACGGAGGAGCTTGCGCGCGCTTCGACCGGTGCGGCCGCCGCCGCCGCCGCGACGATGGGCGCGGTGGCCTGCAATCCGGTGCTCAGCGTGGTCGGCGCCAGCTTCTCGATCTCGGCGAAACGCCGCTCGGCGCGCAGCGACAGCTCTTCGAGGATGCGCAGCGCGCGCACGGCGCGAGCTTCACCTTTCGCGGCCACCTGGCGCGCGGCGGCCACCAGTTCCTGCCCACGCTCGACGAAGAACCGTCCCGCACTGATGCCCGGTGGCAGCGGAGCCGACTCACGCAGCGCCGTGAATGTCATGCCGCCGTTGCACTCGGGATTCTGCGGGCCGGCGGGCATGCGCGCGGCGCGTTCGGCGAGCGGCGACACGGCGCGCATGAGCCCCAACGCGAGATCGATGCACAGCGCCTTGTCCGGATGCGGCCGCGGAACCAGGTACGAATGCGAGATCAGCCGAAGCATCAACATGTACGCGGAGTTCGCGAGATCCACGGTGGCCGCAGTGTCCTCGTTCTCGAGCCACACGCGCGCGCCCTGGCGCACCGGCCGGCGCAACACGGGATTCACGGCGGCCGGCCACGCGGGTTCGAACGCCGGATTCTTCTCTTTGCAAGCGCGCAGCTCGTCGCGAATCGCGAGGAAGCGGCAGTAGTGAGAGTCGGCGGTTTCGGATTCGGCGCCTTCGCCCTGGCTCACGATGGCGTCGAACGCCTTCGTCGCCGTGATCGAACAGAACACCGGATCGCAACCCTGGAAATCGAGCTCCTTGCGCGAGATCTGCAGGTTGCGATCGCCGCAGAACGCTTCCTTCTCACCCACGCGGGCGACGAACGCCTTGAGGTTCGCGGTCAGCGTCTCGTAGAACGCGCCCACGGTTTCGTAGTCCACCGGCATCGGGGTGATGCGCGCGAAGGCGCGATCGTCGCCGCGCCGGAAGGTCCAGTCCGCGGTGAAGCCTTCGCCATCGGGTTCGTCCGAGCAGTGCGGGCGTTCGAGGAAGATGAAGTGCTGCAACACCGCGTCGCTGAACGGCGCGAGGCGCACGACCACACTCGCGGGCAAACCACCCGGGTCCAGCGGAAAGTTCATGCGCCCGAAGCGCGGGCTCCCGCCCAGCGCCGCAGTGATGTTCCACACGGCGGTGAGATGGCCCATCTCCTCGATGGCCACCTTCAGGATCTCGCGGCGCCAGCGTGCGGTCGCGGCGGCTTCTTCTTCGGTGAGTCCTTCCTCCACGCCTTGTTTGAGGCTGAATGCCGCGTAGAGATACGTGCACATGAGATTGTGCTCGAGCTCGGCGGCTTCGTAGAGCTGGTGGACCAGCGCCTCGCGGGTGATCTGCGAAGCGGAAGAGGAGAAAGTGGGGGTGATGACGGTGTTCATGCCTGCGCTCGTTCGGGTTCCTGCGACGGCGCTCCCCACAGCACCGCCACGCCGATGATCGCCGAAAGTACCGACGCCGCAAAGACCGCGATCTTGGCGGCCGCAAAGTCGCCGGCCACCGGGAAGGCCTGGCCTGCGATGAACAACGACATGGTGAAACCGATGCCAGCCAATGCGCCCGCACCCGCGAGCTGGCGCCAGGAGTACGCCGCAGGTTTCTCGGCGATGCCCGATTTGACGGCGAGCCAGGAGGCCAGCAGGAACCCGGCCGGTTTGCCGACGGTGAGCCCGCAGATGATCGCTGCCATCAGCATGCCGTGGCCGGTCATGAGTTCCGTCGCGATCACCACGCCCGCATTGGCCAGCGCAAAGATGGGCAACACCAGGTAACTCGATCGCGGCGCGACGTGTCGAAGCAGCCGGTCCGCCGGCGACTCGAGGCGATCGTGGATGGCGTCGAGCTCGCGGAGCGCGGGCTCGGAAGGCCCGTGACGGAATTGCTCGCCGCCATGACTGGCTTCGGAGTTCAGGATCGCATCGGCCTGCGCCACGAGCGCGCGGTAGTCCGGTGGTTTGCGCGTGGGAATGAACGTCGCCAGCAACACGCCTGCCAGCGTCGCGTGCAATCCGCCGGAGTGCACGAAGATCCAGAGCACGATGCCGGTGAGCACATACGGCGTGGCGCGATACACGCCCCAGCGGTTCAGCAATCCCAGGAATCCGACGGTGGCCAGCGCCCCCAGCAGTGCGGGCACGTTGAGCGCATCGGAATAGAAGATGGCGACGACGATGATCGCCCCGATGTCATCGACTATCGCCGCCGCCGTCAGGAAGATGCGCAGCTCCACCGGCACTCGCGACCCCATGACGGCGATGAGCGCCACGGCGAACGCGGTATCGGTGGCCATGGGCACGCCCCAGCCGATCTGCCAATCGCCGGGCGGCACGAGCAACACATATATAAGGGCCGGAACGGCCATGCCGCCGATGGCGGCGGCGATGGGCAAGGCGGCGCTTCGCCTCGATGCGAGATGCCCCACGGTGAATTCGCGTTTGATCTCCAGGCCCACGACCAGGAAGAAGATCGTCAGCAGCGCGTCGTTCACCCAGTGCAGCAGTGACATCGAAAAGCCGGCGTCACCAAACTCGAGGCCGAGACTGGTCTCCCAGAAATGCGTGAACGCCGGACCCCACTGCGAGTTCGTGAGCACGATCGCGGCCAGCGTCGCGAGCAGCAACATGAGGCCCGCGGAAGGCGCCCAGTTCGCGAATCCCAGCGCCGCCGTGCGCACGCGATGGCCCAGCGAACCCAGCATCGCATCCGTGAACGACGCCTCGTCCCAGGGACCGTCGTAGCGCCGGTTGTTGATGAAGAATGTGGGGGTGAAGCGCACGCCGCTGGCATGTGAGCTCGCGACATCGGCTTCCACCCGCGAACAGGCTTCGGCGCGCACGGCTTCAGCGGCGTCCGGTTCCAGCTCCTGCAGCCGCAGGTCCTCGGCCACTGCGCGCAGGTCGTCTTCGGTCAGCGTACGCGAGCGTGTCATCAGCGAGACATGCGCGCTCCAGAATTCCTCGGGCGTGGCGGCCTGCTCCACGAGTTCCGCCGCGCGGCGGGCCAGGTCGCTGCCCCCGATCGGGCGGTGACGGAATACGTAACGGACGCGTTCGCCCAACTGCTCCCGCACCTCCGCGATGCGTTCGTTGGCGGCGCGGCAATGCGGGCAGTCGTAACTGCCGTATTCGACGAGTGTGATGCTGGCGGTCTGCGCGCCGAGGACGTGATCGCGGGCAGGGTCTACGGAACGGTCGAGGCGGGTACTCATATCGACATTAGATCATGTGAAGTAGGAGTATTCTGGGGTTCGGCATGGCTTCGATCCAGGGTAGGAGACAGACGTGCAACGCGCCTCGAGGTTTCGCGGCGGACTTGTCGCAGCGATCCTGCTGTTGCTGTTGAGTTTGGTGGTGTTCCTGCTGCCCGATGGCGGCGATTTCCCTGCGCTCCACTCGATACTCGACACGGGTGTGTTCCTGCTCAGCGCCATGATCGCGTTCCTGCTCTGGGATTTGGGCTGGCGTGCCGGTCAGTTGCTCAACCGTCTCCGCGCCGCCTGTTTCGGCGTGGTGGCGCTCCTCGAGCTGCAGCACGTGATCACGGCGCTCGATTTCACCCAGGCGCCGGAACTCAGCATCCTGTTCCGCCTCGGAAGCTGGTCGCCCGCGGCCTATCTACTGCCGCTCGGGCTGGCCTGCGCGCTGCCGCTGGCGCGGCGCGGAATCTCGGAGTGGCTGTTCACGCTGGCGCTGGCCGCCGTGGCCGGGTCGCTGATGGTGTTCTTCATGGTGGTGCCTCGTTACGGCGAGTCCGCGTTCCTCGGCATGACGCGGCCGACGCTGGCGCTCGCGCCCGTGCTCTGGGCGATCGTGGCGGTGGCTCATTGGCGCAACCGGCAAGAAGACCGTCTGGCCCGTACACTGGCGGTATTCGCGGGCATCACGCTGTTCGTGCCAGCGCTCATGCTGTATTCGCAGGGCCCGGCGGACCAGATCGCCATCATCACGCACCTGGTGCGGATCGCCGGCGCGTTGTACCTGCTGATCGCGCTCATCCAGATGGGCACCGCCGACACGGCGCGTCGCATGGAAGTGGAGCAGCAGCTCAAGCTCAGCAACGAGGCCCTGGAGGCGAGGGTGGCGGACCGCACCGCGGAGCTCGAGGCGCGCAACGCCGACCTTCGCCGCGAAGCCCAAGTACGCGAGGCCGCCGAGAAACGTACGCACACTCAACTCGAGCGGCTGGAACTGCTGAGGCGGATCACACACGCGATCGCCGAAAGACAGGATCTGCATAGCATCTTCCAGGTGGTGGTTCGCAGCCTGGAGGATCACCTGCCCCTGGATTTCGCCGCGCTGCTCGACTACGAGCACCACGCACGGCGCCTGACCGTGAGCCGCGTCGGCACTCGCAGTGAACCGTTGGCGCGCCAGCTCGCGATGAGTGAAAACGCGCGCGTGGAGATCGACGAGAACGGCCTCTCGCGTTGCGTGGCCGGCCAACTCGTCTATGAGCCCGACATCGCGGCGATCGCGTTTCCCTTCCCGCAGCGGCTGCACAGCGCAGGATTGCGGTCGATGGTGATCGTGCCGCTCATGGTCGAGCAGCGCAGCGGCGTGTTCGGCGTACTGGTGGTGGCGCGGCGCGAGCCCGATTCGTTCAGCAGCGGCGATTGCGAGTTCCTGCGCCAGCTTTGTGACCACGTATCGCTGGCCGCGAATCAGGCGCAGCTCCACGACTCGCTCAAGCGCGCGTACGACGACCTCCAGCTTTCGCAGAACGCCGTGCTGCAACAGGAGCGGTTACGCGCGCTCGGCCAGATGGCGAGCGGCATCGCGCACGACATCAACAACGCGATCTCGCCCGTGGCCCTGTACGTGGAATCCATCCTCACGCACGAACAGGGTTTCAGCGATCGCGCTCGCAAGCAGCTCGAGATCATCCAGCGGTCGGTGGACGACGTGGCGCACACCGTCTCGCGCATGGGCGAGTTCTATCGTCAGCGGCCCGCGCAGTCGCAGCTCCTTCCCGTGGACGTGAACGCTGTGCTGCACGACGTGCTGGAGCTCACTCGCGCGCGCTGGAGCGACATGGCGCAGGCCCGCGGTGTGGTCATCGAGACGGCCATCGAGAACGACGGCGAAGCGCCGTGCGTTTCGGGTATCGAAAGCGAACTGCGCGAGGCGCTCATCAACCTCGTGCTCAACGCCACGGACGCGATGCCGGAAGGCGGCCGGCTCACGCTGCGTACGGGATATGCGCTCGAAGCCGGCAAGTCGGTGTCGCGGCGTGTGTATATAGAAGTGAGCGACACGGGCCTCGGCATGGATGAGGCGACTCGCCGCCGGTGCCTCGAGCCTTTCTTCACGACCAAGGGTGATCGCGGCTCGGGTCTGGGCCTCGCCATGGTCTATGGCATCACGCAGCGGCATGGCGTGGACATCGACATCCGGAGCGCGCCCCGCGAGGGCACCACGTTCCGACTCACGTTCCCGCTGACTGCCCCCGCGCCCCAGTCCACGGGCAGCATCCGCATCCAGAAGATCCCGACGCACACGAAGATCCTGCTCGTGGATGACGATCCGCTGCTGCTGGCCTCACTTCGCGAAACATTGGTGAACGAGGGTCATCAGGTGCAGACCGCGAGCGGCGGCCGTGCGGGCATCGACGCATTCCGGGACGCACAGAATGCGGGCAAGGCCTTCCCGGTAGTCATCACGGACCTGGGGATGCCCCATGTCGACGGGCGCGCCGTCGCCGCCGCCATCCATGCCATCGCGCCGGCCACGGCCATCATCATGCTCACGGGATGGGGCCAGCGCCTCGTGGCTTCGGGCGACATTCCGCCGGGAGTCTCGGTGGTCATGAGCAAGCCGCCGAAACTCGCGGAACTGCGGCAATGGCTGGCCGAATTCGCCGGGGAACGAGTCGCGCCAAACGGGTAATTCCGCTATCCCCCGGGTCCCTTGACGGCCCCACGGCGGATGCCGTGTACTCCGGCGTCCCGGAATGCCGGGCCATTTCAACGAGGGGGCCTTCATGCTGAGCAGACGTTCATTTCTCGTGTCCGCGGGAGCGGGCATCGCCGCCAGTTCGGTGATGAGCAGCGCCTTCGCCGCCCATCACGAGAAACACATCGTCCCCGGCATCCAGCTCTGGACCGTGAAATCCGAGGCCGCCAAGGATCTCGAAGGAACGCTGCGCAAGGTCTACGACGCCGGCTTCCGCGAGATCGAGTTCGCGGGCTACTACGGCCGCACCGCGCCTGAATTCCTGCCGCTGCTCAAGTCCATCGGATTCAGCTGCGTGAGCACGCATGCCGGCGCCGGCGACATCGCGCGCATCGGCGACAAGATCATCGCGGACGCCAAGTCCTTCGGCCTCAAGTATGTCGTCTGCTCCTCGCCCATGGTGGCGCCCGCCAAGCAGAAGCTGACCTGGTCCGAGCAGATGGCTTCCATAGACATGGCCGACTGGAAGGTGAACGTCGACCTGTTCAACGAGTTCGGCAAGAAGGTCAGTGCCGCGGGCATGACTTTCGGTTATCACAACCACGACGCCGAGTTCAAAAAGTTCGACGGCAAGAGCGCCTTCGACTACATCTACGAGAACACCGATCCCGCGCACGTGAAGATGGAGCTCGACGTGGGTTGGGTGACGGTGGCGCAGGAAGATCCGGTCGCCATCCTCAACAAGTACAAGAGCCGCGTCATCGCGCTGCACGTCAAGGACGTGGGCAAGCGCGTCGCCGGCGGCCCGAGTCCCACGTCCGTCGCGCTGGGCGAAGGCGTCACCGACTGGAAGAAGGTGCTCACCACCGCGAAGGCGAATGGCGTGAAGCATTTCTTCTATGAGCAGGAAGAGCCGTTCACCCGTCCGATCCTCGAGTCGGTGAAGATCAGCGGCGACTACCTCAAGAAGCTGGGCGTCTGAGATGCGTCAACTTCGTTGGGGAATGATCGGCGGCGGTGAAGGCGCGTTCATCGGCGCGGTGCATCGCATGGCGGCTCGGCTCGATGGCCGCTACCAGCTCGTGGCGGGCGTGTTTTCGTCGGACGCGGAGAAGACCAAGCGGTCGGCCCTGGCGCTGGGCGTGGATCCGGCGCGTGCGTATCCGAGCGTCGACGCGATGATCGCGGGCGAAAAGGCGCGACCGGATGGCATCGAGGTAGTGTCCATCGTCACGCCGAACCACGTGCACTACGTGCAGTCGGCGGCTTGCCTCGAAGCCGGCCTCGACGTGATCTGCGACAAGCCGCTGACCACGACCCTCGCCGATGCCGAGAAGCTCGTGAAGCTTCAGGCCGAGAAGAAGCGGCTGCTCGGCGTCACGTTCAACTACACCGGTTATCCCATGATCCGGCATGCCAAGCAGCTCATCGCGGATGGGCTCATCGGCAAGCTGCGTGTGGTGCAGGCTGAGTATCCGCAGGGGTGGCTGGCCACGGCGCTGGAGAAGACGGGGCAGAAGCAGGCTTCGTGGCGCACGGATCCCAAGCTCGCGGGGGCGGGTGCGCTCGGCGACATCGGCTCGCATTCGTTCCAGCTCGCCGAGTTCGTCACGGGCGACAAGGTTGCCGAAGTCGCCGCGGACGTGAGCTCGCTGGTGCCGGGCCGTCCCATCGACGACAACGTCAACGTGCTGCTGCGTTTCGCGAGCGGCGCGCGCGGTAGTTTGTGGGCCAGCCAGGTGGCCATCGGCAAGCTCAACAGCCATCGCCTGCGCGTGTATGGCGAAACGGGCTCCATCGAATGGTTCCAGGAGCGTCCGGAAGAGCTCACGATCGTCGAAGCCGGCCAGGCGCCGCGTTCGGTGCGTCGCGGTGATCCGGAGACGCCGACGAGTTCGGTCGGTCTGCCGGGCGGCCATCCGGAAGGATTCATCGAGGCGTTCTCGCAGCTCTACACGGACTTCGCTGAGCGTGTGACGGCGAGACTGGAGAACCGTTCGCCGAAGGCGGCATCGCTGTTCGCGCCGGACGTGGTCACGGGCACCCGCGTGATGGCCTTCATCGAGGCCGTGTTGAAGTCGGGCCAGGCGAACAGCGCCTGGACGAAGATCTAGCAGATAGAAGTCGATTCGATCTAACTACAGAGTTTGAGGGGGTTGGGAGATGAGTACAGAAGCCGCTACGATCGCCGCTGTGCCGGCGTCCGCCGAGGCCAAGAAGACTTTCGCGGTATGTTTCGCCGCGCTGGTCGCGACGAGTTTTTGCTTCATCCTCCGCGCGTTCTCGATCGACGCGTGGGGGGTGGAGTTTGGTTTGTCGGAGACCCAGAAGGGTGAGCTCTTCGGCGTGGGCCTCTGGCCCTTCGCCATCAGCATCATCCTGCTCTCGCTGATCATCGACAAGATCGGCTTCAAGGCGACGTTGTGGTTCGCCGCCGCCTCGCACGTGATCGGCTTCGTGCTGCTGGTGCAGGCCGAAGGTTACTGGGGCCTGTACTGGGGCAGCTTCGTGCTGTCGCTCGGTAACGGCGCCGTCGAAGCGGGCATCAATCCGCTGATCGCGCGCGAGTTCCGCCACGACAAGACCACCTGGCTCAACCGCCTGCACGCGGGCTGGCCGGCGGGCTTCGTGATCGGCGGCATCCTCGCGCTGGCGCTGCCCGGTGACATGAGCTGGCGCATGAAGATGGCGCTGATGCTCATCCCGGTCGTCACGTACATCGTCATGCTGGTGCCGCGTGTGTTCCCGCAGAGCGAGCGCGTGGCGGCGGGCGTTTCCTACCGCGACATGCTGGCGGAAGCCGGCTTCGTGAGCGCGTTCATCGTCGCCGTGCTCATGATCCTCGAGCTGGGCCGCGTGTTCGGCTGGTCGTCCACGATCGAATGGGTGCTCATCGCCGTCATCACGATCGGCTACGGCCTCTGGGCGCGTTCGCCCGGCAAGCCGCTGTTCATCATCATGGCGCTGGTCATGATCCCGCTGGCCGTGACCGAACTCGGTACCGATGGCTGGATCACCGCGATGATGACGCCCGCCATGGCCGAGATCGGGCTCTCGGGCGGCTGGGTGCTCA
The DNA here is from genome assembly GCA_046733635.1 of Pseudomonadota bacterium. Taxonomy (GTDB): domain Bacteria; phylum Pseudomonadota; class Gammaproteobacteria; order Steroidobacterales; family Steroidobacteraceae; genus CADEED01. Next base: position 26,876 of record JBKPPO010000108.1, on the reverse strand, counting down.
TCTACGCGATGGCGCTGGTGCTGGTGCTGCGTCTGTTCGCCGGCCCGCTGGTGCACAAGTTCTCGCCGCTGGGACTGCTGGCGATCTCCGCGGCCATCGCGGCCGTGGGTCTGGTGCTGCTCTCGAAGACCACGGGTGTGATGCTCCTGGTCGCGGCCACGGTCTACGGCGTCGGCAAGGCGTTCTTCTGGCCCACCTCGCTGGGCGTGGTCGCCGAGCAGTCGCCGAAGGGCGGCGCCATCACGCTGAACGTGGTGGCCGGCGTCGGCATGCTGGCCGCGGGCATCGTGGGATCACCGGTCATCGGCGGCGTGCAGGACCGCGCGATGGTCCAGCACATTGCAGAGCACGATGCGAAGAATGGCACGCAGTTGTCGTCCGCCGTGACCGTCGAAAAAGACGGCATGTTCGGCACGTACACCGCCGTGGATCCCGAGAAGCGCGGCGCGATCACCGGTGAGGACAAGGCGGTGATCGACCGTATCGACGCCGAGTCCAAGCTCGAGGCGCTGCGCACCATCGCCTGGCTGCCCGTGCTGATGCTGGTGGTCTATCTAGGCTTGATCGCCTGGTTCCGCAGCCGCGGTGGTTACCGGCCCGTGGTGCTCGACATCAAGTAACGGGGTCAGACCCCAATTCCTGGCAAATGGGGTCTGACCCCATTCCAGGAAATGGTGCCGGAGCTGAAGGAAGGGCGGAGTAACATCCGCCCTTCTGCTTTTCGGGGGACTGACATGACCCAGCCGAAGCTGAACTCCGTCACGCCCATCCTGCAGGTCGCGAATCTCGAGCGCGCCATCGACTTCTATCGGGATGTGCTCGGCTTCGAACGGAGCTGGATCGTGGGCGAGCCGCCATGGATCGCCAGCGTGTGCCGCGACGTCGTGGAGTTCCACGTGTACGTCGCGGAGAAGCCAGTGCCGGGCCACGTCTATCTCAACGTGACGGGCGTGGACGAGTACTTCGGCGCCGCCGTGGCGGCCGGCGCGAAGGTGGTCTATCCACTCGAGAACCGCGTGTACGGCATGCGCGACGGGCGCGTCGAAGATCCGGACGGAAACCAGATCGGCATAGGCCAGAATCTGGACACCGAGGATTGCGCCTCGTAGTCCGGATCGCAATCGGCTCAGATCAGCTCCGCCCGTGGAGCATCCAAGGTCGCGCCCAGCGCATTCGCCGCAGCCTTCTCGGTCTCCGTGAGCGCCACGGACCCGAACGCCTTCATCATGAATTCCACTTTCCAGCGCAGCGAGAACTTCGCCGCGTCCGACTCATTGCGTTCGTCGAGCCGCTCGAGCACGTCCTTGGCGAACTTCGTGATGGTCTCGATCGCCGACTTCGACTTCGCCGTGTCCAGCGCCACCGCGGCACTCGTCGGCACCACGTTGCTCACGGGTGCAGGTAGTTCGGTACTCGCCGGAGTGGTCGCCGGCTCCACGGGTGGAGCCGCTGCGACCGCGGACGCAGGCGCGACCTCGGGCTGCTGCTTCACCGGCGCCGCCGCGGAGGAGGTCGGAGCGGGCGCTGCAGGCGCCGGCACCCCATCATTGCCGAGCTTCGAATTGCTCGCATAAGCCGCCACCGCGACCTTCTTCGAATACGACATCCGCACATCGAACGCGGCCAGCGCGTCCGACTCCAGCCCCACGCGTGACGCCGCGGCAAACGCAGCCTCCACGTCGCCGCCGAAGAAGTCCTTCGCGACGCCATCCACCTTCTCGAGCAGATTGCCGATGGCGGCCTTCTCGGCCTCGTTCAGGTTGCCGTGCACTTCGAGCTTGAAGCGGCCGCGAGAGATCACGTTCGCCTCCGCCACCGTGGCCGTCGCGCCGTCGCGCGTAACCTGGGCCGCCGCCACCTCGGTGACGTTCATCGCCTTGAACCGGATGGAGACGCGGTCACCCTCGGCGGTGAGGATGTCCATCGAGAAGCGCTCACGCACGTCCTGACGCGCCGCGATCGCGGTCTTGTTCACGTCGGCGGCCGGCGGCTTCGGCGTGGCATCGCCGCCCGCCAAAGCCTCTATCTCCCGCGCCAGGCGATTCCGGAATCGCGCCACGCCCGCATCGATCTGCTCCTGCGATACACCTTGCGCCGCCAATTTCCCGGCAGCGTCGTCGAGCGCGCGGTCGATGGTCTCGAGCATGGAAGGCACCGCATCGGGGCCGGCGCCGGAAATCTTGTCGCGAATCGCGGCGGCGAGGCCCTGCAGGCCGCGTCCCCTGGCGTCGAGGTCCAGCGCATCGGCGATTCCATCGCGCAGCGACTTCTGCACGAGCCGCAACGAACGGTGGGAGTCCTCGCCGCTCAGCGAAGGGAATGCGGGCTTGAACCCCGTGGTTTGGACGTGAGGCATGGCCGAATCCAGTGGGCCCCCGGGGCCCGATTATGTCTTGCTACTGGATTCGGCCGAATGGCCGCGAACTTGAGTCTCGGTTTTGCGACGACTCCGGCTCCGCCTGTCTTGTTAGAGGCTGAACCGCACGCCCGCGCGGGGCACGATGCCTCGCGACTCGAAGCCCACGAACTGCTCGTACTTCTCGTCGGTGAGGTTGTCGACGGCGAACCAGGTCTCGAACTTCTCCGAAAGCTTCCAGACCGCGCTCACGTCGATACGTGTGTGCGCATCGAGATCCACGTCGCCCGTGGCGATCGAGGAATCGAACGACGATCCCACGTACGTGGCCGAAGCCGAGAAGCGCAACGTGCTCACCGGGCTCCAATGCGCACCCAGGCCGCCGCGCCACTCGGGACGATTGCGCAGCTCATTGCCCGTCGAAGCGATGCGGCTCTTCGCATTCGTCACGCTGGCGTCGAAGGACAGTGTCTCGCTCACGGTCACGAGACCGGCGAGCTCGACACCATGCGTGTCCACGCGATTGCGATTCACGAGCATCGGCGGCGGGCCGGAATCGAAGTCGATGGCATTGCGGAATTCCCCGTCGAACCAGGTGGCGCTCCAGCGCGCCTTGCCGCCCGCGAAGTTCTGTGAAATCTCCACCTCCTGCGACTCCGCGCGCTCCGGCGCGAGCTCCGGATTGCCAACCAGCGGATGGCCCAGCGCGTACAGGCTGGGTAGTTTGAACGCCTTGCCCCAGCTGCCGGCGATGCGGAAGCCGCTGTCGGCGAAGTCATAGGCCACCCGCAGGCGCGGGCTGGTCACGGAGCTTTCACCATCGGGCTTGTCCACGCGTACGCCGGCTTGCGTCGACAGGCCGAAGCGCGTGTCGAGCCGGACTTCCGCGAACGGCGCCCAGGAGGTGCGCGTGAGCTCGAAGCTGGTGGGCATCATGAACCCGCCGCCGAAATCGAGCTCGCCGTCGCTCACGCCTTCTTCGCGCTGGTACTCGGCGCCATAGGCCAGCGACACGAAATCGGAGAACCGCTGCGTACCCGTCAGCGTGGCCGTGAATCGCTGGATGCTGGAGTCCACGAGCGAGGGCGGCAGGCCGAAGGGATCGCGCACGCCGGGCGCGACGCCCGGGGAATCGATGTGATCGTCGCGATCGAAGTAACCCAGCGCCAGCGCGAACGTCGAGTCGCCCGCGCGGTGAGTCAGGCCGAGCCCGATCAGCGCCTCGTCGGAATCGCGAGTCTCGCGATCGCGGATCGCGGCGAATTCGTAACCGCCGCTGTCGTCCGGAAAGCCTTCGCGTTCGCTTTCGGCGTAACGCGCCGAGAGGGTGAGCGCGGTGTTGGCGCCCAGTTCGGCGTTGAAACCACCCGACATGCGGCGCGACTCGAACTCGTTGCCGCGGATCTGCTCGCCTTCGTGCGTGTCGCTCAGGCCCAGGGACCAGTTGCCGTCACCCGCGGGTCCCCCCGCGTTCACCGAGAACTCGTGCGTGTCGTAGGCGCCGGCCATCGCATCGAGCGAGGCGCGCGTCTTCGCGAGCGGCGCCGGGCGCGTGACGATGTTGATGACGCCGGCCAGCGCATCGCCGCCGTACACCGCGGAGTAGGGGCCGCGAGCGATCTCGACGCGCTGGATGTCGGCGACGTCGAACGTGGAGAGGTCGAACGAGCCGCCGCGCGCGTTGGTCGGGTCGTTGACGCGCACGCCGTCGACGAGCACCAGTGTGTAGTTAGGGTCGGCGCCGCGCATGTACAGCGAGCTCGTGCCGCCGCGCCCGCCGACCGAATCCACGTGCACGCCCGCCACGCGGCGCAGGACGTCCGCGAGTTTTGCGGGCTTTTCCACGTCGAAGTACTCACGCTCGAGGATCGTGACGTTCGCGGCGAGGTCATCGGGCGACGTCGCAACGCGTGAACCGGTCACCACCACTTCGGGTTGAGCGGGCGGAACAGGAGTGGTGGCCGCGCCATTGGCGGCGGCCAGGAGGAGCAGGATGGACATGTGTGAGGAATCGCTTTCGGGAGGGAAATTTTGCGGTTAGTGTAACGGTACTGAAGGGGGTTCCATGCCGGGATTTATCGGCCGCCAGACCCTGGCGGTACTGACCATTGCTGCGCTCACGAGTTTCCACACGGCGCGTGCCGACGACATAAGTCCTACGGCCGCCTTTCGCGACAATCCCGCCTGGACGGTGAAGGATGGCGCGCTGACCACCCAGGGCCCCGCCGAGGGCCGCGGCCTCGCTTCGCGGGCCACACTGGCCGACAGCATCACTTCATTCGACTTTCGTGGCCCCTCGGGCGGCTCCGCGAGTCTTTTTGTCATGGGTCGATATCAGTTCGAACTCAAAGGCAATGGCAATTGGCAGAGCTTCGCGCTCCGTTTCCGTGCGCCGCGTTTCGATGACGGCTACAACAAGCTGGAACCGGGCCTGGTGCTCGAATTGCGCAATGGTAACGAGGTCAGCAAGAACGTCCGCATCGAAGGACCGAGCGAAGGCGCCATCTGGCAGGGCGAGGACAAGCGCGGACCCGCCTTCATCGTCGTGAAGCAGGGCGGGTTCGAGGTACGCAACGCGCGTCACGAGCCTGCGGACTTCGAGCAGGTGAAGGTGCCGAAGACGTCCGGCGGAGAGACCAACGAGAAGGAGCTCAAGGATCTCGTCGCGCTCGGCAAGGAGACGTTCACCCAGGTGGGCTGCGAGGCCTGCCATCGAGTCGAGCCGGGCGACACCGCGGTGAGCTCGGGCCCGAACCTCTACGGCCTGTTCCGCCCCGAGCCGCGCACGCGCGAAGTGGTGGACCCCGAAGGCCATCGCTTCCAGGTGAAGGCCAATCGCGAGTACCTGCATCACTCCGTGCGCGATCCCGCCGACCAGCTCTCGATCTCCGAGAGCGGCGAAAACCGGGGTCAGGCCTATCTACCCGTCATGCCGCAGTTCAGCAGGGAACTGCTGAGCGACGCACAGATCGATGCGATCGCCGACTACCTCGCCACGCTGAACGCGCTGCAGGAACGCGGCCCGGTCGTGAAGCTGGCGAGCCTCGAGCCGGCGAAGCCCTATGACCCGATGGACGATGGCCTCCAGTGGCTGGTGGGCGACACCGTGCGCCTGCAGCGGGGCCCGATCGCTGGCGTCTCGGGCCGCAGCGTGCACGTCGGCAATCCCAACGGCGTGAACTACACGTTCGACCCGCGCCTGCTCGCGGTCGTGAAGATCTGGCAGGGCGGCTTCCTCGAGATGTCGGGCGAACTCGTGAACCGCGGCGGCAAGGGGCTGGCGCTGGGTTACGACAGCCGCGAGATCAGCTTCGGCGATCGCCCCTATCTGCTCGCGCCGTTGAATGCCGCGGGCCGGCCCGTGGACTTCACGTTCAAGGAAGCGCCGTACGGTGACGGCGCGGCGATGAAGGCCGCGCTCTACGACAAGCGGGATCAGCTCGATCTCATCAAGGCCGCGGACGCGCAGTTCCTGGGCTATTCGCGCGATTCGAAGAGCAAGACGGCCGCGCCGGTCTTCAAGTACCGCGTCGGCAAGAACTTGGTCGAAGTGGCCACCGAGATCTCCGATCGCGGCGACACCGTGATCACCGTTCGCGGCACCCTCGCGAATGAGCAGTCGTTTTCGCTGAATGCCGGCCTGTTCAAGAACGCCGCGGCCAGCGCCGGCACGCTGGCGGGCGATCGCTGGACGCTACCGGCAGGCAAGGTCAACGCCACGTTGCGCGGCTCGCTCGGGCTCGCCGGCAAAGGCTGGCGCCCGAAAGCGAGCACATTCGCCTACGCGCGGCAGGCGCTCGAGAAGGCGCCTGCCACGGCCAAACTACCGGCCGGCTACAGCATCGAGAACTATTACGCGCCCAAGGACAATTTCGGGCGACCGCAATTGTTCGAGGCGCTGGGCCTCTCGGCGACGAAGGACGGCACCGTCGTCGTCGGCACGCGCAACGCCGGCATCTGGCGTCTGGTCGATGGCCAGTGGCAGCTCTTCGCGGAAGGGCTGTTCGACAGCCTCGGGGTCGTGGCGGAAGACGGCAAGGGCCTCGTCGTCGTTGCGGGCCAGAAAGCCGAGCTCACGCGTATCTCCGATACGAACGGCGATGGCGTCGCCGACAAGTACGACACGTTGTTCGATGCCCATTCCTATCACTCGAACTACCACACCTACATGCACGGTCCCGTGCGTGCGAAGGACGGGGCTTACTACCTCGCGCTCAACCTGGCGCACGGTGGCGACATCTACATGGGCGGCGGCAGCGTCATGGGCACGTACGGCGGCTTCGATGGCTGGGCCATCCGCGTCGAACCGAATGGCAAGTTCGATCTCTTCTCGCATGGGCTTCGCAGCCCCGCGAGTGTCGGCGCCGGTCCCGATGGCCGTGTCTGGTACGCGGACAACCAGGGTGACTTCGTCGGCACGTCCAAATTGTTCGAACTGCGCAAGGGCGGGTTCTACGGACATCCCGCGGGTCTAGTCGACCTGCCGGGCATGACCCCGGACTCGCCGCAGATCAAATACGACGCCGTCGCGGACTCGCGCGAGAAGGCCGTCGTGCTGTTCCCTCACAACAAGGTGGCGAACTCGCCGGGCAATCCCACCTGGGACAGCACGCGCGGCAAGTTCGGCGCATTCGCCGGACAGATGATCATCGGCGACCAGACGCAATCGAACCTGTTGCGCGTGACCACACAGAAGGTGGGCGAGCAGGAGCAGGGCGCCGTGATGCCATTCTTCGAAGGGCTCGAGTCGGGCGTGATGCGTCCCGTGTTCCTGCGCGACGGCAGCCTGTTGTTAGGCCAGACCGGCCGCGGCTGGCAGGCCAAGGGCGGCAAGGTCGCGAGCCTTCAGCACGTGCGCTGGGACGGCAAGACCGTGGTGCCGGATATCAAGACCGTCGTCGCCACGCCCGCGGGATTCCGTATCGAGTTCACGCAGCCGCTGGGCAAGGGCGTGAGCCCCGAGATACTGAAGTCGGCGCTCGTGATGGAGTCGTGGACGTATCGCGATGCGCCGGACTACGGCTCTCCGGAGATGGGCACGCGGAACGAGGCTTTCACGAACGCGGCGGTGAGCCAGGATGGCAGGAGCATCGACCTCACGCTGGCGACGAAGGACATCCCGAACGTGCATCCGCGTCAGACGGCGCGGGTGTATCACCTGAAGCTGGCTTCGGGGACGTTGTTCGAAGCGAATGCGCCGACGGAGCTGCACGCCTACTACACGTTGTACGCGTTCCCTCAAAAGTGAGACTGCGTCGGGGCCCCGGTTCGCGGGGCCCTCGTCTCACTCGAGCAGACGGGCAACCTGGCCCTCGGGATCGTTGAGAAAGCGTCTCGCAACCACGAAGTGATCGGTTTCCTGCAGCGTCACGCGCTGAAATCCTCGCGGCGTGATCTGGTAGATCCACGCGTCGGGATACGCCATGAGGATGGGCGAGTGTGTCGCCACCACGAACTGGGACTTGTCCTGCACGAGCGCGTGCAGGCGCCTGAGCATGGCGAGCTGGCGCGCCGGTGAAAGCGCTGCTTCCGGTTCATCGAGAATGTAGAACCCCTTGCCGCCAAATCGATTGTTCATGAGCGCGAAGAAGGACTCGCCGTGCGATTGCTCGTGGAGTGAATGTCCGCCATAGGAGTCGATCACCGGCGGGCCTGGCGCAGGTTCTGCGTCCAGGTTCTCGATCTCGGTGGCCACGTTGAAGAAACTCTCCGCCCGGAGGAAGAACGAGTCCTTGGCTCGCTGTGCGCTTTTGACCAGGCGCAGACATTCGTGCAGCGACGAATGTGATGCTCTGGTGGAAAAGCGGAAGTTCTTCGTGCCGCCTTCCGGATTGAGGCCGAACGCGATGGCGGTGGCCTCGAGAAGCGTGGATTTGCCGCTGCCGTTTTCGCCGACGATGAAAGTGACCTTGGGGTGCAGCTTCAGGGCGTCGAGCGTGGATATCGCGGGGAGCGAGAAGGGAAATCTGTCGAAGGCCGGAACCTTGTCCCGTCTGAGTTTGATCTCCAGGACGTAATGTTCCGACAGGAAAGCCTTCATCCATCTACTGTATCAGCGGTGCTCGAATGCAAGAACGGCCGCGGTGCTTTCGCTCCGCGGCCGTTGTCTTTTGAGGTCTGACCCTTTTTGCCAGCAAATGGGGAGTGACCCCCTGGAGCATCAGGCGGCCTTCTTGTTGAGACCCTCTGCTTCCAGCGCGGCCTGCACGGTGGGGCGCGACGCGACGCGTGCATGGAACTCCTTCAGCGCCGGCCACTTGTCGAGGTTCATGCCCAGGAAGAAGCTCCAGTTGACGACGGTGAACAGATAGCTGTCCGCGACCGTGAAGTTGCCGCCCGTGAGGAACTGCTTGCCCGCGAGCTGCTGGTTGACCCAGTCGAGCTTCTTCTCGAGGTTCGCGAGCGCGTACTCCTTCACCTTCGGGTCGGCATCGGGTTTCCACAGCGGCGTGTAACCCTTGTGGATTTCGCTCGTGATGTAGTTCAGCCACTCGAGCACGCGATAACGCTCTGGCGTACCGAACTTCGGCAGCAGCGGCGAATCGCCCTTCTGATCGACGAGGTACTGCATGAGCACCACGCCTTCGGTGAGCACCTGGCCGTTGTCGAGCTTGAGCGCGGGCACGGCGCCCTTGGAGTTGATGGCGAAGAAGTCGGAGTTGTCCGCGGTCTTCTTGGTCTTCGTGTCGACGCGCTTGAGGTCGACGGGGACGCCGAGTTCGCGGGCCACGATATGGGTGGCGAGTGAGCAGGCGCCGGGCGAGAAGAACAATTGCATGGCAGGACTCCGTATCCGTTGTGAATGAGTGGGCGGGAATCTAGTGGTGCGCCCACCGCCTCACAAGTACTTACCTCGCGGTAAGTGTGGGTATCGCACGCGAAGACGTACTTACCTCGGGGTAAGTACCCTCCCGGCAGTGGGGTACTGTGATAGCCTCGACGCATGCCGAAGCCGAATCTCGCTCCCAACATATTCAAGGCCGCGTGCCCGTCGCGCCGCGTGATGGCGGTGCTAGCCGAGAAGTGGACGCTGCTCATCGTCACGACGCTCGCCGAAGGCCCTATGCGCACCGCCGAGATCCGGCGCTGCGTCGACGGCATCTCCGAGAAGATGCTGATCCAGACCCTGCGCAAGCTCGAGACTTTCGGTCTCGTGAGTCGCAAGAGTTATCCCGAGATCCCGCCGCGCGTGGAGTATCGCCTGACTCCGCTCGGCCGCTCGCTGTCGCGCCTCGCGCAGTTGTTCGGACGCTGGGTCGAGAAAAATGTCCCACACCTGCTCAAGTCGGAAAGCAATGCTGCCTGAAATCATCACTCGCGTTTTTCGCAACCTGATGGCCATCGCAATGTTCGGTGGCCTGAACGTCGCCGCCGCGGCGGACGCCGGGGAGGTCTATCCACTGACGTCGGTGGAGGGCCTGTCACTCAATCACGTGGTGGCGCGGAGCGCGACTCACCAGGGCCGCGCCGGGCTTCGTGTGGCCATGGCCGAAGACCTCCAGGCGCGAATCGTCGCGATGAGCGATCAGGAGCGGCAGCAACTGTCGGATCGCGGAGAGTTTCCGGAGCAGCTGGCGCTCATCGATGGGCCCGAGTTCGGTGATGGAATCTTGGAGATCGAAGTCGCCGGTGAAGCGCAGACCGGCGTGTTCAAGGACGCGCGCGGGTTCGTCGGTCTCGCGTTCCGCGTACAGAAGGACCTCAAGACCTACGACGCGTTCTATCTACGACCGACGAATGGCCGCGCGGAGGAGCAGGTGCGGCGCAACCGTGCGGTGCAGTACATCTCGCATCCCGACTGGACCTGGCAGCGGTTGCGCAAGGAGTCACCGGGCAAATACGAGTCCTACGTCGACCTCGTGCCCGGGGAATGGACCCGACTGCGGATCGAGGTGCGGGGCGACAAGGCGAAACTGTACGTTCATGACAGTGCCCAGCCGGTGCTGATCGTGAACGACCTCAAGACAGGTTCGATCGCGCGCGGCGCGATTGCGCTGTGGCTCGGCACCGGGACCGTGGCTCATTTCCGCAATCTGCAGGTGAGGCCGCTCCCGGCGCAGCGCTGAGCGACGGGGCCGGCCGCCGGCCGATGCGACCGGCAAACGTCCTCATTTGGCGCTGACCCCCACCCCCCGGGGCCCACGCTTGGTGCGTGACGCTCGCAAACACGCGCCCGATTGCCGGATTCCCCGATTTCGGAAGCTGGCACAGCGCTTGCTTTCTCGTGATCAGAACGATCACTGGGAGCAAGAAGAAGATGAAGGATCGGAGTCCGGGCAAGATCACACGCCGGCTGATGCTCAAATCAGCTGCCGCGGCGGGCGCGCTGAGCGCGCTGATTCCCAAACCACTTTATGCCGCGTCGGGCGCGCCTGAAACCACGAAGGCCACGCTTGGCTTCATCGCACTCACGGACTCCGCGCCGCTGATCATCGCAAAGGAGAAGGGCTTCTACGCCAAACACGGCATGCCCGACGTGGAAGTGGTCAAACAAGCTTCCTGGGGCACGACGCGTGACAACCTCGTGCTCGGCTCCGCAGGTAACGGCATCGACGGTGCACACATCCTCACGCCGATGCCCTATCTCATCAGCACGGGCAAGGTCACGCAGAACAACGTGCCCACGCCGATGTACATCCTGTCGCGACTCAATCTCGACAGCCAGTGCATCTCCGTTGGCAGCGAGTACGCCGCGCTCAAGGTGGGCCTCGACGCCAAGCCGTTCAAGGCCGCGCTCGAGAAGAAGAAAGCCGCTGGCAATGCCATCAAGGCCGCGATGACCTTCCCGGGTGGCACGCACGACCTGTGGATCCGGTACTGGCTCGCCGCCGGCGGCATCGATCCGGACAAGGACATCGAGACCATCGTCGTTCCGCCGCCGCAGATGGTGGCGAACATGAAGGTGGGCACCATGGACTGCTTCTGCGTGGGCGAGCCGTGGAACGAGCAGCTCAAGAATCAGAAGATCGGCTACACCGCTCTCACCACGGGCGAGCTCTGGAACAAACATCCCGAGAAGTCTTTCGCCATGCGCGCGGACTGGGTGGACAAACATCCCAAGGCGACGCTGGCGCTGCTCAAGGCGGTGCAGGAAGCGGCGATGTGGGCAGACAAGCCGGAGAATCGCGCGGAACTCTCGCAGATCGTCTCCAAGCGCTCCTGGTTCAACGTGCCGGTGGCGGACATCGTCAGCCGGCTGCAGGGCAAGTTCGACTACGGCACGGGCCGCGTCGTCGACAACAGCCCGCATCTCATGAAGTTCTGGCGTGACAACGCCTCGTATCCCTACCAGAGCCACGAGCTGTGGTTCCTCACGGAGAATGTCAGATGGGGCAAGTTCACGGGCAAGGAAGACTTCAAGGCTCTGATCTCGAAGGTCAACCGCGAGGATCTGTGGCGAACGGCGGCCAAGACGCTGAAGGTGCCGGACGCCCAGGTTCCGAAGACGACGTCGCGTGGCGTCGAAAAATTCTTCGATGGCAAAACGTTCGATCCCGCGAATCCGTCGGCGTATCTCGCGAGCCTCGCGATCAAGCGGGTTTGAGCACGAAGTCCGCGTCGCCGACCTGGATCCGGTTCCGCACGCGCGCCGCGCACGTCGCGGCGGTGGTCTTGCCGCCGCTGATCATGCTGGCCGGACTCGTCGGGATCTGGGAACTGCTGTGTTCGGCTCCCGATGCCTCGCTGCCACCGCCCAGCAAGGTGGTCACCGACACCTGGGAGCTCATCACCCAGCCGTTCTACGACAACGGCGGCACGGACAAGGGCCTGTTCTGGCATCTGTACGCGTCGATCAAACGCGTGGCGCTGGGTTATGCCTTCGCCGCGACGGTGGGCGTCGCGCTCGGCGTGCTGATCGGCAGTAGTTTGTGGGCGATGCGCGCGCTCGATCCCTTGTTCCAGGTGTTGCGCACGATCCCGCCGCTGGCGTGGCTGCCCCTGTCGCTCGCGGCGTTCCGGGATGGCCAGCCCTCCGCCATCTTCGTGATCTTCATCACCGCGATCTGGCCCATCATCATCAACACGGCGGTGGGGATCCGGAACATCCCGCAGGACTATCGGAACGTGTCGAAAGTGCTGCGGCTCAACGGCTGGGAGTTCTTCAGCACCATCATGCTGCCGGCGGCGGCGCCGTACATCTTCACCGGCTTGCGAATCGGCATCGGCCTCTCGTGGCTCGCGATCGTCGCCGCGGAGATGCTGATAGGCGGCGTCGGCATCGGATTCTTCATCTGGGATGCGTGGAACAGCTCGTTGATCAGCGACATCATCCTGGCGCTGGTCTACGTCGGAATCATCGGCTTCCTGCTGGATCGCCTCGTGGCGTTCTCGGGCAAGCTGGTCGGCAGGGGAACGGTGAGCGTATGAACACGGGAACGAAGGAATACCTGCGTATCGAACACGTCTGCAAGACCTTCGGCGCGGGCGCGGCCAGTAGTGAGGTGCTGCGGGATGTCTCGCTGGACGTGGCCAAGGGCGAATACATCGCGATCATCGGCCACTCCGGATGCGGCAAGTCGACGCTGCTCAACATCGTGGCCGGACTCACGGAGGCGACTCAAGGTTATGTGTTCCTCGAGGGCCGAGAGGTGCACGAGCCCGGGCCCGATCGCGCCGTGGTGTTCCAGAACCATTCGCTGCTGCCGTGGCTCACGGTCTACGACAACGTGCGGCTGGCGGTGGACAAGGTGTTCTCGGGTAGCAAGACAAAGGCCGAGCGTCACGACTGGACGCTCAAGAACCTCGAACTCGTGCACATGACGCATGCGCTCGGCAAGCGGCCGGGCGAGATCTCGGGCGGCATGAAGCAGCGTGTCGGCATCGCGCGCGCGCTGTCCATGAGCCCCAAGGTGCTGCTGCTGGACGAGCCCTTCGGTGCGCTCGACGCGCTCACACGCGCGCATCTGCAGGAGCAGGTCATGCAGATCCAGGCCACGCTCGGCAACACCGTGCTCATGATCACGCATGACGTGGACGAGGCCGTGCTGCTCTCGGACCGCATCGTGATGATGACCAACGGCCCGGCAGCGCACATCGGCGAGTTGCACACCGTGCCGCTGGCGCGGCCGCGCAACCGGCTCGAGTTGATCGCGGATGCGGAGTACATCGCGAGTCGCGGCAAGGTACTGGAGTTCCTGCACAAGAAATCCCACTACGTGGAGGCTGCATAAGCACGCACTTTGATGGTGAGATGAAAAAATCTCAGCGCAGAAAAAGTGCGTGGCGGACGGAGTTCGCAAAGCGTGGAAGTCGGGGTGGCAGGGTGCTCGCGCCCTCGCTAACTTCCGCGCCCATGAAAACTCGAATCACACGGTTCTCTTGCAGTCTCGCCGCGATGTTCCTGGTGGTCGGCGCTTCCTGGTCCGGTCCGAACTCAGCGTTGCTGGCCAGTGAGGAGCTGGCCGTGGTGCAGGCCATGGCCACGATCCTGAACCGCGAAGCTGAACGGCCTTACGACTATCTCTACTTCGAGTCCGACTTCTCGGCGAATCGCCACGTCGCGAGCTCGATGGCGAATCCGGATCGCACCGATTTCTGCGGGCTCACGCGGGAGGAGGGACAGGCGCTCGTGTTGCAGCTCCGGCAGGCGAATTCGGACACGATCAAATTCGGCAAGGAAGCCGCCGAGCAGGCCGGCCTGCGGATCGGCCACAAGAAGCTCGAGCGATTCCGCTACCTGATGCTCTCGCGCGTGGTCTTCGACCCGACGGGACGGCATGCATGGATCGCCGTGGACCTCAATGGCGTCACCGGCGCCATCATGCGGCTAGACAAGGTGGATAGCGCGTGGAGCAAGGCGTCCCGTTGCGGCGGCTGGGTCCGCAGCGTGAGCTGACCGCTGGTCCAAGACGATGGGTGACGCCGGCGATCAGTTGGAGGGCGGCGGCAGGCCCTTGGGCCACAACAGCCACAATTCGCCGTCCTGTTTCATCATGCCTGCCTGCCGACCCGCTTCGGCGCCGAAGCCGAAGAAGTAGTCCGCGCGCACCGGACCGCGGATCGCGCCGCCCGTGTCCTGCGCGACCACGAGCTTCTGCAACGGCACCTCGCTCGAAGGCTGTGTGGTGGCGAGGAACATCGGCGCACCCAGTGGCAGGAATTTGGGGTCGATGGCGATCGACCGCCCGGGCGTCAGCGGCACGCCTTGTGCGCCCTTGGGACCCACGGAGGCATCGGGGATGGCTTCTTCCGCGAAGAACACCACGCTGGGATTGCTGTCGAGCACCTCGCGCATGCGGTTCGGGTTGGCTTGCAGCCAGTTGCGGATCGCCGGCATGTTCACCTGGTCGATGGTCATCACGCCCTGGTCCGCGAGATAACGGCCGATGGACCGGTACGGATGGCCGTTCTGATCGGCGTATTGCAGACGGATGGTCTCGCCCGTCGTGAGCTGCACGCGGCCCGAACCCTGGATCTCGAGCGAGAATGCATCGATGGCGTCGTCTATCCACACGATCTCATGTCCGGCGAGTCCCGGCGCCTGCGCAGTCTGCGCGCGACTGTAGTAAGGCACGACCTTGTTGCCTTCGACGCGGCCACGCACACGTTTGCCCTTGAGCTCGGGGATCACTGCGGAGAGATCCACCACGAGCAGGTCGTCGGGCCGGCGATACAGCGGCGTCGCGAAGACCTCGGTGCGCACTCGCGATCCCTTGAGCAGCGGCTCGAAGTATCCCGTGACCATGCCGGTCTTCTCGCGCTTGCGGCCCGTCTTGCGCCACACCTTGTAGGGCTGCAGGTGCTGTTCCAGGAACGCACGCGTGAACTCTGCATCGCCCGGACTCGCCGAGACGACCGCGCCGCAGAACGCCTGCCACTCGGCGCGCGCGTGCAGTGCGCTGCAGGAACTGATGATTGCGGGCCAGGCCGCGAGAGTGTCGTCAGCGCGCCAGCCCGGCAGCTTCGCAAAGCTCACCGCTTCGAACTCCACCGTGGGAACGGCGTCCGCCGTGAGGCGTGGCTTGGAAACGCAGGCGGCGAGCCCGAGGACAGCCGCGAGAATCAGCGGGATCTGGGTGACGAAACGCATCGAGCAAGTCTGCGCACTTTCGCCGCCCGGCGCCAGGAGCGCGACCTCTGCTGTCGCCACTGGCTGACATGACCGGCGGCAAGCCGTACGGCGCAAATCGTGAACACGGTGACGCCGCGCCCCCTCAGCAATACGCGCTTGCGGCCGAGAGCGGTGCGTTCCTCGTCATCCATCAGGAACCGGCGCCCGCCTGGTCGATGATGAACGCGTATTGCTCCGCGTACTCGCGGAAGTGTTCGTATCGCCCCGACTTGCCGCCGTGCCCCGCCTCCATGTTCGTGCGCAACACCACGAGGCTGTCGCCCGTGCGGCGCGCGCGCAGACGCGCCACGTACTTGGTGGGTTCGAAGTACTGCACCTGGCTGTCCCACAAGCCCGAGTGGATGAAGATCGCGGGATAGTCGTGCGCGCCGATGTTGTCGTAAGGCGCATAGGACGACATGTATTCGTAGAACTTCTTCTCGTTCGGATTGCCCCACTCGTCGTATTCGTTCGTGGTGAGCGGAATGGTCTCGTCGAGCATCGTCGTGACCACGTCCACGAACGGCACGCCGGTGACGATGCCGCGATAATCCTGCGGCGCCATGTTGGCGATCGCGCCCATGAGCAGGCCGCCGGCGGAACGCCCCAGCGCGAACACCCGCTTCGGATCGGCATACTGGTTGGCCACCAGCCACCGGGTCACGTCGATGAAATCCGTGAAGGTGTTGATCTTGTTGAGCAGCTTGCCGTTCTCGTACCAGGCGCGGCCCAGCTCCTGCCCGCCGCGGATGTGCGCGATGGCCACGACGAACCCGCGGTCGAGCAGCGACGGATGCAGATAGGAAAACTCCGGATCGTAGGTGTGGCCATACGAGCCATACCCGATCTGCAGCAGCGGCGCGGTGCCGTCCCGCGGCGTGTCCTTTCGATAGACCAGAGACGCCGGCACACGCGTGCCGTCTCTCGCCGTGGTCCACACGAACTCGGTGCGGTAGTTCGAGGGGTCATAGCCGCCCAGCACCGGCTCGCGCTTGAGCAAGGTGCGATGGCCGGTGGCGAATTCGTAGTCGTAGGTGGTGCGCGGTGTGATCAGCGAGGTGTAGGTGTATCGCAGCGTGGGGCTGTCGAACTCGCGGTTGACGTCCAGGCTCATGGTGTACGCGGGTTCGTCGGCCGTGACATACACGTCATGCGCCGAGCTGCTGCCTGCCGACCACGGCCGGATGCGCAGCTTGCGCAATCCGCCCGCGTGTTCCTCGATGGTCAGGAAGCCGCGCGACACGTCGAGTGAGTCGATGAACGCATCGTCGCGATGAGGCACGAGATCGCGCCAGCGGCCGCGGTCACCTTCATCGCCTTTGTCGATCTCCACCACGCGGAAATTCTTGGCTTGCCAGTTCGTTCGGACGACCCAGCGCCCGTTGGCATGTTCGACCTGGTATTCGTGATCGCGCTCGCGCGCGAGGAACAACCGGAAATCCAGCGGTGACGCGTCTGCCTTGGCCACCCACGCCTCGGTGGATACCGTGCTCTGCGTGTGCAGCACGATGTATTCGTCGTCCTTCGTGCGGTAGAGCTCGGTGTAGAAGCTCTCGTCTTCCTGCGTCCAGATCACCGGGTCCGCATGAACCTCCGTGAGGTTTTCGCTGTCGAGATGATGACTGCGCACGCGGAAGCCCAACAGCGTCTCGGGGTCTTTCTCCACGTACAGGAACGTCTTGTTGTCGCCGGCCCAGACGACATTGTTCTCGACATTGGGCAGCGCGATCGGCAACACGCGATGCGTGGTGAGATCCATCACCTTGATCACGTATTGCCGCCGGCCTACCGTATCCTCCGCCCAGGCCATGAGCCGGCTGTCGGGGCTGATGCAGATGGCGCCGACATCGAAGAAGTCCTGGCCCTTCGCGAGTTCGTTGAGGTCCAGCAGGATTTCCTCGGGCGCCTCGCGCGTGCCGCGGCGACGCGAGTAGATGGGATACTCCTTGCCCGTCTCGAAGCGCCGGAAATACCAGTACCCGTTCATGAGGTAGGGCACGGACGTGTCGTCCTGCTGCAACCGTCCGATGATTTCCTGGTACACCTTTTCCTGCAGCGGCTTCACGTGCGCGAGCGCCGCGTCGGCATACGCGTTCTCCGCGTTGAGGTACGCCAGCATCTCCGGGTTCTCGCGCTTGTCGTCCCGCAACCAGTAGTACTCGTCCTCTCGGAAGCCATGCGGCGAGGGCACGAGATGCGGCTTCCGGGCGGCGGCGGGAGGCCGGGGCAGGGCGGGCGGTATGTGCTTCATGGGTAAGTACTGGATTGGGGCGCGCATTCTAGACCACCAGGATTTCCGGCATCATCGCGCGATGCTGCAACTCGGCAATCCCCTGAAATTCCCCACCTTGCGCGAATTGGCGCAGGGCGGCCCTCTTTCCATCGCGCCGGAAGCCCGGGCCGCGATCGAGCGTGGCGCGCAGACCGTGGAAGCCATCGTCCGGCGTGGCGCGCCGGCCTACGGCATCAACACCGGCTTCGGACGTCTGGCGCAGACCCACATTCCGAACGACCAGCTCGAACTGCTTCAGAGCAATCTGGTGCTGTCGCACGCCGTAGGGGTCGGCGATCCGCTGCCGGCGCCGGTGGTGAGGCTCATGCTGGCGCTGAAGATCCAGTCGTTGGCGCAGGGTTATTCGGGGGTGCGGCCGCTGCTCGTCGACGCGCTGGTGAAGCTCTATAACGCCGATGTGCTGCCGCGCGTCCCCTCGAAGGGTTCGGTGGGCGCGAGCGGCGATCTCGCGCCGTTGGCGCATCTCTCGGCGGTGTTGTTAGGTGTCGGCGAAGTGGAGTGCGGCGGGGAGGTCCTGAGCGCCGACGAGGGACTGAAACGCGCCGGCCTGTCACGTATCAGATTGGCGGCCAAGGAAGGGTTGGCATTGCTCAACGGCACCCAGACCTCCACGGCGCTCGCGCTCTGGAATCTGTTCGCCATCGACAATCTCCATGCGACGGCTATCGTCGCGGGTGCGTTGTCCGTGGACGCCGCGGAAGGCTCGGCCAGTCCGTTCGATGCGCGTATCCACGAGCTGCGCGGTCATCCGGGGCAGATCGCCGTGGCTGCGGCGTATCGCGAACTGCTCGCGGGCAGCCCCATCAATTCGAGTCATCGCGATTGCGGCAAGGTGCAGGACCCGTACTCGCTGCGTTGCCAGCCGCAGGTCATGGGCGCGTGCCTCGACCAGATCCAACACGCGCGCACGGTGCTGCTGCGCGAGGCCAACGGCGTCACGGACAATCCGCTCGTGTTCGCCGACTCGGGTGACGTGCTCTCGGGAGGCAACTTCCACGCCGAGCCTGTCGCGTTCGCCGCCGACAATCTCGCGCTCGCCGCGGCCGAGATCGGCGCGCTGTCCGAGCGGCGCATCGCGCTGCTCATCGACGCCACCTTGTCCGGACTGCCACCGTTCCTCGTGAAGGACGGCGGCGTGAACTCGGGCTTCATGATCGCGCACGTGACGGCGGCGGCGCTGGCTTCCGAGAACAAGCTGCTCGCGCACCCGGCCAGCGTCGATTCCCTGCCGACTTCGGCCAACCAGGAGGATCACGTGTCGATGGCCACGTTCGCGGCGCGCAAACTCGGCGAGATCTGCACCAACACCGCCACGATCCTCGCGATCGAACTACTGGCCGCGGCGCAAGGCGTGGACCTGCGCGCGCCGCACGTGACGTCGGAGAAACTGCAGCGCGTGATGCGCGAGATCCGTGCGCGCGTCAAGCACTACGACATCGATCATTACCTGGCGCCGGACATCGCCGCGATGACGGAAGCGGTCAAGGGCGGCGTCATCGCCGCGCACGCCCCGCGGACGTGACTTTCCCGCCCGAGTTCCTGCTGTTCGGCGGCACATTGCTCGGCGTGGCGCTGTTCCACCGGCATTCACTGCTCGTGGCGCTGCTGGGACTCGGCGCCATCACGGCTTACAAACTACTCGCGGGGGATTTCCACGGCGCTCCCGGATGGTTCGGCCTCGTCTGGCACCTCGAAGAGGAATGGGTGATCCTCGCCAACCTGTTCGCGCTGCTGGTCGGATTCGCATTGCTCTCGCGGCATTTCGAGCAGAGCCGGTTCCCGCACCTGCTGCCGCGGATCCTGCCCGATGACTGGAAAGGCGGCTTCACGCTGCTGGCAATGGTGTTCGTGCTCTCGGCGTTCCTCGACAACATCGCCGCGGCGCTCATCGGCGCCACCGTCGCGGGCGCGGTGTTCCGCGGCAGGGTGCACATCGGTTTTCTCGCGGCGCTCGTGGCCGCGGCCAATGCTGGCGGTTCCGGCAGTGTGGTGGGCGACACCACCACGACGATGATGTGGCTGGACGGCGTCTCGCCGCTGCAGGTGCTTCCGGCTTACGTGGCCGCGATCGCGGCGTTCTTCGCGTTCGCGGTGCCGGCGTCCTTGCAGCAGCAGAAGTTCTCACCCATCCAGAAATCCGTGGATCAAGGCGTGGTGCTGGACTGGCCGCGGCTCGCGATCGTCGCGACCATCCTGGTCTGCGCCATCGCCGCGAACGTCTATGCGAATACGCTGCCCGACGAGCGCGGCGGCGAGTTCCCGTACATCGGCGCCACGGTGATCGGCGTGCTCCTGTTCCTCACGCCCTGGCGCCGTCCGGACTGGTCGGTTCTGCCCGGTGCGGTCAAGGGAACGGTGTTCCTGCTGGCGCTGGTGCTCGCCGCGTCGATGATGCCGGTGGACGAACTGCCGCCGGCATCTGCCCGAACTACTTTCGGACTGGGCTTCGTGTCGGCGGTGTTCGACAACATTCCGCTGACCAAGCTCGCGCTGGAACAGGGTGGCTACGATTGGGGCGCGCTCGCGTACGCGGTGGGATTCGGCGGCTCGATGCTCTGGTTCGGCTCATCCGCGGGCGTGGCCGTTTCGAACCTCTTCCCCGAGGCCAAATCCGTGGGCCAGTGGCTGCGCCAGGGCTGGCACGTCGCCGTGGGGTATGTCGTCGGCTTCGGCGTCTTCCTGTTGTTGTTGGGTTGGAACCCGCAGTGAGGGTTCGCGGCCGGCCACGAGGATGAACAGCGCCAGCACCCAGTGGAATGCCACCGGGATGGCGCCTTCGCTCCAGAAGTCAGCTCGGTTCGTACTGATGTTGACGGCAAGGCGCACGGCCATCACCACGAAGTAGCCGATCGCGAAGATGCGTAGCGCCTGGGCGGCGCGCGGGTGTTCGAGGGCGAAGTCGCCACCTCGCACGCGCGGATTCCAGGCGACCGCCGTCATCAACATGAGGATGCCGATCTGAGCGGGTAGCAGGATGTGATACGGCAAGACACCGGAGAACCAGGCGTCCGTGTCGGGGAGCCAGTCCGGTGCGAGGAGCACGGCCTCGAGCTGGCCGATGACCCGCGCCGCGAACAGCAGGATACACGCCCACAGCACGCCAGCGGCTTCGCGCGGCGCGAATCTCATCCCGATGCCCTGTCCAGATGGTGGTACCAGTCGCTGCGGAATACGCCCGCGGGGTCCATCGCGCGTTTGGCGGCCAGGAATTCCCGCAGCGCAGGATGTGCGGCTTCCATCTGCTCCGGCGTCGCGAAGCGGTGATAGGTGAGGAAGTAGCTGCCACCCTGCGCCAGCGCGTGATCGATGAGCCGGCGAAAATGCCCGGCGGCGCGCGCGATGTCGTCGGGTTGATGATCGATGTGCAGATTGAAGACCACACAGGCCCAGTTCTCCCGCGCCCAGGGCAGCGCGGTGTCGCGGTCGGGCTCGATGAGGCGGATGGTGCCGTAGATGAAATCCACGGCGTTTTCGCGGAAGTCGCGGCGCACCGCATCCATGAACGCCGTGAGCCGGTGGCGAGGCACATAAAGCTCCGTGATCATCTCGCTGCCGCGCACGGCCGAGCCGAGGCGGTGATCCAGCGCGCAATGGTAATCCTCGAGGTACAGGTTGAGCTGGTGCGTGTCGCTCCAATAGAGCTGGCCATGCGTCGCCCGGTAGAACTCGGTGAAACGCTCGAACGCGCGTAGTTTGTCGCGATGGGCGAGGGCGAGTAGTTCGTTCCAGTCGTACTGCGAGAGCCGCCGCTGGACGGCGGGGATGGGCATGTCCGCGTCGACGGGGCGATAGGTCGACAACACGCCGGAACGCAGGAAGCCCGGACTTTCCGGCGCCGTGCAGAACTGGAAGTCGCCGTAGAGATGACCTTCGTCGATGCGTTCCTCGAACGCGGGCATGAGCTCGCCGATGTCGAGCTGCGTGACACAACGCTGCACCTTGGTGCGCGGCGTCAGCCGCAGGGTGGCGGCGGTCGCCACGCCGAACAAGCCATAACCTCCCACGACGTGCCGGAACAACTCCGGCCGTTCCTCGCGGCTGCAGCGCACGAGATCGCCCTCGGCCGTCACCACTTCCAGCGCTTCGATGTCGGCAGAAAACGGTGGTGCGGTGAGCACGCGCCCATGGATGTTGGCGGCCACCGCGCCACCCACGGTGAGTCGATCGGCGCCCGTCTGCTTCTGACGGATGCCGTACATGGCGCCCGATCCACGCTGCAGGGAGAAATAACCGCGGATCAATTCGGGCCAGGTGATGCCGGCCTCCACTTCGAGCAGCGCGCGGCCGCGGTCGAACCAGCGCAAGCCATTGAGGCGCCGCATGTCGATCAGCGTTTCGCCGGAGAGGAATTGCTGGCCTCCCATGGCATGACGGCCTCCGGCCACGGCAACGGGAGCGCCACGCATCGCGGCGTGTCGCACGGCTTCGGCGACGTCCACGGCCCGCCGCGGTTCGAGCACCCGCGTCACGGACGTACGGTTCAACGCCGAGTGGGTGTCGTTGACCCACAGCGGTCCGGCAGGCCGGCGAACGGGACGCAGTCTGGCGTTCATGGAGGCGCACGGTCCGCCCTCGAGTGGAAAAAAACAATACCACGTGAACGGGTATCTCCATGTGATACCGTCTGTCCGTCAGCGGACTTCCGACACTGGAGAAGGATCGATGCAGGGCGAAACCCACCGGATCATCCTGGGCCTCAAGCGTGCGCTGCGCGCCCGCGGAATCACGTACGCGATGCTGGCGCGGCAGATCTCGCTGAGCGAGCCCTCGGTCAAGCGCATCCTCTCGCGCGGCTCGCTGAGCCTGCCGCGGCTGGAGCGGATCTGCGAGGCCACGGGCATCTCGCTCGAGGAACTGGTGCGGCCCGTGTCCGGCGCGCCGGCCGAGAGCTCCAGCACACTCACCTCGGCGCAGGAATCGGCGCTGGCGGCGGATCCGCAGCTCCTGGGCTGCTTCTATCTACTGACCAATGGGCATCCGCCGCGCGAGGTCGCCGCGGAGCTCGGCGCCGACGACAAGCTGCTGCGCCGCTGGCTGGTCAAGCTCGACAATCTCGGGCTGGTCGAGCTGCGCGCAAAGCTGCATGCGCGACTGCGCGTGCGTGCGCCGATCTCGTGGCGCGAAGACGGTCCGATCCGCCGGACCTACGAGCACCAGGTGCGCGAGGAGTTCATGCGATCGGACTTCACGGCGGACGATGAGTCGCTGCATTTCCGCTCGGCGGAACTCTCCGAAGCTTCACGCCAGGTGCTGCAGCGGAAGATCGCGCGGCTGAGCGCCGACTTCAATGAACTGGCGGAACTCGACCGTCATCTTCCGGGACGCGAGAAACGCAGCGTCGCGCTCATGGCCGCGTGCCGGCCGTGGGTGTTCTCGATGTTCGACGGGCTTCGAAAGCGGTGACCACCGCGGCGGCGAGCAGCAGCGCGAAGGCCGCGAGCCACACGTAATAGCCGAACAGCAGGTCCTGCAGGCCGTTTTCCCGCCAGGCACGGACGAACCAGTACAGGTTCAGCAAGACGCAGGCGAGTGTCAGGCGCACGAACAACCCGGGCCGGAACATCTGCCGCGCCAGCCACAGCGCGAACAGGATGATGAAGGCCACGTTGGTCAGCGCGCTCAGCACCTGCGGAACATTGTCGTCCCAGGCGAGTTGGCCCGCGTCGCGATACGGCACCAGCGGCGCGAGCGCGTAGCGGAACGCCATCCACCCCGGTACTTGGGGCAACACCGGCAGGAACCAGGAGGCGACGAAGGCGAGGGCGGCGGACCAGACGAGGACGTCGGCGAGCCGGGGTGCGGTGGTGGTCGGGGACATCGCGCGAAGACTAGCGCAAAGCGCTGGAAAGAGACGCGCGGGCCGAGTGCGGGTAAAAAAACGCGCGGACGAGCCGCGCGTAGTTGGGGGAGTTTGGTGCCAGGTGGGCCAGCGGCCCACGAGGCGTTTCAAGACGGTAGCGCCGCTAACGCTGGCGCGGGAATTCGGCGTTGATCTCCTGGCCGGTTTCCGAAAGCTGGCAACGGCCTTCGCCACCGCCGGCCATGCCACGCGCGGGGCTGATCAGCGTGAAGCGGCAGCGCATGTGATCGCCGTTGTCGGAACGCAGGTTCGCGAGCACGCGTCCGCTGTATTCCTTGATGAATTCACTCTCGTCGGAACGATCCCAGTACCGCCAGCCGGTGCGCCGGTAGGGACGGCCCCAGCCATCCCACAGCGGCTCGAGGCGGTCCACGCGGGTGTCGCGCGTGATCTGGAAATATGTACCCTTGAAGACGTCACCACTGCCGAACGTGGCGGTGATGTTGCCGGAGACGCTGTCCGTGCTTTCCCAGGTGAACGCCACGGGCTTCTTCGACCCGCGCACGTTGCCCGAGCCGGTGCCCGCCGTCTGGCAGGCCGCCAGCGCGAATGCGGCAAACAACAACACCGTGGGCATCGCCTTGTTCATGGCGCGGATCATGGCGAGCGCAGGCCGGCGGCAAAGCCGGACGGCGGCGGCAGCCCGTGTCGGACGCGGCGGACAGGTTGTTAGTTGCGGTCGCTCGTGGGCGACAATTTGAATTCCAGCACCGTGTCGTTGTCACGCAGCGAGGTCGCAAGGGCCTTCGCGGCTTCGCGATGCGTGGTCCGCAGGGTCATGCTGTGCCGTAGCACGCGTCCCTCGGTCTCGAGGCGATAACTGAAATCCGCGATGCTGAACCGGTGTTTGTTGATCAGCGCGCGCATGTCCTCTTCGGAGAGGTCGCCGCCTTTCTGGTACTTCACGTCGAAGTGATAGTAGGTCTGTGTGGGCACCTTGGATTCGATCCAGCGGAACAGCGACAACACGGCCAGCGTCATGATCACGGCGATGACCATGGGCACGTAGAGTCCGACGCCGGCGAGGATGCCGATGGCCGCGGTGATCCAGATCGACGCCGCGGTGGTGAGGCCGCGCACCGTCAGGCCCTCCTTCACGACCACGCCCGCGCCGAGGAAGCCGATGCCCGTCATGATTCCCTGCGCCATACGCGTGGGATCGAGGCGGATCTCCCCGGGCCCGGTGCGCACCCAGTGCATCTCGAACACGGTGACCAGCATGAGCAGGCTCGACGCCAGACATACGAGCACGTGCGTGCGCAGGCCGGCGGGGCGTCCATGGAACGAGCGCTCATAGCCGATCAACGCGCCACTGACGAGAGCGGCGGACAGCCGCACGAGCATTTCGAAGTCGTCCTTGCGGAGCTCGACGAAGGTATTCCAGTCCAATTCAGTTCAACTCAGCGGTTTGGGGAACTCGTCGTTGCCGATGCGGCGATAGAACGTGGAGATGTCGAAATACACCCGCTGCGCCGTGTTGCTCGGCCCGATGATGGTGATCAGGTTATAGGCCTTGTCGCGCTGTTCGATGAGCTCCTGCTCCTGGATGGTGTAGCCCGGGTAGTTTGCCCGGATCCACTCGCGGATGAGCACGCCGCCGTCGGTCTCGCTGCGGGTGCGGATCTGCACCGCATTCGCCATGGTCTGGCCGTCGCCGCGGCCATACTTGAAATTGGTCTTGCCCGGAGGCGCGGGGTTGTTGGTGGGCGTGGGCGAATGACATCCCGCCAGCATCAGGCAGGCGAGCGCCGTCGCGACCCACGTCATCAGAGGCAGGGTTCTCATTTTCATGGCTCCCGACATCTCCCTGGATGGCGGGAAGGTTCGCGCGAGTCGCGCCGCCCGTCAATGCGGGCGGCGGCGCCAGCGGGCGAAGGCCTTGCGGGCAAGGGTCAGCCAGTTCGAGAGGCTGAGCGGGCACAGGCAGACCAGCATGTCGCCTTCGGCATGCCCCGGGTTGGCCTTGGCGAAGAACTCGAGATGCGGGTCCGAATCGCGGGCCAGGATCAGCGGCGCGGTGGTCTCGCGCATGCGCTTCTGCCCGCTGCGCACCACGACACCTCGGGCGGGCCGCCACGCCGGTCCATAGACATGATTCGCGAGCGTGGCGATGAGGCCGGCTTCGCCCTCGGGCGTGGGGACGTCGTGGCGCGGCCAGAACGTCCGGAAGTTGCGCGGCAGCAGCAGGTAGCTCTTGTAGCTGAACGTGTCGAAGAACCAGTAGATAGGCCGCAGCGGGTGGCGCAGCCGCGTGCGCAGGAACACGCGCCAGCCGAGCTTCTGCAGCAGGTTCC
Source organism: Pseudomonadota bacterium (assembly GCA_046733635.1). Lineage (GTDB taxonomy): Bacteria > Pseudomonadota > Gammaproteobacteria > Steroidobacterales > Steroidobacteraceae > CADEED01. Next base: position 1,022 of record JBKPPO010000108.1, on the reverse strand, counting down.
GGCCGCGCCAGTTCTCGCGGATCAACACGTGCGCCGTGGAGATCACGACGACGGGCCGGCCGCCGAGTTCGAGCGGAGTGACGTCGATGGCGGCCATGCCCAGCAGCGCATCGTTCATGCGGAACGTCGCGATGGTCTGCCGTCGGCGCAGCTCGGCCTCCGCGTAATCGCGTTCGACGTCGAAGAACTCCTGGGTGAGGATCCAGATCTCGTCCCACTGCGCCGGCGTCAGTTCGCCGGTGGCAGACACGGTGGTGATGATCTGGTCCTCGCTCATCGGCGGAAGTCTGCCATGGCGACTGCGCGGCCGACCGGGCCGGCGTCCGGCAGCAACATGATTTCGCGAATTCTTCCCGGTGACGGACGCTCGGGCTCGGTCAAACAAGGTATTGGAGCAGGGGAGTGGCTGGCGGGCGGTGCTGGCGGCGCGAGGCGACCTCTGCCTACAGGCAGGGCTGCCGGGCCCCGGTGTAATTGCCGCATGAGTCCCGCCGTCGTCCATGCAAGCCAGCTCATCCGCCGCGGATCGCAGGAGATCTTCGACGCATTCGTGAATCCCGAGATGCTGTGCCGCTTCTGGCTGGATGGTGCTTCGGGACCGTTGGCTCCGGAGGCCGAGGTCGAGTGGCGCTTCAAGGTGCCGGGAGTCACCGACCGCGTCGTGGTCACGCGTTTCGACAGGCCGCGTCGGCTGGGGCTCCGGTTCTCGGACGGAACGGAAGCCGACATCACGCTCGAGTTCCTGGGCGGAGACATCACGCGCGTTGCGGTCGCCTGCAGCGGGCTGCCTGAGGACAACCTGTTGAGCACTGCCACGGACAATGTCGAAGGTTTCAGTATCGTGCTCTGCGACCTCAAGGTCCTGCTCGAAACCGGACGCCCTGCGAATCTCGTTCGGGACAAGGCGGAATTGATCACCCGTCAGATGGCTGCCATGGGCGGCGGCTGAGAGCCCCTGGCCGATCAGGAGCTTGCGTATCCAGTGTCGCGGATGCGGGAGCGCTGTATGGACGCTCCGGAAC
>JBKPPO010000107.1:0-5911 GCA_046733635.1 Pseudomonadota bacterium | reverse complement strand
ATGGCGGATGCGTGCCGCTGGCGCTGGCCGCGGTGATGTTCGCGATGTTCGTGACCTGGCGCGACGGACGGCAGGCGCTTCGGGCGGAGCTCGAATACCGCGCCGTGCAGGTCAGCAAACTACCGGAGCTGCTCGAGCCCGCTACCAGCGTTCCGGGCACCGCCGTATTCCTGATCAGCAATTCAGGTTTCGTGCCCACGGCGCTGCTGCGCAATCTCGAGCACAACAAGGTTCGCCACGAGCAGATCGTGATCCTGCACGTGGAGATCCAGCGTGTGCCGCGCGTCGATCCCGCCTGCCGCGTGATCATCGAAGAGAAATATCCGGGCGTGTACGACGTGCGCGCGCGCTTCGGCTTCATGGAGACACCCGATGTCGGCGCGGCGCTGCGGCAGGCGAGGCGGCAGGGACTCAGCGTGTTCCCCGAGGACTCCTCTTTCTTCCTGGGCTGGCATCTCGTGCGCGCCCGGCCGCGGCCGGGGATTCCCGGAGTAAAGGCGCGCGCCTTTGCGTTCCTGCAGCGCCGCAGCGCACAAGCCGCGGAATTCTTTCGCATGCCCACGCGTGGCGTGGTGGTTTTGGCCACGGACATCGAGATTTGACTTCGAAATCATGACTCGTTGACTCGCGCGGCCGTGGCGTTGCCCGCGCCGCGTGTCTTCCGCGCGATGCAAAAATATTCTCCGCCATGCGTCCTGTATTCCGGACGCTGGGCCCGTCGGATTCGGCCGTGACAACGTTGTCCAAACCGGATCGGGTCGACAGAAAGCCGTTGTGCCCCATCCTGTGGCATGCCTAACATCGGCGCGCTCGCGTCACCGCGCGGGCGAGGACCAGGGGGACTTGTATGGACGCAAGTAGTTTTGCGCGGCCGGAGTTGCCGCGGCGATGGCATATCTCCATTCCGCGGGGAATGCCGCCCTAGATCCCGGTTGATTCGCGACGAGATGGATTTCGACCTGCGAATTTCAACGAGGGATATTCATGAGCATTTCACGACTGGCAGGGCTCGCCCTGCTCGGCATGTTTTCCACGGCCGCGCTTTCACACGGCCTCGTGCAGGACCCGCCTTCGCGCAACTGGTTCTGCGGCGCCATCACCAAACCCGATCACGTGGCCAACGGCACTGCGCAATATCCGGTGTGCGGTCAGGCTTTCACCGATCCGGATGTCACCACCAACGACGGCTATAGCTTCATGAGTGTGCTCACGCACACGACGGGCCGCGCGGGCGTGGGGCCGCGCACGAATGTCTGCGGCTTCAACTCGGAGACCTGGAACGGCCGCGCCACGGTCTGGGATCAGCCCATCGATTGGCCCACGGTACCGATGACGGCGGGGCAGAAAACCTTCACCTGGAACATCTCCTGGGGTCCGCATTTTTCGGACACCTCGGATTTCCGCTACTGGATCACCAAGTCCGATTTTGTCTGGCAGACGGGCCGCGCGCTGTCGTTCAGCGATTTCGAAGAGCAGCCGTTTTGCAATCTCGCCTACGACGACGCGAATCCCAACGGCAATCCCAACGTGATTCCCAACGTCGCTTCGCAGACGTTCCAGACCCGATGCACGGTGCCGGCGCGTTCCGGCCGGCACGTGATCTATGCGGAGTGGGGCCGCAATCAATGGACCTATGAGCGCTTCCACGGCTGCATCGATGCGCAGTTCTCCGGCAATCCGCCGCCGACGGTCACCGCGGCGATCGCGCTCAATCCGAACGTGTCCACGTTCACGGGTCCGGGTTCGATCGCACTGAACGGCAGCGGCTCCACCGGCAGCAACCTCACGTACGCGTGGAGCGTGGACTCGGAGAACCCGGGCCTCTACAGCATCACGAATCCGACGGGCGCGAACGCCACGCTGAACCTCGGTACGCCGACGGCCTCCGGCAACGTGACGGTGAATCTGCTGGTTACGAGCGGCAGCGCTTCGGACACCGAGACGCGCACCATCCTGCACCAGCCGGCGGTGAGCAATCAGTGGTTCGATCTCGGCGCGCTCACGGCCACCCCGATCACGCTGGTGGTCGGTGATCGCGTGAACGTGCGCACCGTGAACAGCACGGGCACGGATGCGTACTGGCCGACGACCCCCATCACCATCACGTCATCGAACACGGCGTCGACGGCCTGGCCGGTGTCGCTCGCGAACGCGGTCAACGCGCTCAACGGCAATGTGCGTATCGGTGTGCTCAACGGCTCCAACCAGGTGGTGCCGCAGTCGAGCGCCACGGCGAATCGCGTGTATTCGCTGACCAGCGCGAACATCGCGAGCGCCTTCCTGCAGGTGACGCCGGGCAATGTGCCCACGGCTCCGTCGGGAGTGTCGGCGAGCGCGGGCAATGCGCAGGTGGTCGTGAGCTGGGGCGCGGTATCGGGCGCCACGGGTTACAACGTGAAGCGTTCGACCACGAACGGCGGTCCGTACAGCAATGTCGGCAGCAACGTGAGCGGCACCAGCTTCACGAACACTGGCCTCACGAACGGCACGACTTACTACTACGTCGTGACCGCCGTGAACGCCAGTGGCGAGAGCCCGGTGTCCACGCAGGTGAGCGGCACGCCCTCGGGCGGCAGCAGCGACACGGGTGGCGTGACGGTGACGAAGACCGTGGCGGCCAACAGCGCGTGGTTCAACGAGCTGCAGGTCAGACTCGCCAACACCGGCCCGATCACCGCGATGACCGTCACGGTGGTGGTGCAGCGTACGACCGGCGTGAGTTACAGCGGCGCGTACAACACCGTGGGCGGACAGGTGACTCAGGCGAATGCCAGCACCTCGAGCGCGGTGACGTACACGTGGACGCTGAACTCCGGCCAATCGCTGGGCGCATCGAGCTCGCGCACGTTCGCGGCGCAGTTCGGCGGCGGTGGTTCGGTGCACCCGGTCACGGGTGACACCTGGACCGTGAGTTACACCACGGGCGGCGTGGCTCGCACGCAGACCGGAACGTTCTAGACACCAGCACAGGACGTGCGGTGAGGGCGGGCGCCACGGCGAGTGGCGCCCGCCACCTCTAACTGTTCAAGGAGAGAACCATGAAATCCTTCCAGGGCCGAACGGCCCCACTCGGGCTGGCCGGTGCGGCAGCGGCATTGGCGCTGGCGGCGATCGCCGCGCCGGTGCACGCGCAGACACCGTCCTGCCAGGTCACCTACACGCAGTCGTGGTCCGGCGGCAATGGCTTCGGCGCAAACCTCGTGATCACCAACAACGGCCCGGCCATCACCAATGGCTGGACGCTGCTGTTCAATTTTCCGAGCGGGCAGCGCGTCCAGAATGGCTGGCCGGTGTCGTTCACGCAGCCTGCCGGTAGCGCGCAGGTCACGGTGGCCAGCAACGCCGACTGGAACAAGGCCATCGGCAGCGGCCAGAGCTTCACGGCCGGATTCAACGGCACGCACAGCGGCACGAACACGAACCCGACGTCATTCACCTTGAACGGCACCGTGTGCAATGGCAGCACGCCGCCAGTCAACACGCCGCCCACGGTGAGCCTCACGAGTCCCACGAGCGGACAGCAGGTGGCGAGCGGCGCGGCAGTCACTGTCGCCGCCAACGCGAGCGACAACAGCGGTGTCTCGCGCGTGGAGTTCCGCGTGGATGGTGTGCTCGTGAACACGGACACGTCATCCCCGTACACCTTCAACGCGGGTGTGCTCGCGGCCGGAAACCACACGGCGCAAGCCACGGCTTTCGACAACGCGAACCCGCCGCTGTCCACGGCCACCGCGGTGATCCCATTCACCGTGTTGGGGGGCACGACGCCCGGTTCCATCATCGCGAACCCCACCACGGTGAATCTGGCCAGCGGTGGCACGGGCACGGTGAACTACCGGCTTTCGGCCGCGCCGAGCGCCAGTGTGTCGGTGACGCTGGCGCGTTCGGGATCCACGGTGATCACCTCCAGTCCCAGCAACTTCTCGTTGACCAGCAGCAACTGGTCTTCGGGCGTCAACGTGACCTACACCGCGGCCTCGGGCACGACGGCGGCTACGTCCACGTTCGTGGCTTCCGCCACTAACTACACCGGCGCGACCGTCACCGTGAATCGCACGACCGGCACGACGCCGACCAGGGCCGACAATCCTTACTCGGGCGCGGGTGTGTACAACAACCCGATCTGGCGCGCGAACGCGGTGGCCGGTGGTGGCAGCGTCATCGCCAACCAGCCCACGGGTGTGTGGATGGACCGCATCTCAGCCATCTCCGGCAACAACAGCGGCAGCACGGGCGCCTGGGGCCTGGTGCAGCACCTGAACGAAGCCGTCACGCAGGATGCGGCCAACGGGTCCACGCCGCTGGTGTTCCAGCTCGTGATCTACAACCTGCCGGGACGTGATTGCGCGGCGCTGGCGTCGAATGGCGAGCTGGGTCCCAACGACCTCGATCGTTACAAGGCCGAGTACATCGACGTGATCGCGGCCATCCTGCGGCGGCCCGAGTACGCGAACCTGCGTATCGTCACGATCATCGAGATCGATTCACTCCCGAATCTCGTGACGAACGTGACGAGCCGCCCCACGGGCACCGCGCAGTGCGACACCATGCGCGACAACGGCGGCTACGTGAACGGCGTGGGATACGCGCTGGCGACGCTGGGCGCCATTGGCAACGTGTACAACTACGTCGATGCGGGCCATCACGGTTGGCTGGGTTGGGACACGAATTTCCAGCCTTCGGTGAACATGATGCGCACGGCCGCGCTGGCTTCGGGCTCGACGCTCGCCAACGTGCACGGCTTCATCACCAACACCGCGAACACCTCGGCTCTCGTGGAGCCGTACATCACGGTAGATAGCACCACGCGGCCTTCGCGGTGGATCGACTGGAACCAGTTCAACGACGAGTTGAGCTACGCCCAGGCGTTCCGCAATGCGGCCGTGAGCGCGGGCTTCGCGTCCAACATCGGCATGCTCATCGACACCTCGCGTAATGGCTGGGGTGGTGCTGCGCGGCCGACGGGTCCTTCCACGCTGACCGACCTGAACGCGCGCATCGATGCCTCGCGCATCGACCGCCGGATCCACAAGGGCAACTGGTGCAATCCCTCGGGTGCGGGTATCGGTGAGCGTCCGCGCGCGGCCCCGGCTACGGGCATCGACGCCTACGTGTGGATCAAGCCGCCGGGTGAATCCGATGGTTCCAGCACCGAGATCCCGAATGACGAAGGCAAGGGATTCGACCGCATGTGTGATCCCACCTACGGCGGCAATCCGCGCAACAACAACAACGCCACCGGTGCGTTGCCGAATGCGCCGATCTCGGGCCACTGGTTCCAGGCGCAGTTCCAGCAACTCCTGCAGAACGCATACCCGCCGCTCTGACATGGACCTGTAGGCCGGGTTTGCAAGTCGATCGCGCGGCCCCACACCCTCCCGTGGGGCCGCGCTTTTTCGAGTAACAGGCGTTCGGATTGGGGCACCTCGCGGGATGCGCCCCATTCCGAACGCCTGTTACTCAAATTTTTCGTATCGTGCGGAACTGCGGGAATCTCCGGGAACTCCGGGGGTCCATCCTTGCGAAATATCGTGGCGGCCCCGCCGGTCTCCTCGATACACGTTACGAATGCTGGAGGATTCATGCATCGAAGCCTGCTGACGGTGTTGGCGCTCTGCCTGTGGGCGTCGGGCTGGCCAGCGCCCGCGCTCGCCGCCGAAGAGGCCGTGAAGATTCCCGTGCCCACGCTGGATCAGGCCGCAGCCTCGCCCGGCACGCGCACCGCGGTGATCGCGGGCGGTTGCTTCTGGGGCGTGCAGGGCGTGTACCAGCACATGAAGGGCGTGAAGAACGTGCTCTCGGGTTATTCGGGCGGCAGCGCGCGCGATGCCAACTACCAGGCCACGACGCGCGGCGACACCGGACATGCCGAAGCCGTGCAGATCCAGTACGACCCCGCACAGGTGAGCTA
>JBKPPO010000106.1:0-8180 GCA_046733635.1 Pseudomonadota bacterium | reverse complement strand
ATCTACCCGTGGGCCCGGGACTCATTCCCACCGGCGAGATCGCGCGCGTCGATGGCACCACCTTCGATTTCCGCACGCGCCGCCGACTGGCGCCGCCGCCCGCGAATTCACACCCGCAGCTCGCGCTGGGCGGTGGCTACGACCATTGCTGGGTGCTGGACCGCGACGCCGACTGCTCCTGCGAGCTCACGAGCCCCAGCGGCGACCTCACGCTGAAGATGCGCGGCAGCGGGCCGGGCCTGCAGTTCTACAACGGGCAGTTCCTCTCGCGCGCGCATCCCAACCTGGGCAACGGCCTCATCCTCGAACCGCAGGGCCTGCCGGATTCGCCGAACCAACCCACGTTCCCGCAATCCATCGTGCGCCCGGGCGAGCCCTACAGCGCGGAGATCGAATACCAACTGACGACGTGATCGCGCCTGGCGTCCATGCGCGAGTTCGATCACCGCCCGCGAATCTCCCCTTCCCCTTTCGGAGTAACACATGGTCCGCATCAACCGACGTCGCTTCCTCAAACAGGCCGGAATTGCCGGGGCGGGCCTCGCCGCCTCGTCCGTTTTCTCGCTGCCCGGCTACTCGCAATCGGCGGGACGCACGGCGAAGGCCACGCTGGGGCTCGTCGCTCCGCGACAGGATTTCGACCGCCGGCTGTTCGGCGCTTTCCTCGAACACATGGGCCGCGCCGTCTACACCGGCGTCTACGAGCCGGGCTCCCGGCTCTCTGACAAACGCGGATTCCGCACCGACACGCTGCGCGAAGTGAAGGACCTCAACGTCCCGATCGTGCGTTACCCCGGCGGCAACTTCGTCTCGGGCTACAACTGGTTGGACGGCGTGGGACCGCGCAAGGATCGCCCCACGGTGCTCGAGCGCGCGTGGAATTCCCTCGAGACGAACCAGTTCGGCACCAACGACTTCATGGACTGGGCCAAGGCCGTGGGCACCGAGCCGTTGCTGGGCTTCAACATGGGTACCGGCACTGCCGAGATGGCCATCGCGTACATCGAGTACTGCAACTATCCGCGCGGCACCAAGTGGAGCGACCTGCGGCGCTCGCATGGCTACGAGCAGCCTCACAAGGTGAAGTACTGGTGCCTGGGCAACGAGATGGATGGGCCCTGGCAGATCGGCACGCTCACGGCGCGCGAATACGGGCGCAAGGCGCGGGACATTGCCCAGCAGGCTCGTACCGTCGACCCGGATGTGCAGCTCATCGCCTGCGGCTCGAGTGCGCCCGGCATGAACACCTATCTGACCTGGGACCGCGAGGTGCTCGAAGAGTGCTACGACATGGTCGATGGCATCTCCCTGCACTGCTACTACGGCAACGCCGACACCTCCGGCGGCAAGACCGAGCGATACCTGGCGATGAACCTGGACATGGAACGCCAGATCCAGGAAATCTCCGCGGTCTGCGACTACGTGCAGGGACTCAAGCGCTCGCCCAAGAAACTCTGGCTGTCGTTCGACGAATGGAATGTCTGGTATCGCGCCAATAACGGCGACCATACCAATGGCCACGGCAAATTCGCTCCCAGGCTGCTCGAGGAGGTCTACAACCTCGAGGACGCGCTGCTGGTCGGCGGCCTGCTGAACACACTCATGCGGCGTTCGGATCGCGTGCGCGTGGGCTGCCTCGCGCAACTCGTCAACGTCATCGCGCCGCTCGTGACCAACGAGAAAGGCATCCTGCGCCAGTCCACGTATTACCCGTATGCCATGGCCCTCAAGTATGGCCAGGGACGCATGCTCGACATGCAGATCGAGAGCGAGACCTATCCGATCCGCGCTGCCGGCATCCGGGGCAGTTATGCGCGCGACGGAGAAGTGCCGTTCGTCGACGCCGTCGCCACCTACGATGCGAAGAGCCGCCGCGTGGCGGTGTTCGTGCTCAATCGCGACCTCAGCAACGAGCGCGAGCTGGCGCTCGACTTCGAAGACGTCACGCCCACGAGCGTGGTGGCCGCGGAGACGCTCACCGGCAACGATCTGAAGGCCTTCAACAGCTTCGAGGAACCGAACAAGGTCGTGACCGCGAAGCTCGATGGCGTCACGGCGGGCGGCAAGATGACGATCAAGCTGCCGCCGCGCTCGTATTCCGTCGTGCAGCTCGCGGTGTAGAAGATCGCGTACCGGCATGACACACGCGGGTTTCGAATAACAAATGTCTGCGTAATCGATACCCGCGTGCACATGGGTCAGGGAAGACCCTCTCTCTATACTCGCGATCTCAACTCACCCTTCCGGAGTCGCGCCCATGACATCCACGAGCCGCCGCCGTTTCCTCAAGCAAGCCGGGCTCGCCGGCGTGGGGATCGCCGCCTCCTCCGTGTTCGCGCTGCCTAGCTACTCGCAGTCCGGCGGGCGCACGGCCAGGGCGACGCTGGGACTCGTCGCGCCGCGCAAGGACTTCGACCGCCGCCTGTTCGGCGCCTTCCTCGAACACCTGGGCCGCGCCGTGTACACGGGCGTGTACGAGCCGGGCTCGAAGCTCGCCGACAAACGCGGCTTCCGTACCGACACGTTGCGCGAAGTGAAGGACCTCAACGTCCCGATCATGCGTTACCCCGGCGGCAACATGGTCTCGGGTTACAACTGGTGGGACGGCGTCGGCCCGAAGAAGAACCGTCCCACCGTGCTCGAACGCGCCTGGAACCAGCTCGAGACCAACCAGTTCGGCACCAACGACTTCATGGACTGGGCCAAGGCTGTGGGCACCGAACCGCTGCTGGGTTTCAATCTCGGCACGGGCACCGCGGAAATGGCCGTGGCGTATATCGAGTACTGCAATTACGCGAAAGGCACCAAGTGGAGCGAGCTACGCCGCTCGCACGGCTACGACGCGCCCCACAAGGTGAAGTACTGGTGCCTCGGCAACGAGATGGATGGTCCCTGGCAGATGGGGCGACTCACCGCGCGCGAATACGGCCGCAAGGCGCGCGACATCGCGCAGCAGGCGCGCGTGATCGATCCCGACGTCAAGCTCATTGCCTGCGGCTCGAGCAACACCATCCTGCCAACCTACCTGACCTGGGATCGCGAAGTGCTCGAAGAGTGCTACGACATGGTCGACGGCATCTCGCTGCACAATTACTGGGGCAACGAGACCGCGCTCACGGGCGGCAGCACCGAGCGCTTCCTCGCGAACAACCTCGACATGGAGCGGCAGATCCAGGAGATCATCGCCGTATCCGATTACGTGCAGGGCCTGTACCGCTCGCCCAAACGCCTCTGGCTGTCGTTCGACGAATGGAACGTGTGGTATCGCGCGCGCAAGGCGGAAGACATGGATGGCAAGGGCACGTACGCGCCCAAGCTGCTCGAAGAGGTGTACAACCTCGAGGACGCGTTGCTCACCGGGGGATTCCTGAACACGCTCATGCGCCAGTCGGATCGCGTGCACCTGGCGTGCATCGCGCAGATCGTCAACGTGATCGCGCCGCTGGTCACGAACGAAAAAGGCATCCTGCGCCAGAGCACGTTCTATCCCTACCAGTTCGCGCTCAAGTACGCCTCGGGCCGGATGCTCGACATCCAGGTGGAGAGCGAGACCTATCCGATCAAGAGCGCCGGTCTGCGCGCGGACTTCGCGCGTGATGAAGAAGTGCCATTCGTCGATGTCGTGGCGAGCTACGACAAGAGCGCCGGCCGGGTCGCGGTGTTCGCACTGAATCGCGATCTCTCGAACGAGCGCGAGCTCGCGCTGACCTTCGAGGACATCACGCCGTCGAGTGTCGTGACCGCCGAGACGATCACCGGTCCCGATGTGAAGGCGTTCAACACCTTCGAGGACCCCAACAAAGTGGTCGCGACGAAGCTCGATGGGATCAAGGCCGGGGGCAAGATGACCCTCAAGCTGCCTGCGCGTTCCTACTCCGTGATCCAGTTGACGGTCTGAGATGGCGCCGCACACTCGACGGGACGCATTGAAGATGCTGGGCGCCGGCGCGGCGGTCTACGCCTGCCCGCCGGGGATCGCCTCGCCGCTGAATCACGGCCGCGGCGGCCTGCAGTACTTCCCGCTGGCCGACGTGCGCCTGGCGGACGGTCCTTTCCTGCGCGCGCAGAAGCTCGACGAGAAATACCTGCTCGATCTCGAGCCCGACCGCATGCTCGCCAATTTCCGGCAGAACGCAGGCCTGAAACCCAGGGCGCCCGTGTACGGTGGATGGGAATCCGTGGAGCCGTGGATCTGGATCCGCTGCCATGGCCACACCGCGGGGCACTACCTCACGGCCGCGGCCTGCATGTTCGAGAGTACGGGCGATACACGCTTCGCCGACCGCGTGGACTACATCGTGAAGGAACTCGCGGAATGCCAGGCTGCCACGGGCGGCTGGCTCACCGCGTTCCCCGATGGCGTCGCGCCGCTGGTAGATAGCCTGGCCGGCAGGGAATTCGCCGGCGTGCCCTGGTACACCACGCACAAGGTGCTCGCAGGCTTGCGTGACGCGCACCTGCATCGCGGCAGCGAGTCCGCGCTCCAGGTCGCCGTGAAGTTCGCGGACTGGATAGACCGCGCCTGCGCCGAAGTGCCCGAAGACCGTTTCCAGAAGATGCTGGATCGCGAACACGGCGGCATGAACGAGGTCCTGGCCGACCTGGCGGCGCTCACGGCCGACAAGCGGTATCTGAACCTGGCGCTGCGTTTCTCCCACAAGGCGCTGCTCGATCCGCTCGCGGCGCGCACGGACAAACTCGACGGACTGCATGCGAACACGCAGATCCCCAAGGTGATCGGCTTCAATCGCGTCTTCGAGGTCAGCGCCGATCGTCCACCGGATTACGACCGCGCGGCGCGGTACTTCTGGGACACCGTGGTGAACGAACGTTCGTTCGCCACGGGCGGCCATGGCGATGGCGAACATTTCTTCCCGAAGAACGAGTTCGCCAAGCATCTCCAGTCGGGCAAGACGATGGAGACCTGCTGCACGCACAACATGATGCGCCTCACCCGCGCGTTGTACGGCCGGGATCCGCAGGTGAACTATTTCGACTACTTCGAGAAAGCGCTGTTCAACGGCATCCTGGCTTCGCAGGACCCCGAGACGGGCATGAACACGTATTTCCAATCCACACGGCCGGGCTACGTCCGCCTGTATCACAAGCCCTTCGACGCCTTCTGGTGCTGCACGGGATCCGGCATCGAGAATCACGCGCGATATGGCGAGTCCATCTACGCGCGCGACGAAGACACGCTGTACGTGAATCTCTTCATGGCCTCCACGCTGCGCTGGCGCGAGCAGGGGATCACCGTCACGCAGACCGGCGATTTCCCCGACAACGACACCATCACGCTGCGCTTCGATGGCGAGAAGCCGGCGCAAATCGGCGTGAAGATCCGCCATCCCGAGTGGTGCGAGACGATGACCGCCACGTGGAATGGCAAGCGCAGACTCAAGAGCCGCACGCCGGGCGAATACTTCACGATCAACGATCGCAGCATCCAGCCCGGCGAGACGGTTGAGATCCGCCAGCCGATGAAGCTGCGCGCGGTGCCGCTGCCCAACGATCCGGGACTCGTCGCCCTCGCCTACGGCCCGATCATCCTCGGCGGCCGCATGGGCACCCAGGGTCTCTCACCGGGCTCGCAGCTCATCGTCAACGAACGAGAGTCCGGCAACATGCTGCAGGCGGATGTGAAGATTCCCGTGTGGAACAAGCCGATCGGAAAGCTGGTCGCCTCCACGCGGCGAACCCATCCCACGAAACTCGAGTTCCGGGCCAGCGGCTTCGCGGGCGGCGCGAGCGTGGAGCTCATTCCGTGGTTCCGGCTCACGCACGAGCGGTACAACCTCTACTGGCGCTCGACGGAGGCCTGATCGCGTGGCCGCTGCCGGCGCTTCAGGTGGCGCGGGCGATCTTGTCTTCGGCGTCCCGCTCTTCTCCCGGAGTGGGCGGCGGCGGCGGGCGATTCGACGCGGCCGCCTCGGGCGGACACAGCACCAGCCGCGCGAACACGGGGAAGTGATCCGATCCCACGTGCGGCAGGACTTCGAAGGCGTCCAGCCGGAAATGCCGTGAAGCGAACGCGTGATCCAGCGGGAAGCGGACGAACGGCCAGTTCGCGTTGAACGTGCTGTAGAAGCCGCGGCCGATGCGCGGATCGAGCAACCCGCTGATCTTGGTGAACATGGCGTTGGTGCGCGACCAGGCCACGTCGTTGAGATCGCCCACCACGACGCTCGGCTTGTCGCGCCCTTGCAGCTCCTTGGCCACGATGAGCATTTCGGCGTCGCGCTCCTTGCTGGTCGAGCTTTCCCCGGGTGCGGGCGGACGCGGATGCAGGCAATGCAGCCGCACCAGATCGCCCGAGGGCAGCCGCAGGTCCGTATGGATCGAAGGCACGTCGTCCTCCACCCGGAACTCGATGCGCGCATCCACGAGCGGCAGGCGGCTGTAGAGCAACATGCCGTACGTATTTCCTTGCGGCTGCTTGAGCACATGCGGCCGGCTCTTCTCGAAGCCGCGAAGCTGCTGCTCCCACCAGTCGTCCGTTTCCACGACGAGGATCACGTCAGGGTTGCGCTCCTCGACGAGCGCCCGGAGCTTCTGGCTCTCGCGATTGGTCATGAGGATGTTGGAGATGAGGATGCTCAACGTGCGGTCGGCATCCGGCACGGTCGCGCGTTTCATGTGCTGCGTATGCATCGGCGTGTACGGCCACATGCGCCAGAGCTGGTAGCCCAGGCAGGCCGAGAGCAGCGCAAGGAAAAGGTGGTCGGAGAGGCTGGGGTCTTCGCGCACCCACACGTAACCGAGGAAGACCGCGATGAACAACACCGTGATCTGCAGGCGCGGGAAGTCGAACACGCGCACCACCCAGTGCTCGGAACGCACGAGCGGCAGGACGGTGGCAGCGATCATCAACCAGCCTGTGATCGACAACGCTGCTTCCAATTCATCTCACCTGCTTCATCGCGGACCCGGGGGGGATGTTGCCACGCTCGCAACCGCCTCCTTCTTAAGCCGCCCGCGCAATCGCGTGAAGGACGATTCCGGCCCGGTTCGCCACTCCGCCCATCCGCTCCGGGATACCGTTCATCACCCTAGGGGCGCACCGCGAGCCCGGACCCGGAAAAAGCGCGAACTGCACCCTCTCCCGGGGGAACCCTGTGTGACCGGCGTCACCGTGGTTTTGTCACATTCCCGCCAAGATTCCAGCGTGCCAATGGGAGAAAAACCGTCCGAAAGGGTCGGCGGGGCCCCATTGCGGGAGAACGAACTTGGCCATTCACAAGGTGTTGATCGTCGACGACGCGCGCCCGGATCTCATGAATCTCGAAAAGATCGTGAGCGGCGCTGGCTATACCACTCTCACTGCGACGAATGGCCAGCAGGCCGTCGAGATCTCCAAAGCCCAGCTTCCGGACGTCATCCTCATGGACGTCAACATGGACCAGATGGACGGCTTCGCCGCCACGCGGGCCATCGGTGGCGAGCCCACGACCAAAAGCATCCCCGTGGTGCTGGTCACGAGCAAGAACCAGAAAGCCGATCGCGTGTGGGCGCAGATGCTCGGCGTGAAAGGCTACGTGACCAAGCCCTACACACCCGACCAGATCCTCGGCGCCATCGCCGCGCTGGGCTGATCAGACCCTCTCATTAGAATGAGCGCCGCCTTCCCGTTGCCCATCGTCGGTCTGCCGCCGCTCCCCGCGGAGCTCGCGGCTTTGGGCGGCGCGCAGCCTGCGGAAGCGAACCCGGACGACGTCGTCCGCCAGGCCTTCCGCATCGGGCACATGCGCCTGCTGGCGCCGTTCACGGCATCGAGCGAGCTCGTGGAAATGCCCAGCGTCTATCCACTGCCGCGCATGCCCGCGAACCTGCTCGGTCTCGTGAACCTGCATGGACGCATCGTGCCGCTGTTCGATCTCGCCGCGTTGTTCGAGACGCAGCATGCGCCGCGCGAGAAGCGCATGGTGCTCGTGATCGGCCACGGCAATGACGCCGCCGGCATCGTCATCGACGGCCTCCCGCGGCGCCTCGTGTTCCGGCCCGAATCGCAGATCCTGCCGCCCGCACTCCCCGCCGCCGCCGCGAATTCGCTGGTGGCTACCTACAAGCAAGGCACGGAAGCCGCCTGGTTCGAATTCGATTACGCGTCACTACTCGATCAACTCGTGAGCTAGCCATGGCCATTCGCACTGTCTTCGGCGCCCAATCCATCCGGCAGAAAC
>JBKPPO010000105.1:0-4848 GCA_046733635.1 Pseudomonadota bacterium | reverse complement strand
TGGAGGCGATCGACGCGTGGGGACGGTCCAGTGTCTGCACCACCCGGATCACCGAGGTGACGGCGCCGCCCTACGATGACGTCAGGTCGGATGTCGCGAACGACACTCGGAGTTTCTCGTGGACGCAGACTCACACCAATGAGTCCTGGAAATACGAGCCGCTGACCAAGTTCATGAGCCCTCCCCAGGTCATCGACTGGAGCAGCGCGAAGGTCAGTCGCAATGTCGATGGTTCGGTCACCGTGACATCGAAGGGACAGGCCTTTCCGACGGTCTACCTGACGTATGTACCGGGTGATCCGGACTGGGCGGATCGAATCGAATACGCGATGAAGTTCCTGATGATGAGCTGCGGCGAGAACGCTACTGCCGGGCTCTGAAGACGCGCGCAGGGCGCCCCCCGCAGCCCGTCGGCCGTGACGTTGACATATGCGCGGCATCTGCGAGGGTGGCGTCCGTGGATATTCCCAAGTCTCTCGCACGGATGGCGCCGCTCGCGCTCGCAACCCTGCTGCTCGGTGCCTGCAGTTCAGCGCCCCCGCGCGAGTCGCCGGTGGATCCGGATGTCGCCCGTGCGGAGATACGCGCGCGCATTCCAGCTACGGTGGCGGACCGGGATGGTTGGGCCATCGACATGTTCACGGCTTTCGAGGCGCTCGAAGTGCGGCCGACGGTGCGCAATATCTGCGCTGTCGTGGCGGTGATCCAGCAGGAGACGGGCTTCCAGGCCGATGCGGTGGTGCCGGGACTGCCGGCCATGGCGCGCAAGGAGATCGATGAGCGAGCGGCGCGGTACCACATTCCGCGCGCCGTCGTCAGCGTGGCACTGAACGTGCGCTCACCCGACGGCCGCAGTTATGCCGAGCGGCTGCGGCAAGCAAAGACCGAACGAGCCCTGAGCGAGATGTTCGAAGACTTCATCGGCGCGGTTCCGCTCGGCCGCCAGCTCTTCGGAGATCTGAATCCGGTGCGGACCGGCGGATCGATGCAGGTGAGCATCGCGTACGCAGAAGCGCACGTGAGGAACGCGACCTATCCCTACCCGCTTGCCGGTGGAGTGCGGCGCGAAGTATTCACCCGCCGCGGGGGACTCTATTTCGGCATTGCCCATCTGCTCGACTACCCGGTCAGCTACGATTCCATGCTGTACCGTTTCGCTGATTTCAACGCGGGGCGATACGCGAGCCGCAATGCGGCTTTTCAGCAGGCGGTGAGCGGCCTGAGCAAGACTTCACTCGCTATCGATGGCGATCTCCTGCGCGAGGGCAGCAGCGAGCCCAGCCAGACGGAACTCGCAGTGCGAAAGTTGAACACAGGCCTCGGCGAACGGCAGATTCGTCGTGATCTGGAACGGGGAACCGAGCACGAGTTCGAGGAGACCGAGCTCTACCGCAAGGTGTTCGAACTGGCAGACGCCCGCGGTCCTGCGCCGCGGGCACTGGTGCCCGACATTCGCCTGCAGAGCGTGAAGATCACTCGCCAGCTGACCACCGAGTGGTTCGCCAGGCGAGTGGACGGCCGCTACCGCCGCTGTTTGCAGAGTCCTGCGCGTACGGACTGAGGCGGAAAAACCTGGGCGGCGGACTACGGAAGGGTGGCGGCTCGGACGGGAACTCCTCGCGATTCGGAACGATCTACATCAGGCCCGGGCAGCGATGGCTCCGGTTACCCCCAGGAGGTCCGATGTATCTGGACGAATCCCCCGCACGAATCGGCTATCGGCCCAGTGCAGTGTCCCGCGCGAAGAACTTTGCTCTTAAAACGCTCATCGTCCTCGGCGCCGGTCTGATGGTGGCGAGTGCTTTCGTGGTTTCCCTGGTGTTTCTCGTCATTGGTATGGCCGTGGTATTGACGATCGGCGGATACCTCTGGTGGCAGACGCGGGACCTTCGCAAGCAACTGCGCGCGCGGATGCAGGGGCAGCGCGATCACCCCGGACGAGTCATCGAAGGCGAAGCGATCTCGCGCGAACCGCC
The DNA here is from genome assembly GCA_046733635.1 of Pseudomonadota bacterium. Taxonomy (GTDB): domain Bacteria; phylum Pseudomonadota; class Gammaproteobacteria; order Steroidobacterales; family Steroidobacteraceae; genus CADEED01. Next base: position 2,872 of record JBKPPO010000105.1, on the reverse strand, counting down.
TCGACCGGGTCCTTAGCTCGCCTGGCTGAGATCGAAGATAATTCTTCACCGGGTGTCGAAACGGCGACCTGACGTTCGACTGGTAGATGCTACCAAGGAGAAACGCATGTCCCGATACGTAGACGGATTCGTCCTGCCGATCCCCAAGACAAACCTCGCGCGTTACCGTCGCATCGCACGCGTGGCCGGAAAGGTCTGGCGCGAGCACGGCGCCCTGGAGTATGTCGAGTGCGTGGCCGACCAGCTCACGAGCAAGCATGACGGCCAGATCTTCACCTCGCTGTTTCCGAAATTCGCCAGGGTGAAACCGGGCGAAGTGGTGGTGTTCGCCTGGATCACCTACAGGTCGAAGGCCGATCAGAAACGCGTGATGAAAAAGGTGATGGCGGACACTCGCCTGTCGAGCCTGATGGGTCCGGACAACATGCCCTTCGACATGAGCCGCATGGCCTGGGCCGGCTTCAAGCCAATCGTCGAAGCATAGGGAGCGAGCGCAGCAGCAGTGAGATTGTCCATCGGGGATGCAAGGTGCCAAACGGTCGATTCGAGCCGTGACGGCCAGCGAGTGTTACGCTGACGTCCACCGCGAAAACCTGGAAATCTCATGAGCCCGAGCATGACGCGTTCGCTTCTTCCCGGTGTCCTGTCACTGACGCTGGTTGCTCTCGGCGGTCTCGCGCAGGCTGCGTCGGACGGCTTGGTAGTCGTGCACGCCGGCCAATTGCTGGACCGGCCGGGACAAGCGCCGCGTGGCGCATCGACGATCCTCATCCGTCACGGCAAGGTCGAATCGATCCGCGAGGGGTTCGTGGAAGCCACCAGCTACTCCGGTGCCCGTCTCGTCGACCTGCGTGACAAGTTCGTGCTCCCCGGCCTGATCGACACCCACGTCCACCTCGACAGTGACCGCGCCGGGCAGGAAGGGCTGATCGAAGGCCTGACGAACGGGCCTGCCTACTTCGCCTACGAAGCTGCAGTCAATGCCCGCAAGACGCTCGAGGCGGGATTCACGACCGTCCGAAATCTCGGTAATGACGACGGCGTCACTCTGGCGCTGCGCGATGCCATCGCGGGCGGAAAGATTCGCGGCCCGCGCATCATCGACGCTGGCAATGCCATCTCGACCACCGCCGGGCACGGCGACGCGGCGAACGGGCTGAGCCCGGAACTGGCGGACCACGCGCACAAGGAGAATCTCTGCGATGGCGCCGAATCCTGCCGCCGTGCGGTGCGCCTGCAAGTCCGGCGCGGCGTCGACGCGATCAAGATCATGACCACCGGCGGCGTGAATAGCCGCATCGGCGCCGGCGTCAACCAGCAGATGTTCGATGACGAGGCGAAGGCGTTGATCGAAACCGCGCATCTCTACGGCAAGAAAGTCGCGGTACACGCGCACGGCGCTGATGGCATCAACATGGCGTTGCGCAACGGCGCCGATTCCATCGAGCACGGCACGTTGCTGGACGAAGAGGGCATCAAGCTGTTCCTCAAGACGGGCGCCTACTACGTTCCGACTCTATCTACCGTGAACGGTTACCTCGAGCGCATTGCCAAGGATCCGAACGCCTACCCTCCGGCAGTGCGCGCCAAGATCGACTGGCGCATCTCCATCACAGGCAAGGCTCTCGAGAAAGCATTCCCGCGCGGCGTGAAGATCGCTTTCGGCACCGATGCCGGTGTGTCCAAACACGGCCGGAACGCGGATGAATTCGAACTGATGGTGAAACACGGCATGCCGCCCGCCGAGGCGATCAAGGCGGCAACCGTCAACGCCGCGGATCTGCTGGGGCTATCCAGTGAGATCGGCACGCTGGAGCCGGGTAAACGCGCCGACCTCATCGCGGTCGCTGGCGACCCGCTCAAGGACGTGACCGTACTCAAGAAGATCGAACTCGTGATCAAGGACGGGCAGGTGCAGTAACCGCGAGCCGAAATCCGGCTCGCTCCAAGGAAATCGCGTCTCAGCCGTGTTTGTCCGGCCGCGTATTCGGCGGCTGCACCGACCACTCCGCCGGATCGTCGTCCTTGTCCGCTTCGCCTTCCTCGAAACTCTGGTGGATCTTCCCCGGCTTGTGATGCGCCGGCGCATAGATCGCATAGAGCTGCATGGGCTCGTCGCCGATGTTCGTGACGTTGTGCCACGTGCCCGCGGGCACGAGGATGCACCAGCCATCCGACACTTCCTTGTCGAACGTGAGTTGATCCTTCTTCGGTCCCATCTGTACGCGACCGCGGCCGCCATCAAGGCGCAGGAATTGATCGGTATCGGGATGCGCCTCGAGCCCGATGTCGCTACCGACGGGAATCGACATCAGCGTCATCTGCAGATATCGGCCGCTCCAGACCACGGTCCGGTAGTTCGGGTTCTCCAGGGTCTCGGTTTCGAGGTCGAACGACTGCGGTTGCGGGCCGATGTCCTTGATGGTCAAGCAGGCTCTCCAGGCGAAATAGAAGTCGACCGCAGTTCCTCATCTTTGCCGCGTTGGAGGAATCAGCCGCCGCGCCATGCATGCGCGCTTTGCGGCGACAACCCTGTAGGAAATCACCACGCCCTCAGGAACGACCCTGCCGGCCGACTGCGGCCGGCAGGTAGTCCTTCGGCGTCTCAATCCGCTGGGCGCAATCGGATATTGCCGCCGGACGTGCGCGCTTCGATGGGCTGGCCGCCACCGTTGAGAGTGCCGTCGAGACGCGATTCCTTCATGGACGTCGTCGTCACCGGGATGTCGGACGTGACATGCCCGCCGCTCGTCGACGCCGAGACATTGCCGGTGGTGGCCCGCGGCAGCAGCAATTCGACATCGCCACCCGAAGTCGTCGCGCGAATCCCGCGATTCGCGCCCTTGAGGCTGACGCGCACATTGCCCCCGCT
>JBKPPO010000104.1:0-2565 GCA_046733635.1 Pseudomonadota bacterium | reverse complement strand
CGATGCCGGCAAGCAGCAGGCGCGTGCGTCGCTCGGCATGGTCGGCAACAAGTACACCGTGGACTGGACCAAGTACGCGGGCAGCGACTGGACCGAACGCGTCAAGGGCGATGGCGATCTCGCGCGCCTGAAGGCGCTCGGTGAGCGTGCGGTGAAATTCCCCGAGAACTTCGCGTTGCATCCGCGCGTGGCGCAGGTCATGGCGAACCGCGCCAAGATGTTCCGCGGCGAGATGCCGCTGGATTGGGGCGCGGCCGAGACGCTGGCCTATGCCGGCGTGCTCGAAGAAGGTCACTCCATCCGCATCACCGGTCAGGACTCGGGCCGCGGTACGTTCTTCCATCGCCACGCGGTGTTGCACGAACAAACTACCGGCGAGTGCTACGTGCCGCTCAAACACATGGCGGAGCGTCAGCCGACTTTCCAGGTCATCGACTCCGTGTTGTCGGAAGAAGCGGTCGTCGGCTTCGAGTACGGCTACTCGACCACTGATCCGTCCGCGCTCGTGATCTGGGAAGGTCAGTTCGGTGACTTCGTGAACGGTGCGCAGGTCATCATCGACCAGTTCATCAGTTCGGGCGAAGCCAAGTGGGGCCGCCTCTGCGGTCTCGCGATGTTCCTGCCGCACGGCTACGAAGGTCAGGGCCCGGAGCATTCCTCGGCGCGCCTCGAACGTTTCCTGCAGCTCTGCGCCGAGAACAACATGCAGGTGTGCGTGCCGTCGACGCCCGCGCAGATGTACCACATGATCCGCCGGCAGATCCTGCGCAGCCTGCGCAAGCCGCTGATCGTGATGACGCCGAAGTCGCTGCTGCGTCATGAACTCTCGGTGTCCACGCTCGAGGAACTCGCCAACGGCGAGTTCGCGAACGTCATCGACGAGATCGACAAGCTCGACGCGTCCAAGGTTCGCCGCGTGGTGTTGTCCTCGGGCAAGGTGTACTTCGATCTGCTGAAGGCGCGCCGCGCCTCGAAGGCGGAAGATGTGGCGCTGGTGCGCGTCGAGCAGCTCTATCCATTCCCGGTGCCGGAGATGGAAGCGGTGCTCGCCAAGTATCCGAACGCGCGTGAAGTCGTCTGGTGCCAGGAAGAGCCGCAGAACCAGGGCGCGTGGTACCAGATTCGTCACCGACTGCAGACGCTCGTCGGCAAGCGCGAGCTGCTGTACGCCGGCCGTCCGCCGGCCGCGGCGCCCGCCACCGGCATCACGAAGATTCACGACGTCGAACAGCGCGGCCTCATCGAAGCCGCTCTGAGCGCCACTCACAAAGAAGACGGAGCGCGCGATACCAAGCGCCTCACGCTGACCGCGGCGCCGCCTGCGGCTGCCACGTCCCGCTAACAGGAAAGTTCATGGCTATCGAAATCAAGGTTCCGCAGTTACCCGAGTCCGTGGCCGACGCCACGCTGGTCACCTGGCACAAGCAGGTGGGCCAGGCCGTCACGAGAGACGAGAATCTCGCCGATCTCGAGACCGACAAGGTGGTCCTGGAAGTTCCGGCGCCGGTGAGCGGGGTCATCAAGGAACTCAAGATCACCGCGGGTACTTCGGTGACCAGCGGACAGGTGTTGGCGGTGCTGGAAGAGGGCGCCACCGCGGCGGCCGCTGCGCCGGCTGCGGCGGCTCCCGCTCCGGCCGCGGCGAAAGCCGCCCCTGCCGCTCCGGCCAAGAACGAAGGCGACAAGCTCGCGCCGTCCGTACGACGCATGGTCGAAGAACAGAAGCTGGATCCGGCGAAGATCGCCGGCTCCGGCAAGGATGGCCGCATCACCAAGGGTGATGTGGTCGATCACATGAACAAGCCGGCGGCCGCGCCGGCATCGTCGACGCCTGCGCCGCGGGCCGCGTCGGCGCCAACAGGCGCCGCAGGAAGACAAGATCAGCGCGTGCCGATGACGCGTCTGCGTGCGCGTATTGCCGAACGCCTGCTGGAAGCCCAGCAGACCCAGGCGCAGCTCACCACGTTCAACGAGATCGACCTGAGCGCCGTCATGGCCGTGCGCGCCAAGTACAAGGAAGTCTTCGAGAAGAAACACGGCGTGAAGCTCGGCTTCATGTCGTTCTTCGTGAAGGCCGCCGTCGAGGCGCTCAAGAAATTCCCCGTGGTCAACGCCTCGGTGGAAGGCAACGACATCGTGTACCACGAGTACTACGACATCGGTGTGGCCGTCTCCACTGAAAAGGGCCTCATGGTCCCCGTGCTGCGCGATGCAGACCTGCAGAGCTACGCGGACATCGAGAAGAACATCGGCTCGTACGCCGTGAAGGCGCGCGAAGGCAAGATCACGCTGGAAGAACTCACCGGCGGCACGTTCTCGATCACCAACGGCGGCACCTTTGGATCGCTGCTGTCCACCCCCATCGTCAACATGCCGCAGAGCGCGATCCTCGGCATGCACGCCACCAAGGAACGCCCGGTGGTGGTCGACGGCAAGATCGAGATCCGGCCGATGATGTACGTGGCCATGAGCTACGACCATCGCATCATCGACGGCCGCGAGGCCGTGCAGTTCCTCGTGACCATCAAGGACTGCCTCGAAGATCCGGCCCGGCTGCTGCTGAGC
>JBKPPO010000103.1:0-19459 GCA_046733635.1 Pseudomonadota bacterium | reverse complement strand
CTGCTGGGCGGCATCGCCACCCTTGAGGAAGAACCAGGCGCCACCCGCCGCGGCGATCACGGCGGCCGCGATGCCGACGAGCATCGCGGGCGACTTCTTGGGTTCGTCACCGCCCGAGCTCGGGCTCGACGGAGCGGTCACCGCGCTCAACGCGTCGGCGGTCGAAGAGATACGGGCGGCGTCGTTGACGGCGCGGAGCATGGCGGCCTGCTCGATGGGCGAGTCGACGAGCGACTGGATGGCGCCTTCGAGCATCAGCGCGTCGACCATGCCGGCCGAGGCGCCGTCACGGATCGCGATGACCACCGGATTGTGCGGGCTCGCGCTGATCGGCGCGAAGTCTTCGGGATTCAGGCCGCGAAGGTCCGCGACGAGAATCGTGCGCGTACCAGGCTTGAGCAGCGAGGCGGCGGTGCCGAGGCTGTCCGCGTGACGCAGTTGAACGGTGGATTCGAGCATGGGTCCGAGTTGGGCCCAGAGGTCGAGATCGGGCGTCGCGATGACGGCCAACGGCTTCTTCGACTTGAAAGAGCTGGTACCCATATTTCCCTTACCCGCGGGTGATTCGCTGTGCGCAGCGGCGCCGAATTCCGAACGTGCTTGCATGGAGCCTCGACCTCTATCGAACTAGTTTTGCCACGTTGTGGTTCCCCTTCGCGGAAGGCGGGCTCCCTGGCCCGTCTCCGGGGAACGACAGTGAGGGACAGTATTAAGTCAGTGTTTTGCCGTTGAGCGGCACTGAGTCACATCCGTCACATGGAAAACCCGGGTCTAGGGCCGGATCGCGACCTGAGTCACAAATGGTGCAGGGGGACATTCGCTCCGGCGCCCCACCCCGCCGGCCCGGAGCGCCACCGGAGCGCTCGTGCCGGAAATATCAGGGTTTGAGCCGCATCCCCGTTGCCCGAACCGGGGGAATGTCCCCATTTGTCCTGTTAGTTGGGGACCCGCTTTATCTGCGCGCCGATCTGCGCGAGTTTCTCTTCGAGCGCCTCGTAACCGCGGTCGATGTGATAGATGCGCTCGATCTCGGTACGGCCCTGGGCCACGAGTCCGGCCAGCACCAGGCTCGCCGAGGCGCGCAGATCGGTGGCCATGACGGGCGCGCCGGTGAGCTTCGGCACGCCCTTGATGATCGCGGTGTTGCCTTCCAGCCGGATCTCCGCGCCCAGGCGCCGCATCTCCAGCATGTGCATGAAGCGGTTCTCGAAGATGGTCTCGACGATGGTCCCGACGCCGTCGGCAATCGTGTTCATCGCCGCGAACTGCGCCTGCATGTCGGTGGGAAATGCGGGATACGGCGCGGTGCGGATATCCACCGACTTCGGCCGCTTCCCCTTCATGTCCACTTCGATCCAGTTGGGGCCGATGCCCACCTTCGCGCCTGCTTCGCGCAGCTTTGCGGTCACCGCATCGAGATGTTCGGGATCCACGTTCTTCGTGCGGACCACGCCCGAGGTGATCGCGCCCGCCACGAGATAGGTGCCCGCTTCGATGCGATCCGGCTGCACTTCGTACGTGGTGGCCTTCAGCTTCTCCACGCCCTGGATGACCATCTTGTCCGTGCCCGCGCCCTGGATCTTCGCGCCCATGGCGATCAGGAATTTCGCGAGGTCGACTACCTCCGGCTCACGCGCGGCGTTCTCGATGATGGTTTCGCCTTCGGCGAGCGTGGCGGCCATCATGAGGTTCTCGGTGCCCGTGACCGTCACCGTCTCGAGATTGAGCCGCGCGCCCTTGAGGCGTCCCGCGCGCGCCCGGATGTAACCGCCGTCGATGTTGATCTCCGCGCCCATGGCCTGCAGGCCCGCCACGTGGATGTTCACCGGTCGCGCGCCGATGGCGCAGCCTCCCGGCAGCGAGACGTCGGCCTTGCCGAACCTCGCGAGCAGCGGGCCCAGCACGAGGATCGACGCACGCATCGTCTTGACCAGTTCGTAGGGCGCGAAGCATTCGCGCGTGGTCGAGCCGTCGATCTCGATCTGCATCTTCTCGTCGATGGTGACCGAAACGCCCATGCGACCTAACAACTCGATCATCGTCGTCACGTCCTGCAGGTGCGGGACGTTGCGGATGGTCACGGGCCCGTCGGCCAGCAAGGCGCCCGCCACGATGGGCAGCGTCGCGTTCTTGGCGCCCGAGATGCGCACTTCACCTTCGAGGGGGATACCACCGTTGATCTGCAGCTTGTCCACGGAATCTCGCTTGTAAGTAGTGAGCTGTAGTTTAGAGCTTTGCGACGCCAGCCGTCCTGCTAGCGGCTCTTCCCGGCGAGCTCTTCCGGCGTCAACGCCTCGATGGACAGCGCATGGATCTCCCGGCCCATGAGCGCCCCCAGGGTCCTGTACACGAGCTGGTGCCGGGCCAATGGCCGCAGGCCGTTGAACTGCGCGGAGACCACACGCGAGGCGAAGTGGACATTGTCGTCGGACTCCACGTGCACGGTGGCGTCGGGCAGTCCCGCGCGGATGAGTTCCGACAGGCGTTCGGGCGTGATGAGGGTTTGATTCATGGCGGGAGTTTAGGGGGTTATCATCCCGGCATGAACGCGCAGGTCAAAAATGATCCGGCATCACCCGATGCCGCGGCTCTCATCGCCGCCGGCCGCAGGGCCCTCGAGATCGAAGGCCGGGCCATCGCGGCGCTGATCCCGCGTCTCGACGCCAGCTTCGCCCAAACCTGCGCGGTCTGCCTGGGCAGCCGCGGACGAATCATCGTCACCGGCATGGGCAAATCCGGCCATGTCGGCCGGAAGATCGCGGCCACACTCGCCTCCACCGGCACGCCGTCGTTCTTCATGCACGCCGCCGAAGCCAGCCATGGCGACATCGGCATGCTCACGCGCGATGACGTGCTGCTCGCCCTGTCGAATTCCGGCGAGACCGCCGAGGTGCTGCTGCTCGTTCCCCACGCCTCGCGCCTGGGTGTGCCCATCATCGCCATCACCGGCAACCCGCGCTCGTCGCTGGCGCGTGATGCCAGCGTGCACCTCGACGTCAGCGTGGCCGAAGAGGCCTGCCCCCTCAACCTCGCGCCCACCGCCAGCACCACGGCGACACTCGCCCTCGGCGATGCGCTCGCGGTCGCGCTGCTGGAAGCGCGCGGTTTCACATCGCAGGATTTCGCGCGATCGCATCCCGGCGGGGCGCTGGGCCGCAAGCTGCTGCTGCACGTGGGCGACATCATGCGCGCCGGCGACGACCTGCCGATAGTTAGTCCGCGCGCGACGCTCGCCGAAGGACTGCTCACGATGTCGAAGAAGGGTCTCGGCATGTGCGTGGTCGTCGAAGACGGGCGCATGCAGGGCGTGTTCACCGACGGCGACCTGCGCCGCGCGCTGGATCGCACGCTGGATGTCCACGGCACCACCATGCGTGACGTCATGACTTCGCCCGGCAAACGTGTGAAACCCACGGAACTTGCGGCCGAGGCCGCGCATCTCATGGAGAAGCACCGCATCACCGCGCTGCCGGTGGTGGACGATTCCGGTGTGCTCGTCGGCGCGCTCAACGTTCACGACCTCCTGCGCGCGGGTGTGTTGTGACCCGCCCCGTCGCCGAGGACACCGGCCCGTTCCAGCAGGCACTGGCGAAGGTGAAGCTCCTGGTGCTGGACGTGGATGGTGTACTCACCGATGGCAGGCTGTTTTACGGACCCAAGGGCGAAATGCTGAAGGCTTTCCATGTGCGCGACGGACACGGTATCAAGCAGGTGAGCCAGGCTGGGATCACGGTGGCCATCATTTCCGGACGCAAGTCGGAAGCGCTCGCGCGCCGCGCACGCGAGCTCGGGATCAAACACGTGGCGCAAGGCGTTTCCGACAAGCTCGCTGCCCTGCAGAAACTCGCCAGGGCGAGGCGAGTCTCGCTCGAGGATTGCGCCTGCGTCGGTGACGACACACCGGACGCGCCCATCCTCGCCGCCTGTGGTGTGGGCATAGCGGTGTCGGACGCTCACCCCGATGCTTTGGCCGCAGCGGATCTCGTCACCTCGCGAGCGGGCGGCCTAGGCGCCGTGCGCGAAGTCTGCGACTGGCTCATGGCCGCGCGCGGCGCCGAACCCAGCGCACGCGCATGAAGGGCTGGACACGCGTCATCCCCTACCTCGCCGTCATCGCGGTGGTGGCGGTGGCGTATTTCATCGGTCGATCCGGCCAGGATGCGGACTCCGCCGATGCGGCGTCGCTGACCACGCCGGATCCCGGATATTTCGCGCTGGACGCGGAGGTCATCGAGACGGGATACGACGGCCGCGAACGTTACCGCTTGAACGCGGCTGCCATTCGCCAGCGGACGGAAGCGGGCGAGATCGAGCTCGAGAAACTCGAGATGAACTATCACCCGGGCGCGCAGGCCCGGCTGCCGGGCGAAGACCCCGCACCGGCGCAGATCTCCAACGAAGTCTGGCACCTCACCTCGGATCGCGGCCAGGTTCGCGCCGATGGCGACGACGTGCTGTTGTCCGGCAACGTTCGAGTGACCGGCCCCGCTCCCGGCAGCGGGGAGCCCCTCGCGCTCAGCACCACGGAGCTTCGGATCAACACGCCCACGGAGTTCATCGAGACGCGCGCGCCGGTCCGGCTGAGCTGGTCGGGCCATTCGCTCGATGCGTTGGGCATGCAGGCCGATTTGAAGGCCGGCACGCTGCGTCTAGAATCGGAAGTCAATGGCAGATTCGCGCAGAAAAACTAGCGTCACCGTGTTCTTGACCACGCTCGCCGGCTTCTCGGGTGGCGTGACGCAGGCGGCCGCGCCCACCTGCGCCAACCAGGAGATCGTGGTCGAAGCCAAGCCCATGGAAGTGGACTACCGCAACAACAACGCCGTGTTGCGCGACGTGGTCATCACCCAATGCGACATGCGCATCGAAGCCGGAGAAGCGCAGGTCACGGGCGGACTCAATTTCGACAACAGCCGCTGGACGGTTCTGGGCGACGTGCGCATCACTGCCGAGGGCGGCAACCTGCGCTCGGACAAGGCCATCGTGTCGTTCCGCGACAAATCGATCTCCAATGCCACGATCACGGGATCGCCGGCTCAGTTCGAGCAGAAGCGCGCCGACGGCACGACCTCGCGTGGCCGCGCCGGCACGATCGACTACGAGACGAATTCCGGCACCGTGAGCCTCACTTCGAACGCCTGGCTCTCGGACGGGCGCAATGAGATCAGCGGCCAGAAGCTGGTCTACAACATCCGCTCGCAGAGCGTGCAAGGCCAGGCCCGGCCGAGCACGTCGGGCGGCAATGACCGCATCCGCATCGTGATCCAACCCCAGAAGTCGGAGCAGAAGCCGGGCGAAGCGCCGAAAGAAGAGAAGAATCCTTGAGCGTCCTTCGCGCCACCCATCTCGCCAAGAGCTACAAGAAACGCCAGGTGATCACCGACCTCTCCATCGAAGTGGAGAGCGGGCAGATCGTCGGCTTGTTAGGTCCGAACGGCGCCGGCAAGACCACCGCGTTCTACATGATCGTCGGCCTCGTGCCGCCCGACGCGGGCACGGTGACGCTCGACGACAAGGACATCACGCACCTGGCGATGCACCAGCGGGCGCAGGCCGGCATCGGCTACCTGCCGCAGGAAGCCTCGGTGTTCCGCAAGCTCACCGTCGAAGACAACATCATGGCGATCCTCGAGACGCGGGATCTCGAAGAAAACGAGCGGCAGGAGCGGCTCGAGCAGATCCTGGGCGAACTCCGCATCGCGCATGTGCGCAACAGTCTCGGCATGGCGCTGTCCGGCGGCGAGCGCCGCCGCGTGGAGATCGCGCGCGCACTGGCCGCGGAGCCGCGATTCGTATTGCTCGATGAGCCCTTCGCCGGCGTCGATCCGCTATCGGTCATCGACATCCAGCGCATCATGAATGAGCTGACAGCGAAGGGCATCGGCGTCCTCATCACCGACCATAACGTCAGAGAAACCTTAGGCGTTTGTCAGCGCGGATACGTAGTTTCCGGGGGAACCGTGATGGCCTCCGGAAGCCCGGAAGAAATCCTTGCCAACCCTCAAGTCCGTGAGGTGTACTTGGGTCAGTCTTTCCGCATGTAGCGAATCCCAGTCGCCCGGAAAAACCCCTTGTATTCATAGCGTTGGGATCCTAGCGCCTGTGTCGATGATGAAGCCCTCATTGCAGCTGAAGCTGGGTCAGACGCTCACGATGACCCCGCAGCTGCAGCAGGCTATCCGCCTCCTGCAAATGCCGGCTCTGGAGCTGCAGGCGCACATCCGCGAGCAGCTCGAGAGCAACGTGATGCTCGAGCCCGTGGACGAATACGAAGCCACCGGCACGTTCGAGGCGCTCGAACCGCACCCCATGCCCGATGAGAAGCGCGTCGACGCTGCGCCCGCGGCCGATGTGCAGGTGGAAGCCGAGGTCATCGAGGACTCCTGGAGCGAACGCAGCGCGGGCTCCGATTCCTGGCGCGACGACGACGAGCGTGCCTCCGAAGTCGCCGACGATTCGCAGGTCTCGCTGCAGGACCATCTGCTCGGGCAGCTCGAATACGCCAACCTCGCACCGCGCGATCTCGCGATCGGGCGCGCGATTGTCGATGCCATCAACGACGACGGTTACGTCACCGATTCGCTGGATGACATCGCCGCGACGCTGCTGCCCGAAGTCACGGCCGATGCGGCCGACGTGGAGCGCGTGCTCAAGCTCGTGCAGACCCTGGATCCGCCGGGCGTCGCTGCCCGGAATCTCAGCGAGTGTCTCTCGCTGCAATTGCGCATGCTGCATCCGGATACGCCGGGGCTGCGCCTCGCGCTCGCACTCGCCGAAAAACATCTCGACTTGCTCGCGGATCGTGAGCTCACGTTGCTGCGGCGGGAACTCTCGGCCTCGGATGACGAACTGGCGCTGGCCGTGGCGCTGGTGCGCGGACTGCATCCGCGTCCGGGCGCCACCGTGTCGTCCGCGAAAGCGGAATACGTCGTTCCCGACGTGTTCGTCCGCCGCACGGACCGCGGCTGGACCGTGGAAGTGAACAGCTCCACCTTGCCCCGTGTGCGGCTCAACCAGTCCTACGCGGACATGCTCGGCCGCGGCGCCGGACATTCGTCGATGCGCGCACAGCTCCAGGAAGCGCGCTGGCTGCTCAAGAGCCTGGAAATCCGCAACGAGACCCTCATGAAAGTTGCGAGGAGCATCGTCGAGCGCCAGACCGCCTTCCTCGAGCACGGTGAAGAAAGGATGCGCCCGATGATCCTCAAGGACATCGCACAAGCCATCGACATGCACGAATCCACCATCTCGCGCGTCACCTCGAGCAAGTACATGCATACGCCGCGCGGCGTGTTCGAGCTCAAGTACTTCTTCTCGAGCCAGGTCGAAGCCGCCGACGGCGGCGGCGCTTCATCGACCGCGGTGCGCGCCAAGATCAAGAAGCTCATCAAGGAAGAGGACTCGGGCAATCCGCTGTCGGACAGCCGCATCGCCGAGCTGCTCTCCGGTGAGGGCATCGCCGTTGCGCGCCGCACGGTCGCCAAGTATCGCGAGGCGCTGGGCCTCGCCCCTTCCAACGAACGCAAGGCAAAAGCCGCCGGCAGATGAATTCAAAGAGTAAGTAGATAGGCCAAAAAAGGAGACGAATCATGCAATTGTCGCTTTCCGGTCACCATGTCGAAGTCACCCCGTCGATGCGCGCCTACGTGGAGAAGAAGCTCGAGCGCATTTCCCGCCATTTCGACCACGTAATCGACGTGCACTGCGTACTCACGGTTGAGAAGCTCCGACAAAAGGCCGAAGCCACCCTGCATGTCCGCGGCAACGCCATCCACGCCGACGCCACGGAAGAGAACATGTACACCGCCATCGACCTCCTGGCCGACAAACTCGACCGCAGCGTGCTCAAGCACAAGGAAAAGAAAGCCGATAAACATGCCGCGGAAGCGCGCAAGGCTCGCGAGGTCAACGGAAGCGAATGAGATTAATCCTGGTCAGCGGACTGTCGGGATCCGGCAAGAGCGTGGCTTTGCACATGCTCGAAGACGCCGGCTTCTACTGCGTGGACAACATCCCGGCAGCCCTGCTGAAGCCTTTCATCTCCCACACGCTGCGCAACAACGAGGCACAGTACTCGCGCGCGGCGGTGGGAGTGGATGCGCGTAATGCGGCAGCGGAGATCGAAACGGTCCCGCTGCTCATCCAGGAGCTCAAGAAGAGCGGCATCCAGTGCGAGATCATCTTCCTGCTCGCGAATGACGACGAACTGCTGCGCCGTTTCGCGGAAACGCGGCGCAAGCACCCGATCAGCACCGACCACGTCTCGCTCAAGGAAGCCATCGCGATCGAACGGCGGCTCCTCGAACCCATCCTCAACGATGCGGACCTGGTCATCGACACCTCGCGCATGGGCGTGCACGACCTGCGCGAGCTCATCAGTCAGCGCGTGGAGAAGCGCAGCACCTCGCGGCTGTCGCTGCTGGTGGAGTCGTTCGGCTTCAAGAACGGCATTCCGGGCGACGCGGATTTCGTCTTCGATGCGCGGCCGCTCCCGAATCCCTATTGGGATCCCTCACTGCGTGCGCTGACCGGCCGCGATCCCGACGTGATCCGGTTCCTCGAAGCGCAACGCGGCGTGCACCGCCTCGCCGACGATATCTTCCAGTTCATATCGGCGCGCATCCCCGAACATCAGGCAGCGAATCGCCGCTATCTCACGTTCGCCATCGGCTGCACGGGCGGCCGCCACCGGTCCGTATATCTGGCGGAACACATCGCCGAACGCCTGTCGCATCACTATCCCGTCATCGCGATTCGCCACAATTCGCTCGGCGACATGCGCTCGATCACGCGGGCTCCGACGCTCGCGGGCGCGCAGACGGCTTAAGCCGCTTCTTCAGCGCGGTTGCCAGGGACCACCCGCTGGCACCGGCTTTCATTGCGGATCGGCGGGACTTCCCGGCGCAACGTCACACCCTCTGCTGAGTGGAGCATCGCGAGGCTACCGCCAGCGTTGCGCGCGGGAGCTGCGCGTGCGCATCGATCCGCGGTAGGTGGGCGAGCGAGTCGTAGTGGATCGGCGACTGAGGCGCGTCCCCTTTTTCTAGGAAATCAGGAATGTCCCCACTACACTCCGCCCCGCCATGATCGAGACCACTCGCATTCCCACGAAAGAACGCCGCCTCGCGGCGCTTCGTGGCGCATTGCGTGAAGGCTCGTGGCGCGGTGCGGCCCGCATGATCGGGGCCATGCACCCGGCGGAGATTGCCTCGCTCATCGAAGCGTTGCCGGCAGCGCAGCGCGAAGTGGTCTGGAACTTCGTCGAGCCGGAGATCGAAGGCGACGTGCTCGTCGAGCTCAACGACAGTGTGCGCCAGTCGCTCATCGACGGCATGGACGCGGACGAACTGCTGGCCGCGGCCGAGAACATGGAGCTCGACGATCTCGCGGATCTCGTCGGCGATCTGCCCGACACCGTGGCGCTCAGGCTCGTCCACTCCATGGACCAGCAGGACCGCGAGCGGTTGAAGACCGTGCTGTCGCACGAGCCGGATACGGCCGGCGGCCTCATGAACACCGACACGGTGAGCGTGCGCGGCGACGTGACCGTGGAAGTAGTGCTGCGTTACCTGCGCATGCGCGGCGAGCTGCCGGACAAGACGGACCGGCTCATCGTCGTGAACCGCAACGATCAGTACCTGGGCACGGTGGCGTTGACGCGCCTGCTGACCGAAGGCCCCGAGAGCCCGGTTGGCAACCTGCTGGATCCCGAGGCGCCGCGCATCGCGCCCGAAACGCCCGCGCACGACGTGGCGCGCCTGTTCCAGGAGCGCGACCTCGTGTCGGCGGCGGTCGTGGACGCCGAGGGCAAGCTGCTCGGGCGCATCACCGTCGACGACGTGGTCGACGTGATCCGCGAGGAAGCCGCGCATGAAGTGCTCTCGGCCGCGGGCCTCGGCGACGAGGAAGACGTGTTCGCCGGCGTGTTCCCCTCGACGCGCCGCCGCCTGCTCTGGCTGGGCATCAACCTGGTCACGGCCTTTCTCGCCGCGGCCGTGGTCAGCCGCTTCGAAGGCACCATCGAGAAGGTCGCCGCCCTGGCCGCGCTCATGCCCATCGTTGCGAGCATGGGTGGCATCGCCGGCACTCAGACGGTCACGCTCATCATCCGTGGCATCGCGCTGGGCCAGGTGGAATGGGTGAACGCGCGGTGGCTGCTCTGGAAGGAGATCGCGGTCGGCGGACTCAACGGCATCATCTGGGCCGTCATCGTCGGCGCGGTGACGATCGCCTGGTACGGCACCTGGAAGATCGCGGCGATCATCGCCGCGGCCACCCTGATCAACCTGCTGTGCGCCGCGGCGGTGGGTGTGGTGGTG
The DNA here is from genome assembly GCA_046733635.1 of Pseudomonadota bacterium. GTDB lineage: Bacteria > Pseudomonadota > Gammaproteobacteria > Steroidobacterales > Steroidobacteraceae > CADEED01. The sequence goes on along the minus strand of JBKPPO010000103.1, from coordinate 9,140 downwards.
CCGCTCGCGCTCAAGCGCATGCGTATCGATCCCGCGTTGTCGGCGGGTGTCATCCTCACCACGTTCACCGACTGCGTGGGCTTCGCCACGTTGCTGGGGCTTGGCGCCCTCTTCTTGACCTAGGCCGCGAGGAACGCGGCGATCTCGTCGCGCTTGGCCGTGGTGTCGCGATATCCGAGCTCGATGAGCTCGCGCGTGTACACGGATTCGAACATCAGGTAACTCGCGAGCAATCCACCCGATTCGCCGCGCGCGCCGATGATGCGCATGAGCGCGCGCAGGCTCATCGGCATCTCGTGCAGGTGCTGGATGGCGATCTGCGAAGGATCCACCGATGGCGCGATCATGAGTGTCTGGATCTGCCGCGTGCCGATGGCGCTGCCGCCGAGCGCGGACAGCCGGTTGATGCGGTTCAGGTTCTCGAGGTCCGCGGAGATCTGGTCGCTGAACAAGGTGTCCAGCATGTAACCGAACAGTTGGCCGGGCGTCGGTGGCGTGTCCGACGCGACGAATCGCGGGATCAGGTCGAGATGCGTGGGACGCACGCCCAGCACGAGCAGTCGATCCGCACCGAGATGGATGGCGGGCGACAGCGGCGCGGTCTGGCGCATCGCGCCATCGCCGAAGTATTCGCCGTGCAGGCTCATCGGCGGGAACAGGAACGGAATGCCGAGACTGGCCATGAGGTAGTCGAGCGACAGAGGCACGCGTTCGCCATGCCGCTGCGCGCGCGACCATTCGGAGATGGTGGTGCCGGCCTCGAAGAACGACACCGATCGGGCCGTGAAATAACTGGTGGCGCAGAGCGCCAGTGCGCGCAGGTCCCCGCGGGCAACGTTTACGCGCACCGCATCGAAGTCCGTCACGCGCGACAGCAGCTCGCGCAGCGGGGAGTTGTCCAGCAGGGACTTCGGGGGGCCCAAAACTCCACCCGTCAGCAGCGATCCCAGCCAGCGGGCGCCCGCGCGCAACATGGCCCGGGCGTCCGACCGGAACACCTGGTTCACCCGGAAGTTCGCCCAGACGTTCTCGATCTCGCCGACGGACTGGTGCCATCGCGTGACATTGGCCGCGAGGATGCTCGCGGAAACCGCGCCCGCCGAAGTCCCCACGATGATGGGAAAAGGCCACCGGGAGCCCGGCAGGATCTCCGACAGGGCCTTGAGCACGCCCACCTGGTAGGAAGCGCGTGCCCCGCCGCCGGTGAGTATCAGGCCCGTGCGTGAAATACCGCTGCTAGTATCCCGGTCCACTTCAGGCATTCGGTCCCAGACTCTCAACTTTTACGGAGACGATCATGCTCGCACTTCGCAGATTATTGGTCACCGGCCTCATCGTGGCGGCCACCAGTGTATGCGCTCAGCCCCCTTCGGCGGCACCGGCGGTGGGTTCGGCCGCGCCGAACTTCAAACTACAGGATCAGGCGGGCGCCTGGCACACGCTGGACCAGTACAAGGGCAAATACATCGTCCTGTACTTCTACCCCAAGGACGATACGCCGGGCTGCACCACGCAGGCCTGTGAGCTGCGCGACAACATCTTCGAATTCCGGAAGGCGAACGCCGTCATCCTCGGTGTGAGCGTCGACGACGTCGCTTCACACGAGAAGTTCGCCAAGGAACACAGCCTGCCGTTCAACATCCTCGCCGATCCCACGCGCGAGGTGTCCGGCAAGTACGGCGTGCTGTTCAACGCGGGAGTCACCCAGCTCGCGAGCCGCCAGACCTTCCTGATCGGACCCGATGGCAAGATCGTGAAGCACTGGGCCAAGGTGGATCCGAAAGAGCACTCGAACTTCGTGCTCGCCGAGATCAAGGCGCACACGCCCGCGAAGGCCGGCTGAGTCGATTCGATCACGCAAAGAACGCCCGGCGCCTCGCGGTGCCGGGCGTTTTTCATTTCGCCCGCCGCCGTGGTTCAGGCCTTCTTTTTCTTCGAAGCCTTCTCACCCTCGGGCGGATCGAGGTCCTGGCCGGTGTTGTCCTTGAGCTTGTCCTTCATCCCGTCGAACGCCGCCTTGTCCGAAGGCGAGAGGTTCGGTCGACCGGCGAACACGCCGATCGACATGCCACCGAGCACGTAGTACGTCTCGCCGGATTCCACTTCGAGCGTGAGCCTGTCCTTGGACTCGGAGTGCACTTCGTACTCGTGTTTGCCGACGGGCACCTGCACCGTGCAAAAAGTGCCGCTGGCCAGCTTGCACAACTCCACGCCGTTCTCCCGCACCTTGTAGCGGATGGCGCCGCCGGCGAACTTCTTCTCGCGGAAGAAGATCACCGTTCCGGTTTCGCCCGAGGGCGTCGCTGAGGCTGCGGCCTCCGTGGACGCCGCCGGCTCGGGCGCTGGCGCGGCAGCCTCCTGGGCCATCACCGCCACGGGTGCGCACAGGATCGTCATCAACAGGGCATCACGTAGTTTTTGTTTCATCGTTTTCTCCTCCCTTGCTTTCATCGATCAGGTTTTCCTCGACTGGCTGCGCTTCGCGCGGAGCTCCCGGCTCCGTCGCGGGCAATTCGATGTCGGCGGCCGTCTTGGCGCTTGCGACGGTGCCCGGAGGCACGACGACCGCCCCTCCCCGCACGAACATGGCGAACGGTCCGATGACGAAACTGGCGGCCAGTGTTTCGCCCGTGCGCTCCCTGCCGGCTTTCCCCAGCACCATGGACCGCAGGCGCACGTCGACGTCCTTCACGCGCACGAAACGCGCCGCGAGCAGTAGTTCGCCGGGTTTGCCACCGCCGCCGGACTTCGCGGCATGGATCACTTCACCTTCGCCGGTGGATCCGGCAGGTATCACGACCTGTTCACCGACCAGGACGTCTTCGGCAACGATGAGGGGAAACCGGTCGCCGGACTTGTTGCGGTTCGACGCCATCTCCGCGCCCAGTTTCACGTAGACAGGCGTCAGCGCGGGCAGCCGCAGCCGGACACCGGCGGTGTGCGCCCCGGCCTGGGCGGCCGACGGAATCGCGGGCAACGCCTCGACGTGGTCGGGTGCTGGAACGGAATCGGAAACGACTGGAGCCTGGGGATCGGCGGCGCCGAGTAGCAAGACCAGCAGGCTAACTTCCATGCGGCGCAGTATATGCGCCCCGGCGCTTGAGCTCACGCATGGCGTGGTCCATGCCGCTCAGCGTCAGCGGGAACATGCGCCCACCTAGCAACTCCCTGGTCATGCCGATGGACGGGGTCCACCGCCAGCGGTCTTCGGGCTCGGGATTGAGCCAGACCAGGTGCGGGAAATGGGCCGTGATGCGGCTCATCCAGTCGCGCCCGGACTCCTCGTTCCAGTGCTCCACGCTGCCACCGGGCTGCTCGATCTCGTAGGGGCTCATCGTGGCGTCGCCGACGAACACCACGCGGTAGTCAGGGTTGAACCGGCGCAGCAATGTCCAGGTGCTGGTGACCTTGCTGAAGCGCCGACGGTTGTCCTGCCAAAGGCGTTCATACGGAAAGTTGTGGAAGTAGAAATACTCCAGGTGCTTGAATTCGGCGCGTGCGGCCGAGAAGAGCTCCTCGCAGATCTTCACATGCGGATCCATGGAGCCACCCACGTCGAGCAACAGCAATAGTTTGACCGCGTTGCGGCGCTCGGCGACCAGTTTGAGATCCAGCAGGCCGGCATTACGCGCGGTCGACTCGATGGTGCCGTCGACGTCCAGCTCCTCGGGCGCGCCTTCGCGCGCGAACCGGCGCAGCCGGCGCAAAGCCATCTTGAGATTGCGCGTATCGAGCTCGACGCCGTCATCGAGATTGCGGTACTGCCGGGCATCCCAGACCTTCACGGCACGCCCCTGGCGGCCGCGCGACTGCCCGATGCGCACGCCTTCCGGATTGAAGCCCTGGTTCCCGAAAGGCGAAGTACCGCCACTGCCTATCCAACGGCTGCCGCCTTCGTGACGCTCCTTCTGCTCGCGCAGGCGTTCTCGCAGTGTCTCGAGCAGCTTGTCCCAGCCGCCCAGCGATTGAACCTTCCGCTTCTCTTCGTCGGTGAGCAGGCGCTCCGTCACCTGCCGCAGCCACTCTGGCGGCAGTTCCGCGACGATTTCGTCGAACACTTTCTCGGCGCCCGCGAAGTGCTCGGCGAACACCCGGTCGAACCGGTCGAAATGCCGTTCGTCCTTCACCAGCGAAAGCCGCGCCAGGTAGTAGAAATCCTCCGCGGACAGCGCCGCGAGCCGCGCCGCCAGCGCTTCGAGCAGCGAAAGGAATTCCGGCAGCGTCACCGGCACGCCGCCAGCGCGCAAATCGGCGAAGAAGCGCAGCAGCATGGCGGCCTATCGGCCCTTCCCGCGATTCAGGAACACGAGCTGTTCGAACAGATGCACGTCCTGCTCGTTCTTGAGCAACGCGCCATGCAGCACCGGGATCAGTTTCCTGGGATCGTCGCCGCGCAACGCCTCGGGCGGGATGTCTTCGGCCACGAGCAGCTTGATCCAGTCGAGCAGCTCCGAGGTGGACGGCTTCTTGCGCAGGCCCGGTGTCTCGCGCACGTTGAAGAACGCTCCCAGCGCTTCCGACAGCAATTCTTTCTTGAGCTCCGGGTGATGCACACGGACTATCTTCTCGAGCGTCGCGGCATCGGGAAAGCGGATGTAGTGGAAGAAGCAGCGGCGCAGGAACGCGTCGGGCAGCTCTTTCTCGTTGTTGCTGGTGATCAGCATGATGGGCCGATGCCTGGCCTTCACGAGTTCGCGCGTCTCGTGCACGAAGAATTCCATGCGGTCCAGTTCGCGCAGCAGGTCGTTCGGGAATTCGATGTCGGCCTTGTCGATCTCGTCGATGAGGAGCACGGGCTGCACCTCCGACTCGAATGCCTCCCACAAACTGCCCTTCACGATGTAGTTGCGGACGTCGCGAACCTTTTCCTCGCCGAGCTGCGAGTCGCGGAGCCGGGAGACCGCGTCGTATTCGTACAGGCCTTGCTGCGCCTTGCTCGTGGACTTGATGTGCCACTCGAACAGCGGGCGCTGCAGGGATCGCGCGATCTCCGCCGCGAGCTGTGTTTTTCCGGTGCCCGGCTCGCCCTTGAGCAGCAGGGGCCGGGCCAGTGTCACCGCCGCGTCGACCGCCATCATGAGATCTGGCGTGGCGATGTAGGTGCTCGTGCCGGTGAAACGCGCGTCTCTCATGGGGAGAGCTTATGCCCGGCCGGGTGGCTGCTGCCACCGGGCCAGGCATGGATCATTCCTGCAGCGCGAACTCACCTTGAAACCGGAGCGACGCGACTTCGGCGCAGTAGAACCGGTATTTACCGAGAGCGTGATCAGGGTTTGAGTTCGAGCCGATGAACGGCCTGGCCCGGCAGGAACGGCGTGGCCTTGCCTCCGGCCCAGTCGTCGAAGCCGCTGCGATAGAACGGCGACAGTGGATGGCCCGAGGGACCGCCCGGAAGTTGTAGATAGCCCTGGTCCTCGCGGCCTGGCGAAACAGCGAATCGTTCCGACGCGCCGAACGCGCCATCCTGGACACGCGGCATGTGGTGATCGCCGGCCAGCCGCATCGTCGGCATGTCGAGCACTCGCGACAGCAGCGGGATGGCGCGAGACAGCGGATGCTGGACTCGCACCGGATTCAGCGATCCGTAGTCACAGCTCGCGAGTGAGCCGCATTCGGATTTCAACTCCGCCAGCGTGGAATCCAGCCGCGCGAGCAGGAAGGCGCGCCAGTCACCGCCGCCCGGTGGCGGGATGTTGGCGGGCCGTTCGGTCACCAGCCGGAAACCACCCGCCTCGAGTTGCGAGGGGCGGCGGCCATCGAATTGGTCGCCCAACAACCCGGCGCTCAGGCTGCGCCACAATGCGTTCAACGTGTTCGTGCGGAACGTGCGCACCAGGCGGTAACCGACGGCGTCCGGCGCCGCCTCCGCCTTCCAGTCGCTGATCAGCGCGCGGAATTCGCGGCGCTGCGGCGAATCGCGCATGGCGTCCTCGTCGAGCAGCGCGAGCAGCAATTCCCGCCAGCGCCCGAAGAACAACGCGCGTGAATCGAGCTGGATGGCCAGCATGTCGGCTTCGGTCGCGGGTTTGCTGAGCGCCAGCAGGTCGTCGCGGATCTGGCGCGCGCGGGCGCCGATGTCGTAGCCGCCGGCGCCGACCTCCACTTCATCGTCACCGAGCACGGCCTCGAGCTCGCCCGACACCACTCGCTGGTTTGCGGTCCACAGGCGGCCGACGGGCGGATCGGCGAGTCGCGGGTGATCGCCGGCGTCGCGATACACCATCTCACCGAACAGGCGATCGGGCCCCGTGTTGCGCGGCACCCGTCCCAACAAGGTCCAGGCGATGCGGCCTCCCGCGTCGCCGAGCACCATGTTCTGGCCCGGTATTCCGATGCCCGGCGCCAGCGCGAGCACCTCGTCGATGTTGCGCGAGCGCTCCACGCGAAGGAGTCCGAAGTTCGTCGCGTCCGCGCGCGTGGCGAGCCAGCCGGCCTGCAGACATTCGCCGGCGGCGACATCGGCGGCGTAATCCTCACCATCGAGCACCACGCCGGCCCCCACGTCCTGGTAGATCACCTCGACATCCGCCCCGCCCTTCACGCGGATGATTTCGCGGCGCTCGCGGTAGTCAGGGCTCGCGCACTGGGCCCAGCGCACGTCGGCAAAGTCGCCATAGCTGTTCGTGAAGCCCCAGGCCACGTGGCCATTCGAACCAGCCGCGACGGCGGGAGTGCCGGGGAGTGTCACGCCGGTGACGTCGACCGTGGGATCTTCGCTCACGCGCAACCGCGCGGGATACCACACGGCCGGCACGCCGAGATCGAGGTGCATGTCATTGGCGATCAGCGCCACGCCCGAGCGAGTGTGCGTTCCCGCGACCGCCCAGTTGTTGCTGCCGGGTTTGCGCGGCTCGTCGCCGCTCGCATCCATCGCGCCCGTGAAACGCAACAGCGCGGGAAACGGCTGCGTGAGCACGTTCGCCGAATCGGTGCACGAGGCTTGCACGCACCGCGCTTCCTTCCCGTGGTTGGGCGTGTCCCAATCCGAATGACCCGCGAACACGAAGTGGATGACCGCCTGCGCCGCGGCGGCGTCACCCTTGGCGGCGAGCGCACGCTCGACGCGGCGGCGATCGATCTCGTCCCGCAACGTGCCCCACTGCAGTTGCCACCACATGGAATGCACCACCAGCACCGAGTCCTCGGGCAGCCACGGCGCGGGATCGGCGCGCAGCAGCAGGTATTCCCAGGGGCGGCTCTTCAGGCTCGTGAGCCCGGCGTTCACGCCGCGCGTGTAAGCCTCCGTCACGGCGAGTTCGTTCGCGGGCGCCGTCTCGATGACCTTGCGCGCAACGGCGCGGAATCCAAAACGGCGCTTCTGCCGGTCCGTGCGCAGCGCCACCGCGCCGAACAACTCCGAGAGTTCGCCCGCGGCGAGACGCCGCGAAAGATCCATCTGGAAGTAACGGTCCTGCGCGTGAGCGAAGCCGGTGGCGTAGGCCAGGTCCTCCCGCGTGCGCGCAGTGATCACGGGAATGCCGCGCGCGTCCCGCTCGATCGTGGCGAGCGCACCGATGGGTGTGGTGATGGATCCCGCGATCTGCGGCAGGCTCTGCCGCAGCAGCCACCAGGCGACTCCGAACGCCAGCGCTGCGAGACTTGCGACGACGATCAACGTCCATCGCAGCCATCTCAGCCAGCGCATGCGGCGGTCTCAGTCCTTCGGGACGCGCAGGATGGTGAGCGCGTTCGTGCCACCGGTGATGCCGGTGAGCTCGCCCTTGGTGACGATGACCATGTCGCCCTTCTCGACCAGCTCGAGCTGCAGCAGCAACGTCAGGATGGCCTTGAACAGCTCGGTGGTGCGCACCTCAGGGATGTCGAAAGGCACGGGATACACGCCGCGATACAGCGTGACGCGGCGACGCGTGGATTCGTGGCGCGTGAACGCGTAGATGGGGATGTCCGCGCGCGAGCGCGACATCCACAGGGGAGTAGTCCCGGACTCGGTGAGAGCAACGATGGCGCGAACCTTCATGTGATTCGCCGTGTACATCACCGCCATCGCGATGGCTTCTTCGGTGCGGTCCACCATGCCTTCGACGCGATGGCGCACGCGGTTGTGCTTGAGCTGATACTTCTCGGCCGCGTTGATGATCTCTTCCATGGCCTGCACGGCCTTGACCGGGTATTTGCCAACGGCGCTTTCCGCCGAGAGCATCACCGCGTCCGTGCCGTCCATCACCGCGTTCGCGACGTCCGACACTTCGGCGCGCGTGGGCACCGGCGCGAGGATCATCGACTCCATCATCTGCGTGGCCGTGATCACGACCTTATTGCGCGTGCGCGACTCGTGGATGATGGTCTTCTGCAGGCCGGTGATCTCGGCGTAACCCATCTCGACCGCGAGATCGCCGCGCGCGACCATGATGGCGTCGGACGCATCGATGATTTCGGTCAGGTTGTGGATGGCTTCGTGCCGCTCCACCTTCGCGCACAGGTGGGCATGACCGCCGGCCTCGCGCACGAGCTGGCGCGCGTAGTTCATGTCCGCGGCATCGCGCGCGAATGAAACGGCGACGTAATCCACGCCCCGGCCGCAGGCGAACTTGATGTCCTCGCGGTCCTTGTCGGTGAGCGCGGGCGCGGAGATGCCGCCGCCCTTGAGGTTCACGCCCTTGCGGTTGGACAACTCGCCACCGGCGATGACCTTGGTGTCGATGCGTGTGCCCGACACCTTCGTGACCTCGAGCGTGATGAGGCCGTCGTTGAGCAGCAGGATGTTGCCCGGCTTCACGTCCTTGGGCAGGTCCTTGTAGGCGCAGCCCACGACCGTCTCGTTGCCGGCATTGATGTCGTGCGCGGTGTCGAGCGCGAAGTCCTGGCCGTCCTTGAGGTCCACCTTCTTGTTGACGAAGCTCTCGATGCGGATCTTGGGTCCGCCGAGGTCGGCCAGGATGCCGACGTAGCGGCCCGCCCTACGCGCGGCTTCGTGCACCAGGTCGATGCGGCGGCCGTGTTCTTCGTGCTTGCCGTGGGAGAAGTTCACGCGAGCGACGTCGAGCCCCGCGCGGACCATATCGGTCAGTACTTCGATGGAATCCGTGGACGGGCCTAAGGTCGCGACGATCTTCGTGCGCGAATGCATCTGGCGATCTGACATGGGCGCGCATTTTGCCATGTGAGCGCTCCCGGTGGCG
>JBKPPO010000102.1:0-10778 GCA_046733635.1 Pseudomonadota bacterium | reverse complement strand
TCGGCTTCAGACAAGTCGCTAATCAGGGGGCCGAGCCGGTCACCCTGAAGGCCATCGAGCCTGAAGCCGCCACAGAACTGGGCGAGGCCACTCCACCTGAACCAGAAGCTGCTTCGAAAGCCATTCCGGACGTACTCCCTGACATCACGCTCGAGGACAAGGACGGCAAGCCCACCCGGCTCGCGAGCTTCGCGGGCCGGCCGCTCATGGTTAATTTCTGGGCGACCTGGTGCACCCCCTGTCGTCGCGAGATTCCGCTGCTCAACAAGATCAGAAAGGAGCGGCAGGCGCGAAACGGCGAGATCGTCGGGATTGCGGTGGACTTCAAGGAGGATGTCCTCAAGTTCACGCAGAAAGTCGCCGTGGAATACCCGTTGCTCATCGGCGAGGACGATGGTTTGGCAGCCGCTAAGGCCTTCGGCATGGGCATGGCGCTTCCCTTCTCGATCTTCGTAGACAGCCAAAACCGCATCCTCACCATCAAGATTGGCGAGTTGCACGAAGATGAAGCCAATTTCGCGTTCGATCGGTTGCAGGACATCGACGCAGGCAAGTTGACCCGCGAGGCCGCCCAGGCGCAGGTAGCCCAGGCTTTCAAGGAAATGGCCGCCGCGCGCGCCAATTCCGAGGCAACGCAGCCCCACTGACCGGCATTCCTCGCGGGATCGCGTCAGTTTGACGAAAACCGCGCACGTTACCCGCCCATTACGGTAAATTCGCCGCCTTCAATCGACGGCCCACACCGGAATGGCAAGACTCCTATTACTCAACGGCCCCAACCTGAACCTGCTGGGCCAGCGCGAGCCCGAGGTTTACGGCTCCGACACGCTGGCCTCGATCGAGGAGCGCGCGAAGAACGCCGCGACCAAATTGGGGCATGAGCTCGTCGCCTTCCAGAGCAACGCCGAACACGAGATCGTCGACCGCATCCACGCCTCCCGGGCCAACGGGATCTCGTTCGCGATCATCAATCCGGGCGCGTTCACCCACACCAGCGTCGCCATCCGCGACGCGCTGCTCGGCGTGAAGCTGCCCTTCATCGAACTACACCTTTCCAACACTTTCGCCCGGGAGAAATTCCGGCATCACTCGTATTTCTCGGACATCGCCGTGGGCTGCATCGTCGGCCTGGGCGCATTCGGATACGAGCTGGCAGTCCAGGCGGCTGTAGCACGAATCAACCAATCCATGGACGCGCGTCCCGCGCGTTGAATAGTCATCAAGAGAGGGCCCCTTGGATATCCGCAAAGTAAAAAAACTCATCGAACTACTCGAAGAGTCGGGGATCGCTGAAATCGAGATCAAGGAAGGCGAGGAAGCCGTCCGCATCAGCCGCATGCCGACCGGCCCGGTGGTATCGCACATGGCGCCGGCCTATGCCCCCGCTCCTGTCGCCGTGGCTGCACCGGTTGCCGCCGCCGCTCCGGCCGCGGGCGCCCCCGCCGTGGCCCCGGCCGCCCGCAACAGCAAGGAGCACGTGGTCTCCGCGCCGATGGTGGGCACTTTCTATGGCGCTCCCTCGCCGGGTGCGAAGCCCTTCGTCGAGATCGGCACCGAAGTGAAGGAAGGCCAGGTGCTCTGCATCATCGAAGCCATGAAGATGATGAACCAGATCGAGAGCGACAAGACCGGCAAGATCACGGCGATCATGGCCACCAACGGCGACCCGGTCGAATTCGGCCAGCCTCTCTTCGTCATCGAGTAGTCGACGAGATGCTCGACAAGATCATCATCGCCAATCGCGGCGAGATCGCGCTCCGCATCCTCCGCGCCTGCCGCGAGCTCGGCATCAAGACCGTGGCCGTTCACTCCACGGCCGACTACAACCTCAAGCACGTGCTGCTCGCCGATGAGTCGGTGTGCATCGGACCGCCGCAATCGCAGAAGAGCTACCTCAACATGCCCGCCATCATCAGCGCGGCCGAGGTCACCGATGCGGTGGGCATCCATCCGGGCTATGGGTTCCTGTCCGAGAACGCGGACTTCGCCGAGCGCGTGGAAAAAAGCGGTTTCACGTTCATCGGCCCGAAGGCTGATGTGATCCGGATGATGGGAGACAAGGTTTCCGCCATCAACGTCATGAAGAAGGCTGGCGTGCCCTGCGTGCCCGGCTCCGGCGGCCCGCTGGGTGATTCGCCGGAAGAAAACTTCAAGATCGCGCGCGACATCGGCTACCCCGTGATCATCAAGGCCTCGGGTGGCGGCGGCGGACGCGGCATGCGCGTGGTCCACAGCGAAGCGGCGCTCCTCAATGCGATCGCGGTCACGAAGTCGGAGGCGCACGCGGCCTTCAACAACGACCAGGTCTACATGGAGAAATTCCTCGAGAAGCCGCGGCACATCGAGTTCCAGGTGCTGGCCGATCATCACGGCAACGTGATCCATCTCGGCGAGCGCGACTGCTCCATGCAGCGCCGCCATCAGAAGGTGGTGGAAGAAGCGCCCGCGCCGGGCATCACCGAAGCGCAGCGCCAGAAGATGGGCGAGCGCGTGGTCGAGGCCTGCAAGGCCGTGGGTTACCGCAGCGCCGGCACGCTGGAATTCCTCTACCAGGACGGCGAGTTCTACTTCATCGAGATGAACACGCGCATCCAGGTGGAACATCCGGTGACGGAGCTCATCACGGGCATCGACCTCGTGAAGGCGCAGCTCCTGATCGCGTCGGGCGAGAAGCTGCAGTACGCGCAGAAGGACATCAAGCTCACGGGCCATGCGATCGAGTGCCGCATCAACGCCGAGGACGCAAAGACCTTCATGCCCTCACCCGGCCCCGTGAAGCTCTGGCATGCGCCGGGTGGCCCGGGCATCCGGGTGGATAGTCACATCTACTCGGGCTACAACGTTCCGCCCCACTACGACTCGCTGATCGCGAAAGTGATCGCCTATGGCGACACGCGCGAGACGGCCATCGCCCGCATGCGCAATGCGCTCGCGGAGATGGTGGTGGAAGGCATCAAGACGAACACGGCGCTCCACCAGGAGATCTTCACGCACCAGGCCTTCCGCACGGGCGGCCAGGACATCCACTACCTGGAACGCCGGCTGGGCCTCAAGTAAGAGGGTCGCGTGCCGCAGCTCGCCGTGACATTGACGCTCGACGGCCTGGACGCCGAGCTGGTCGAAGAGGCCTGTTTCGATTTCGGCGCGCTGGCGGTGTCGTACACCGACCAGCACGACGATCCCATCCTCGAGCCGGCGCCCGGTGAGTTCCGCCTGTGGCCGCATTCGCGGCTGCAGGCGCTGTTTCCCTTCGAGACTTCCCCCGAGGAACTGGTGAGCGGCCTCGCACACGTGTTGCGCATCGAGGCCGCACGCCTGCAGGTCGAGACGCTCGCCGACAAGATCTGGGAACGCGAGTGGCTGCGCGATTTCCATCCCATGTGTTTCGGCAAGCGGCTCTGGGTCGCGCCCCACCACGCGCACGTGCACACGGAAGGCGCCGTGGTGGTGAAGCTGGATCCGGGACTAGCGTTCGGCACCGGCACCCACGCCACCACCGCGATGTGTCTTTCCTGGCTCGATGAACACGTCGCTCCAGGGCAGAAGACCATCGACTACGGCTGCGGCTCGGGTGTGCTCGCGGTCGCAGCCGTGAAGCTGGGCGCGGACTCCGCGCATGCGTTCGACATCGATCCGCAGGCGCTCACGGCCACGCGCGACAACGCGGCCGCGAACGAAGTCGCGCCGGGCGTGCACGTGGTCGAGCGCGATGCCGATCTGCCAGCGGGCGTGGACCTGCTGATGGCTAACATCCTTTGCGGCCCGCTTTGCGAACTCGCGCCGCGATTCGCCGAGCTCACGCGGGTTGGCGGCCGGATCGTGCTCGCGGGACTGCTGAGCACGCAGGCCGAGGAAGTGACACGCGCGCACGCACCGTGGTTTGATATCTCGCCATTCGCGACGCGCGATGGCTGGACCGCCCTCACGGGCAAGCGTCGCCAGGAGTAAGCGCTTGTTCACCGTCTGTCCCAAATGCACGCTCACGCTGGTGGTCACCACCGTGGATCTGCGCGCGGGCCAGGGTTACGTGCGCTGCGGCCGCTGCGCCAACGTGTTCAATGCGCTGATCGCGTTGCGTGAAGGCGATCCCGCGAGCGGAATCTCGGACTCCGCGAGCCGGCGATTGCAGGAGACCGCGCCGCGCGGGCCGGTGAATCCCGCGGTGGGTTCGGGCGTCGCGTTCGAACCCGAGCCGGAACCGGAACCGGAACCGCAGCCCGAACCCATCGAGGAAGAAATCATCCTCGAAGCGCCCGATTCCGAAGAGGCGTCGATGGAATTCGACGCCGCGGCCACGGACGTCTCCGAAATCTTCATCTCGCCGTCGGACGCGGAGCAGAACGGCTCCGGCACGTTCGAGACCGTGGTGCTCGCTGAAGAAACTCCGGCGGAAGAACCCGCGGCCGAAGAGCTGCCCGCCGACGATGTCTCTCACACGGACACGATCGCCGCCGAAGACTGGTCCTTGCTCGATGACGACCCTCCCGCGGAAGCGCCCGCGGCCGATGCGGAATCCGTGATCGAGGAATCCCCGCTGCTCGCTTCGGATGATCCTTTGGCGGAAAACCCGCTGGCGGAAGAAGTGCCCGCCGAAGAGGCCGCGTCCGACGATACGATGACGAGCCAGGCCGCAGCGCAGGGCGATCCCGGCGATCCGGCCTGGGTCGACGAGATGTTCGCCGAGGCGGAACGCACGCGCACAGCCGAACGCGCGCCGCTGGAAGCCGAAAACCTCGCGGACGAGGAAGAGGCCCCGGTCGTACGCGCGGCCCGCGCGAGCACCGGCGCGGCGGCGCCGAGCGACACGGTGCTCGAGCCCCTGCTCGCCGAACCGCCGCCGCAACGGCCTGCCTGGCATTTCGGCGCCGGCATCGGCGCATTATCGATATTGCTGCTGCTGCAGATCCTGCATTCGAATCGCCAGGACCTGGTGCTCAACCAGACCGTCGGCCCGGCGGTCAGCAAGGTCTACGGCTGGTTCGGCGTGCGGCTGGCGCCGCGCTGGGATCTCACGGCGTATTCCGTCAAACAGCTCGGCGCGGACGCCATCGGCGGCGAAGGCACGCAGCTTCGCGTGCGGCTGTCGGTGCAGAACGAAAGTGATCGCGTGCAGCCGCTGCCGCTGGTGCGGCTCACCCTCAAGGATCGATTCGACAACGCGGTCGCAACTCGCGATCTCGAGCCCGCCGAGTACCTGCCGCGCGCCGTGGCCGATCAACGCCTGCTCGAACCCGATCAGCGCATCGATGCTGAGGTGCGAGTCGTGGACCCGGGCCGCGCGGCTGTCGGATTCGAGATCGACGCTTGCCTCAGCACGGGCGATGGATCGGTGGGCTGCGCGAACGACGCCCGCCGGCGCTCGGCCGGCTGAGACGCGATGCGTATCGGTCCTCACGAGCTCGGCTCCAACGTGGTGCTGGCCCCCATGGCCGGTGTCACCGATCGCCCCTTTCGCGTGTTGGCGAAGTCCTTCGGCGCCGGGCTCGCCGCGTCGGAAATGATCACGAGTGACGTGCGCCTCTGGACGACGAAGAAAACGCAGCGCCGCCTCGATCACGACGGCGAGCCGGAGCCGCGCGTCGTGCAACTCGCGGGAGCGGAGCCGCAGGCGCTCGCGGAAGCCGCGCGTCGCAACATCGATCTGGGCGCGCAGATCATCGACATCAACATGGGTTGCCCTGCGAAAAAAGTGTGCAACCGCCTGTGCGGCTCCGCATTGTTGACTGACGAGAATCTCGTGGCGGAGATTCTGACCGCGGTCGTTGCGGCGTCGAGCGTTCCCGTGACACTCAAAACGCGCACGGGCTGGAGTCGTGATCGACGCAACGGTGTGCGCATCGCGCAACTCGCTGAAAGCTGTGGCATCGCAGCGCTCGCGATACACGGCCGCACGCGCGAAGATTTTTATGACGGCGCAGCGGAGTACGAAACGATTCGAGAAATCAGATCGCGTACTCGAATTCCGTTATTCGCGAATGGCGACATCGATTCACCGGAAAAGGCGCGCATGGTGCTTGATTTCACGGGAGCAAACGGAGTAATGCTCGGTCGCGCAGCACATGGCTCGCCGTGGATCTTCCGTGATGTCAATTATTTTTTATCTCACGGAAAAAATGCGCCCGCACTTCCAATCCAGAAAGTTTGCGATACCATCCTCGCGCATCTCGAATCCCTCTACGCTTTCTACGGTGAAGAGACAGGCGTTCGAGTAGCACGCAAACACCTCGGTTGGTATTTAGAGAAGATGCAGGATGCGCCCGATGTTCGTCGGGAACTGATGGCAGCTTCGACGTCGGCGTCGCAGTTTGCGTTGTCGAAAAAAAGTCTCGATGAGTGGTCGAACAAGTTGACCGCCGGCGGGACCACCGTCGCAACCTGGGGAGGTATTGCGGCGTGTGTATAAGACCGAACGATGTGTTCAGGCTCGGGCACAGACGATGGGGCGTTTTGAATGACGGCGAAAACTTCTCGGACACGGAAAGATTCGGGACGCAACGGCACGCTTGAAGTGCCCCTGCGCAACCACGCCGAGCGCGCCCTCTCCGACTACTTCTCCAACCTCAACGGCCACAAGCCCGCGCACCTCTACGACCTGGTGCTGCGCGAGGTGGAAGAACCCCTGTTCCGCGCGGTGCTCGATTATTCATCGGGCAACCAGTGCCGCGCCGCGGCGATCCTCGGCATCAACCGTGGCACGCTGCGCAAGAAGCTTCGTCAATTCGGCCTCTCGGGCTGAGCCCGCAAAAAAACATGCTCGTAAAGATTCGCAGAGCCCTGCTGTCGGTTTCCGACAAGACGGGGCTGGTTGATTTCGCCCGCACTCTGGCGGCCCGCAAAGTGGAGTTGCTGAGCACCGGCGGCACCGCCAAGCTCCTGGCCGACAACGGAATTCCCGTGATCGAGGTGTCGTCGTACACGGGCTTCCCGGAAATCATGGACGGCCGCGTGAAGACGCTGCACCCGCGCGTGCACGGCGGCCTGCTGGGCCGCCGTGGCGTCGACGATGCCGTGATGCAGAAGCACGACATCCCGCCCATCGATCTGCTGGTGGTCAATCTCTACCCGTTCGCGCAGACCGTGGCCAAGCCCGACTGCACACACGCCGACGCCATCGAAAACATCGACATCGGCGGCCCCGCGATGGTGCGTGCGGCTTCCAAGAATCACGAGTCGGTGACGGTCATCGTCGACCCCTCCGATTACGCGGCCGTGCTCGGCGACCTGGAGGCGAACGACGGCGCGACGAGCATCGACACGCGCGCCGGCCTCGCTGCCAAGGCGTTCGCGCACACGGCGAAGTACGACACCATGGTGTCCAACTACCTTCTGGGCCGCGACGTGACTGCGGCCGAGGATTTCCCGGCCGCTCTGCCGCTGGTCTACGAAAAGATCCAGGACCTGCGCTACGGCGAAAATCCGCATCAGCGCGCGGCGTTCTATCGCGAGCTCGGCGCCAAGGGCTCCTGCGTCGCCAACGCGCGCATGCTCCAGGGCAAGGAACTGTCGTTCAACAACATCGCGGACACGGATACCGCGGTGGAATGCGTGCGCGTGTTCGCCGAGCCGGCCTGCGTGATCGTCAAGCATGCGAACCCCTGCGGCGTGGCCACGGCCGTGTCGCTGGCCGACGCGTATGACCGCGCCTATCGCACGGATCCCACCTCCGCCTTCGGCGGCATCATCGCCTTCAATCGTGAGCTCGATGAAGCCACGGCCGCCGCGATCGTGAACCGTCAGTTCGTGGAAGTGATCGCGGCGCCTTCGGTGTCTGCGGCCGCTGCCGCGGTGCTCGCGGGCAAGACGAACGTGCGCGTGCTCGTGATCGGCCCGCTCAACCAGACCAGCCCGAGCGAGCTCGAATACCGCAGCGTCGTCGGCGGCCTGCTCGTGCAGAGCCGCGATACCGCGCTCGCCCAGCCGGACACGTTCAAGGTGGTCAGCAAACTCCAGCCCACGCCCACGCAATACGCGGACCTGTGGTTCGCCTGGCGCGTCTGCAAATACGTGAAGTCCAACGCCATCGTGTTCGCCAAGGAAGGCATGACCATCGGCGTGGGCGCCGGGCAGATGTCGCGTGTGTACTCGACGCGCGTCGCTGCGCTCAAGGCCAGGGACGAAGGCCTCACCGTCGAAGGCAGCTCCATGGCTTCGGATGCATTCTTCCCGTTCCGCGATGGCATCGACGTGGCGGCTGAATACGGCATCAAGGCCATCGTGCAGCCCGGCGGCAGCAAACGCGACGAGGAAGTCATCGCCGCGGCCGACGAACACGGCATGTGCATGGTGTTCACCGGCATGCGCCACTTCCGGCATTGACGAACATCGTCCCGGGCAGCGGATTTCGTGAAAACGGTCGCGTGAAGGCAGTCCCGTGAAAATCCTCATCGTCGGCTCCGGCGGACGCGAACACGCGCTCGCGTGGAAATGCGCGCAGTCGCCCAAGGTCACCGAAGTCCTCGTCGCCCCCGGTAACGGCGGTACGGCCACGGAACCACGCGTACGCAACGTGAACGTAGGCTCGGAGGACGTCGCAGGCCTCGTCGCGTTGGCCAAGGCCGAGAACGTGGGCCTCACCATCATCGGCCCCGAGGCGCCGCTCGTGATCGGCGTCGTGGACGCTTTCCAGGCCGCGGGGCTGCGCTGCTTCGGCCCGCGACGGGCTGCGGCGCAGCTCGAAGGCTCCAAGGCCTTCACCAAGGAATTCCTCAAGCGCCACGGCATCCCGACCGCGGCTTACGCCACGTTCACGAAAGACAACTTCGATCCCGCCTGGGTGCGCGCGCAGCGCACGCCGATCGTCGTGAAGGCGTCCGGCCTCGCGGCCGGAAAAGGCGTCGTGATCGTCGACGACGTGGAAGAAGCCATTACCACCGCGCAGTCCATGTTCGGCGGGCAGTTCGGCTCGGCGGGCGATGAAGTCGTCATCGAAGAATTCCTGCCCGGCGAAGAAGCCAGCTTCATCGTCATGGCGGATGGCAGGAACATCCTCACGATGGCCACCTCGCAGGACCACAAGCGACTGCGAGACGCGGACGCGGGCCCGAACACCGGGGGCATGGGCGCGTATTCGCCCGCTCCCGTCGTGGATGCGGCCATGCACGCGCGGATCATGCGCGAGGTCATCGAGCCGACCATTCGCGGCCTCGCGAAGGACGGCACGCCGTATACCGGCTTCCTGTACGCGGGGATCATGGTGCACCCCGACGGCACACCCAATGTGCTCGAGTACAACTGCCGCTTCGGCGATCCCGAGACCCAGCCCATCATGATGCGATTGCGCAGCGATCTCGTGGCGCTGTGCGAGGCGGCGCTGGACGGCCGGCTCGACGAGGTCGAGGCCGACTGGGATCCGCGTGCATCGCTCGGCGTGGTGCTCGCGGCCGGCGGTTATCCGGACGCGGTGCGCAAGGGCGACGTCATACACGGTCTCGATGCCGCGGCCAAACTATCGGCGCAGGGCCAGGGCAAGGTCTTCCACGCCGGCACACGCGCCGAGAACGGCGCCATCCTGACGAGCGGCGGTCGCGTGTTGTGCGCCGTCGGACTCGGCGAGAGCGTCTCCGCCGCCCAGGCGCAGGCGTATGCGCTCGTGGACCAGGTGTCGTTCGAGGGCATGCAATGCCGCCGGGACATCGGGTATCGCGCGATCGCGCGCGAGCGCGGCGGCAAGTAGCCGCCGCAGCATCCTCTACTCCGTCAGCCGGTGGTCATAGCTGAGCACGCGTGCCAGTTTCCAGACCTCGCCTTCCTTCTTCCAGACCTGCGTGAACTGCGAGACTTCCACCAGCTTCTCGGGCTTGCCAGGGAGCAATTGGTAGAACTTGTGCACGCCCACTTCGATGGCGCCGTAATTGTTCAGTGGATAGACCTTGAGCGATGACGCCACGAGCTCGCGCCTCGCGCGATAGTCTTCACCGGTCTTTTGCCGCGCGCAGGTGCCTTCGAGGCCGGCGATCATCTCCTTGGCCGAACTCGCGGTGCGTCCGCCCTTGTCATGGAACATCTCGAAGTCGTCGGTGAGCATGGCCTTCAGCGTGTCGATGTCGCAGTGATCGAAAAACGCGGAGAAGAACTTCGCGTCCGCCGCGGCGATTTCATCGGTGAGCTTCTGCGATGGCGCGGGGCCCGCGGTCTGGGCGGCGAGCGGTCCTGCGAGCGCAAGCAGCGCGAAAGTGGCGAACAGTCGTTGCATGGGAACCTCCGCGCGTTGAGACGCCCGAAAGCTCTCCCAGGTTGCAACCGACGTCAACATTGGCCTGGTACGTCAGCACTCCGGAAGCGACTGCCTGCATGTCGATCAATCGTGGCTGATCGTCGAGTATGAGGTAACGCTCGCCGGCAGGACGGCATAGCTGTAGGGCACGAAAATCGTGACTTCCAGCATTCCGTCGCGCACCCACTCGATGGGTTTGTCGATCCCGCTCACCACCACCTTGTATTCGGGCCCGAGCGACGCGGTGACTTTCTTCACATCCGCGGCGAAAAGCTCGATGACGCGATCGCGATACTGCGACGGCTTGACCAGGCTGATCTCGAAATCGCCGTCTTCGTCGATGAGCGTGCGGCCCACGGGTTTGATACCGGTGACGAAGTCGCGCAGCTTGGCGACGAGCGCGGAACTGTTGCCTGGCGTGGCCGGAATCCGCGTCTTCACACTGATTGTGGCCTCGGAGGTATCCGCCTTCTTGCCGTTCACCATACGCAACGTGGCCGAATCCAGCCGCAACGGCAGCACGAGATTGTTGTCGCCGATGACCGATAGTTCGATGGATCTGTCG